>NZ_AP019700.1:5206178-5519414 GCF_006738645.1 Stella humosa | reverse complement strand
GGCCGGGATGGCGCCGGGCGTCGTGCGCACGACGAAATGCACGCGGGCCAGCGCCGACTCGCCCAGATGCGTGTTGAACGAGACGACCTCACCCGCGAAGGCGGCGGCCAGGATCGCCTGGAAGCGCTGGCGCAGCGCGGTATCGAAGCGGTCGCGCGGCACATAGACGAGGCAGGAGACGAAGCGCTCGAACGGATCGGGGCGCACGAACAGCGCCACCCGCGGCCGCTCCTCCAGATGCATGATGCCGCGCGCGATCGCGAACAGGGTCGCTTCGTCGATCTGGAACAGTTCGTCGCGGGGATAGGTGTCGAGGATGTGCTGCAGCGCCTTGCCGTCGTGGCTGCGCGGGTCGAAGCCGGCACGGTCGATCACCCGCAGCACCTTGCGGCGCAGGATCGGGATGGTGCGCGAACTGCCGCTGTAGGCCTGCGAGGTATAGAGGCCCGTGAAGACGCTGAGGCCCGTGGGCACCCCCGACTGGTCGAAGCGCTTGACCGCGATCACGTCCATGGGTGCCGCACGATGGACGCGCGCACGGTGGCTGGCCTTGGTGACCACCAGTGCGGTCGGCTGGCGCAGGAAGTCCTGGACCTCGGCCGGCAGGGCGGTGAAGTGGCGCAGCCCGTCGAACAGCGGGGCTGCCTCCTCCGCCAGCACGCCCAGCCCGGACCCGGGGACGATGGCGATGCCGGCGCCATTGTCGTCGGCCACGCCAAACGCATAGTCGCGGCAGCCGAGGAAGGTGAAATGGTTATGGACGAGCCAGTCGAGGAAGGCGTCGGCCTCCGCGCGCTCGTCCGCTGGCAGGCTGCCGCCCTCGGCGGCCAGCGTCTTCTGTGCGGCCGCCATCCGCTCCCGCATCGCCGGCCAGTCGGTGACGGCGCGACGGACATCAGCCAGCACCTCCAGCAGGCTGGCGCGGATCTGTTCATGCCGGGCCGGGTCGGCCTGCGTGGCGATCTCGATATGCATCATCGATTCGCGGGCCTGGCCGGTGCCGACCGATACCAGCCGCTCGCCCTCGCGCTCGACGGCGATGACCGGATGGACCACGAGATGGACGGCCACCTCCTGGCGCTGCAGCTCGGCCACCAGCGAATCGACCAGGAACGGCATGTCGTCGTTGACGATCTCGACCACCGCGTGGCGGCAGGACCAGCCCTCCGAATCGGCCCGGGGGCTGAGCACGCGCACCTTGGCGCTGCCTGCCGGGCGCTGCCCGGCGAACGCAAGCAGGCTGAGCGCCGCCCCGTACAGGTCTTCGGGTGCGAAGGCGGCGACGTCCTCGGGCGCCATGTTGCGGGCGAACAGCTGGACGAACCGGGCCGCCGCCTCGGCCTGTGTGCCGGACAGGCGTTGGGCGGCCAGTCCGGCTGCCTGCGCGATCCGTTCGTCCTTCAGTCGGTCTGCCTGTTCCGGCATGGTGCTTTCCCCGATCCGCTGCTTTTCGACCTGGCCCCAGCCTACGGCAAAACCGCGTCGCCGTGACGACACTTCGGCGTGAATGGATGGTGGGGCTGGGCGACCGCCTGCCAGGGCCGGCGGTGGTGTCGTTGTCCGGTCATCGTCCGCCGGCTAGGTTGCCGGCAACGTTCCCTCGCAGAAAGCCGTTCCGTCCTGATGCAAGACCAGCCGCACCACGGGGATGCCCCATCGCCCGGCCGTTCGCGACGGGATGCCGCCCTCTTCCTGTGGAAGTGGGTGCAGGCGCCGACGCGCATCGGCTCGGTCTGGCCCAGCGGGCGCAGCCTGGGGCGGGCGATGGCGGCCCAGCTCGACCTGTCGGTGCCGGGCGCCATCGTCGAGCTGGGTGCCGGCACCGGCCCGATCACCGCCACCCTGCTGCAATCGGGCGTACCGCCCGAGCGGTTCCTGGCACTGGAGCGCGATCCCGCCATGGCGGCCGTGCTGCGCCAGCGCTTCCCGGCCATCCGCGTCATCGAGGGCGATGCCGGCGAGCTGCCGGCGCTGATGCAGGCCGAGGGGGTCGAGACCCTGTCGGCCATCGTCTCCTGCCTGCCGCTGGTGTCCCTGCCGCGCAGCCTGGTGCGCCGGGTGGTGGAAGGCGGGTTCGAGATCCTGCATCCGGATGGCCGCTTCATCCAGTTCACCTATGGCGTCGTCTCGCCGATCCCGCTGCGGCATTTCGCCGTCCAGGGCCGCCGCGTCTGCCGCGTCTGGCGCAACGTGCCGCCGGCCGCCGTGTGGCGCTACACCCGGGTCCCGGGCGTGGCGGTGGCGCGGGACCGCGGCTGACGGTCGCATGGCCGGCCCCGAAGCCGAACCGGCATTGGCCCGCCTGCTGGCCCGGGGCGTACGGCGGGCGCTGGGCGATCTGGGCTTCGCGACCGTCACTGAGCTGGTCCTGGCATCGGGGCGACGCGCCGACGTGGCCGGCATCGATCGCCGCGGCGAGATCGTCATCGTCGAGGTGAAGACCTCGCTGGCCGACCTGCGAGCCGACCGCAAATGGCCCGAGTATCGCGATTTCTGCGACGCGCTGCTGTTCGCCGTCCCCTCCGGTTTTCCGCTGCCGGCCCTGCCGGAGGATGCCGGCCTGCTGATCGCCGACGGCTTCGGAGCCGCCCTGGTGCGCGAGGCGCCGCGCCACCCGGTGGTGGCCGCCAGGCGGCGGGCGGTGACGCTGCGCTTTGCCCTGACCGCCTCCCTCCGCCTAGGCCGCCTGGAGGACCCCGGCCGTCACGACCTGGAACCGGCGCTGCTGTCATAGGCGGGCTGCCATGGACAGACCGGGCCAAAGGGGCGATGGATGGCCATGGCGATGATCCAGGGCGAACGGCGCGATACATTCCTGTCGATCCGGCGCGCGCTCCGCGGGCGCTGCCCGAACTGCGGCCAGGGCCGGCTGTTCGCAACCTACCTGCGTCAGGTCGACCGCTGCGCCGTCTGCGGCGAGGCGTGGGGCGAGCTGCGGGCGGACGATGCCCCGCCCTGGCTCACTATCCTGATCGTCGGGCACCTGGTGGCGCCGCTCGCCCTGGCGCTCGTCCGCTACGGCAGCATGCCGGACTGGGCGATCACGGCCCTGCTGGTCACGGTGTCGCTTGCGCTTTGCCTGCTCGTGCTGCCACGCGCCAAGGGGTTGTTCCTGGCGGCGATCTGGGCATCCCGCGCGCGCTCGTCGTAGCGCGGGCTCAGCCGATCAGCTTGGCGACCGTGGCGGTGGTGCTGAAGCCGGGAACCAGGTCGACCAGGACCACGCGACCGCCCGAGGCCTGGACGAAGTCCGCCCCCACCACCTGGTCGATGGTGTAGTCGGACCCCTTGATCAGCACGTCGGGCCGGACCGCCTCGATCAGGTTCTGCGGCGTGTCCTCGGTGAAGATGACGACCAGGTCGACGTCGGCCAGCGAGGCCAGCACCGTCGAGCGCGCGCCCTCGTTCTGCACCGGCCGGTTGGGGCCTTTCAGGCGGGCGACGGACTCGTCGGCGTTCAAGCCGACGACCAGCCGGTCGCAGGTCGCGCGCGCGGCCTTCAGCATGGCGATGTGGCCGGGATGCAGCAGGTCGAAGCAGCCGTTGGTGAAGCCGACCGACAGCCCCTCCTGCCGCCAGCCGCGCACGCGATCGAGTGCGGCGGCGAAGGGCAGCGCCTTCACGTTGCTGCGGCCGATGTCGCCCGCCCGCAGCGCCCGCATCAGCTCGACCGAATGGGCGACGGCGGTGCCGATCTTGCCGACCACCAGGCCGGCCGCGACATTGCCCAAGCGGGCCGCATCGCGGAACGAGAAGCCGGCGCCGATCGCCGTCGCGAAGGCGGCCAGCACCGTGTCGCCGGCGCCGGAAACGTCGAACACCTCGCGGGCCTCGGCCGGCAGGTGGTGGATCGCGCCATCGCGCTCCACCAGCGTCATGCCGTCCTGGCTGCGGGTCACCAGCAGCGCGTCGAGGTCGAGCCGGCCGATCAGTCGGCGGGCCGCGGTCACGATCTCCTCGGCCGTGCCGACCGGCATGTCGGTCGCCTCGGCCAGTTCGCGCCGGTTGGGGGTCAGTACGTTGGCGCCGCGATAGCGCGTGTAGTCCGAGCCCTTGGGGTCGACGATGACGATCTTGCCGGCGGCGCGGGCAGCCGCGATGACGCCGGCCGCCACCCCCTGCCGCAACACTCCCTTGTCATAGTCCGAGAGGACCACGACCGATTGCTCCGTAGCGGCGGAGCGGGCCAGGTGCACCAGATCCTCGCGCAGGGCCTCGGCGATCGGCGCCACCGTCTCGCGGTCCGCCCGCAGGAGTTGCTGCTGGCCGGCGACGTAGCGGGTCTTGATCGGCGTCGTGCGCGCGCGCTCCGACAACAGGTGCGGCTCGACCCGCTCCTCGGCGGCGATGATCGCCTGGATCTCGCGGCCGGCCGGGTCGTCGCCGACGACCGACAGGAAGCAAACCTCCGCCCCGAGCGCCAGCAGGTTGCGCAGGACGTTGCCGGCACCGCCCAGCATGTCCGACTCGCGCTGGATGCGCAGGACCGGGATCGGCGCTTCCGGCGAGATGCGCTCGACCGAGCCGTAGATGTAGCGGTCGAGCATGACGTCGCCGACGCACAGCACCCGCACGCGGGCGAGTTGGTCGATGCGCTGGGCGAGATCGGCGTTGTGTGCCTGGGTCATCGCTGGGGTCCGCCGCTTGCCGGATCAGACCAGGCCGAGACGCCGCTCCAGCGCCCCGCACAGGATCTGGCCGATGGTGATGTGCATTTCCTGGATCCGCGCCGTCGTGGTCGACGGCACGAGGATCAGGGGATCGGCCAGCCCGGCCAGCGTTCCGCCGGTCCCGCCCGAGAAGGCGGCGGCGTGCATGCCGATCGCGCGCGCGGCCTCGAGCCCGCGGGCGACGTTGGCGCTGCGGCCCGACGTGGTGATGCCGATGGCGACGTCGCCGGCTCGCCCGATCGCCTGCACCTGGCGGGCGAAGAGCTGTTCGAAGCCCAGGTCGTTGCCGATGGCGGTCAGTGCCGAACTGTCCGTGGTCAGCGCGATGGCGGCGATCGGCGCCCGGTCGCGCTGGTAGCGCACTGCCAGTTCGGTCGCCAGGTGCTGGGCGTCCCCGGCGCTGCCGCCATTGCCGAAGAAGAGGATCTTGCCGCCCGCCTCGACCGCGGTGGCGCAGATCTCGACCAGGCGCAGCAGCCCCGCCCGCACGGCGACCGGCGTGGCCTGCTGCACGGCCGCGTGCTCGGCGAATTCTGCCGTGACATAGGACTCGGCGTCGAACGCGGCCATGGGCTCCCCGCTGGCGTTGGAACTGCCGGCTTCGCTAGTGGAATGTCTTCGCGGCCGCAACCGAAACCACCGACGGCGCCGGCGGGGGTGCGCGGAACGGCTGCGTCAGCATCCGGTCGAGTCGCTGCTCGGCCGGGTCCGGCCAAGTGGCCAGACCGATCGCCATGCCCGCATGCCCGTCCCGCGGTTGGGCGCGGTAGGTGCCGAACAGCCGGTCCCACCAGGGCAGGTTGAAGCCGAAATTGCTGTCGGTCTCGTCCGGGTGCTGCGAGTGGTGGACGCGGTGCATGTCGGGCGTGACCACCACCCGGCGCAGCAGCCGGTCGGCGCAGGCCGGCAGGCGCAGGTTGGCGTGGCTGAAGATCGCGGTCGCGTTCAGCAGCACCTCGAAGATCACCACGGCCGCCGCGGGGGCCCCCAATGCGGCCACCACGGCCAGCTTGATCGCCATCGACAGCGCGATCTCGATCGGGTGGAAACGGACCCCGGTGGTGGCGTCGAGATCCTGGTCGGCATGATGCATGCGGTGCAGGCGCCACAAGGGTGGCACGCGGTGGAACAGCACATGCTGGGCCCAGATCGCCAGGTCGAGCGCCACCACCGCCAGGACGATTGCCAGCCAACCCGGCAGCGGCAGCAGGTTCAACAGCCCGAAGCCGTGGCGCTCCGCCAGCAGGGCGACACCGACGGCGGCGACCGGGAAGGCCAGCCGCACCAGGATCGTGTCGACCATGACGATCCCGAGGTTGCCGGGCCAGCGCCGCGAGCGCGGCAGGATTCGGCGGCGGCGGGGCCATAACGCCTCCGCCGCCACAGCCGCTGCCAGCACGACCGCAAAGACGCCGATCCGAATCCAGGGTTCGTGCGCGAGCAGCAACGCGGCAGGCGATTCGCTCATCGGCCTGATGATAGGATGGCTGCCATCCCCGCGTCCCCCAGGCGATCGCTCCTCCCTTGACCCTGCTCGTCGTCATCGTCTTCGTCGCGGTCTATGCCGGGATGGCGCTCGGGCGCTGGCCCGGCCTTGGCCTCGATCGCACCGGCATCGCCCTCATCGGCGGGATGGGCCTGGGCCTGGCCGGCGCGGTGACGCCGGCCGCAGCCCTGGAAGCGATCGATTTCCCGACCCTCTTCGTGCTGTTCGGGCTGATGATCCTGTCGGCGCGCTTCGCCGAGAGCGGCTTCTACGACTGGTGCGTCGCCCGCATCGCAGCCGCGCGCGCCGGCCCGGTGGCATTGCTCGCCCTCACCGTCGCGGTCACCGGCCTGCTGTCGGCCGTGCTGTCGAACGACGTCGTGGTCTTCGCGATGACGCCGCTGCTGTGCCTGGGCCTGGGTGCGCGCGGGCTTGACCCGCGCCCGTTCCTGATCGCGCTGGCGGGGGCGGCCAATGCCGGCTCGGCCGCCACCATGATCGGCAACCCGCAGAACATCCTGATCGGCCAGACCGGGCGGCTCGACTTCTTCGACTTCCTGCTGGCCTGCGGCCCGCCGGCCGTGCTGTCGCTGGTGGTGGTTCATGTCACCGTGCTGCTGGTCTGGCGCGGGCGATGGTCGGCC
Source organism: Stella humosa (assembly GCF_006738645.1). GTDB lineage: Bacteria > Pseudomonadota > Alphaproteobacteria > ATCC43930 > Allostellaceae > Allostella > Allostella humosa. Next base: position 5,512,614 of record NZ_AP019700.1, on the reverse strand, counting down.
CCGGTCCAGGGCGGGCTTCCCACGCCCCGCGTCGACCGGCTGGAACTGGCCTGGGCGGGGCTGGCGACGCTGGCCCTGCTGGCGCTCTTCGCCAGCCCGCTGCCGCAGGCCGAATCGGTCCTCATCATCGGCGGGCTGATGCTGCTGTCGCGCAACCTGGCGACGCGCGCCATCCTGGGCCTCGTCGACTGGTCGCTGCTGGTGCTGTTCGCCGGCCTCTTCGTCGTCACCGCCGCCTTCAGCCAGACGGGGCTGCCGGCCGCCGGGCTCGCCTGGCTGGCCGGCCATGGCCTGCCGGTGGCCGATCCGGCTGTGCTGACGACGCTGGCACTGGCCGGCAGCAATACGGTCGGCAATGTCCCCGCGGTCATGCTGTTCCTGAAGATCGTTCCCGACGCCGGGCCGGGCCTGCTCTATTCCCTGGCGCTGCTGTCGACGCTGGCCGGCAACCTGCTCCTGGTGGGCAGCCTCGCCAACATCATCGTGGCCGAGCGTGCGGCTGCCGTCGGAGTGCGCCTGACCTTCCGCACCCATGCCGCCTGCGGGGTGCCTATGACGATCGCATCGATGGCCCTGGCCCTGCTGTGGCTGACCGGGCTCGGCTATCTTCCCTGGAAATGACCGACAGGAGCCCCGGATGGTTGAGACGAGCAATCGCGATCTGATCGGCTATGGCGCCAGCCCGCCCGATCCGAAATGGCCGGGCGGCGCCCGGATCGCGCTCAACTTCGTGCTCAATTTCGAGGAGGGTTCGGAATATTCGATCGACGACGGGGACGGCTACACCGAAACGGCGCTGACCGAAGGGGCGAGCCAGACTGCGCCCCTGAAGGGCCGCGATCTCGCCGGCGAGAGCATGTTCGAGTATGGCAGCCGTGTCGGCTTCTGGCGGGTGCGGCGCATCCTGCAGGAGCGCGGCCTGCCGCTGACGGTGTTCGGCTGCGCGCTGGCGCTCGAGCGCCATCCGCCGGCGGCCGCCGCCATCCGCGACGCCGGGTGGGACGTGTGCTGCCATGGTTGGCGCTGGGTCAAGCATTTCGAGCTGTCGGAAGACGAGGAGCGCGACCATATCCGCCGCGCCGTGGCCTCCCTGAAGCAAACGGTGGGGGAGCGTCCGATCGGCTGGTACTGCCGCTATTCGCCCAGCGTGAACACCCGCCGGCTGCTGGTCGAGGAGGGGGGCTTTCTCTACGACTCCGATGCCTACAACGACGACCTGCCCTACTGGACGAGGGTCCAGGGCAAGCCGCACCTGATCGTCCCCTATACGCTGTCGAACAACGACGCCAAGTTCGGCCGCGGCGTGTTCGGAACGGGTGAGGACTTCTTCACCTACCTGCGGGATGCCTTCGACGTTCTGTACGCCGAGGGCGCGACCAGCCCGAAGATGATGTCGGTCGGGTTGCACCAGCGGCTGATCGGCCATCCGGCGCGGGCGGCCGGGCTGATGCGCTTCCTCGACCATGTCGGGCGCCATGCGGGCGTATGGGTCTGCCGGCGCGCCGACATCGCCCGGCACTGGCTGGACCATCATCCCTATCCAGGTTGACCCTATCCGTACGGATGGGCGTCAGGCGCCCTCGCGGCCGGTGTTCTTGGGGCGGCCCTTTTCCAGGTCGTTGCGGCTGATCTGGCGATGGTCGTCCTCGTCGGGGACCGTATGGTCGTGGCCTGGAACGTCCTCGGCTGGCTTGGGGGGAGTGGCCGGCCGCTCGGCGGCGGGCTGCGGGGCGGGTTTCGTGCTTGTCGTCATGGAAAGCGAACGCGACCCTGGGCTAAGCGGTTCCAGCCAAGAGAATTGACCCCGCCGCCAGCCGGGGCCACTTAAAGCCCAGGCACCTGATGCGGACACATCCCCGATGACGGCAAGCAGCGTCGAATCCCTGTACAGCGACCAGGTCAAGGCACTGGCGGCCGACATTCCGCGGACGCAGCGGCTGGCGGCGCCTGCGGCGACCGTGACGATGACCAGCCCGCTGTGCGGCAGCCGGGTCACCGTCGACCTCGCCATGGACGGCGACCGGATCGTCGACTTCGGCCAGACCGTGCGGGCCTGCACGCTGGGCCAGGCATCGGCCTCCATCATGGCCCGGCATGTGGTCGGCCAGCCGGCCGGCGACATGCGGGCGGTGGCCAAGACGCTCAGGGCGATGCTAAAGGAGGGCGCATCGCCGCCCGCGGGCGAGTGGGCCGAGCTGGCCGCCCTCGCCCCGGCGCAGCGATTCAAGTCGCGCCACGGGTCGATTCTTCTCGCGTTCGATGCGGTGGTGGCGGCGCTCGACGACATCCAGGGCCACCGGCCCGAAGACGCCCCGGCCAAGGGCCTGCCCGACACAATGCGCGTGTAGGGCCGCCCGGCCGCCGGGCTCCGACAACGGCCGGCGCAGGAGTAGAGAGTGATGGTGCAGATTTCGCTTCCCGATGGATCGGTGCGCGCGTTCGATGCGCCGCCGACGGGACTGGCGCTCGCGGAGAGCATCGGCAAGGGCCTCGCCAAGGCCGCCGTCGCCATGCGCGTCGACGGCGCGCTCATGGACCTCACCCGCACCATCGATACCGACGCCACCGTCGCCATCGTCACGCGCGACCAGCCCGATGGGCTGGAGTTGCTGCGCCACGATGCCGCCCACGCGCTGGCCGAGGCCGCCAAGGAGCTCTACCCCGACGTCCAGGTGACGATCGGGCCGTCGATCGAAAACGGCTTCTACTACGACTTCTATCGCGAGACCCCCTTCACGCCGGATGACTTGGCGCGGATGGAGGAGCGCATGCGCGAGATCGTCGACCGCGACGAGGCGATCCACCGCGAGGTCTGGAACCGCGACGACGCGGTCGCCTACTTCCTGTCGATAGGCGAGAAGTACAAGGCCGAGATCATCGCCGATCTGCCGGCCGACGACGTCATCACGCTCTATCGCCAGGGCGCGTTCCTCGACCTCTGCCGGGGCCCGCACTTGCCCTCGACGGGGCGCCTGGGCAAGGCGTTCAAGCTGATGAAGCTGGCTGGCGCCTATTGGCGCGGCGACCATCGCAATGCCCAACTCCAGCGTGTCTACGGCACCGCCTGGGCCAGCGACAAGGAGCTGAAGGCCTACCTCACCCAGCTCGAAGAGGCCGAGAAGCGCGACCACCGCCGCCTGGGCCGAGAAATGGGCCTCTTCCACCAGCAGGAAGAGGCGGCCGGCATGGTCTTCTGGCATCCCAAGGGCTGGCGCCTCTATCGCAAGCTGGAGGCCTGGCTGCGCGAACGGCTGGATGCCGCCGGCTATGTCGAGGTGAAGACGCCCCAGCTGGTCGACCGCAAGCTGTGGGAGGCGTCCGGCCACTGGGAGAAGTTCCGGCAGAACATGTACATCTCCGAGAACGAGGAGGGTGTGCGCGCCTATGCCGAGAATCCGAAGGAACGGATCTTCGCGCTGAAGCCGATGAACTGCCCCTGCCATGTCCAGATCTACAATCAGGGCCTGAAGAGCTACCGCGACCTGCCGATGCGCATGGCCGAGTTCGGCTCCTGCCACCGCTTCGAGCCGGGCGGGGCGCTGCACGGCATCATGCGGGTGCGCAACTTCGTGCAGGACGACGCCCACATCTTCTGCACCGAGGACCAGATCATCTCCGAGAGCACGGCCTTCTGCAGCCTGCTGCTCGGCGTCTATCGCGACCTCGGCTTTACCGACGTGTTCGTGAAGCTGGCCGACCGGCCGCCGCAGCGGCACGGCGCCGACGCGGTGTGGGACAAGGCCGAATCGGCGCTGAAGGCGGCCTGCGACGCCTCGGGCCTGGCCTATGTGCTGAACCCGGGCGAAGGCGCCTTCTATGGCCCGAAGCTCGAATTCACCCTGCGCGACACCATCGGCCGCGACTGGCAGTGCGGCACGCTCCAGGTCGACCTCGTGCTGCCCGAGCGGCTGGGCGCCTTCTATGTCGGCGAGGACGGGCAGAAGCACCATCCGGTGATGCTGCACCGGGCGATCTTCGGCTCGTTCGAGCGCTTCATCGGCATCCTGATCGAGCATTATGCCGGCCGCCTGCCGCTGTGGCTCGCCCCGACCCAGGTGGCCGTCGCGACCATCGTCTCGGACGCCGACGACTACGCCCAGGAAGTGGCGGGCCTGCTGCGCGGCCGCGGCCTGCAGGTGGAGCTCGACCGGCGCAACGAGAAGATCAACTACAAGGTCCGCGAGCACAGCCTGGCCAAGGTGCCGGTCATGGTCGTGGTCGGGAAGCGCGAGGCCGAGGAACGGACCGTCTCCATCCGCCGGCTCGGCCGCCCCGACCAGGAGACGATGGCGCTGGCCGATGTGCTCGATGTCCTTGCGGGTGAGGCGCGCGTGCCGGTGGAAACCGGCGCCCCGGTGGCAGCCGCAGCGGAATAGACATGCTGCACCGCGTCACGGGATCGTGATGGCGGATTGATCACGGGAATCGGCCGGTTCGTCCCAGGATGACGATGGTTTCGCCCACGGGTTTGCGTGGTGGGCGGTCCACCGTCACCCGGGCGGCCGGAACGATGCGGCCAACGGGACGTTGATCCGGTGGACCGCCCTCCGCGTAAAGGATTGCGGAGGACGATCGATGGCCCATCTCGACGATGCCGAAACGCAGCGTGCCAACGCATCATTCATCCGCACGGCGATGCGGGCGCCGATTCTCAGCCGGGATCATGAATCCGACTTGGCGCGGCGCTGGCGCGACGAGCGCAACGATCGCGCGCTGCACGAGCTGGTGACCGCCTACACCCGGCTGGTGATCAGCATGGCCGGCCGTTTCCGCCACTACGGCCTGCCGATGGGCGACCTGATCCAGGAAGGCAATGTCGGCCTGATGCAGGCCTCCGAGCGGTTCGACAGCGGGCGCGAGGTCCGTTTCTCGACCTATGCCGCCTGGTGGATCCGCTCGGCCATGCAGGATTTCGTCCTGCGCAACTGGTCCATCGTCCGCACGGGCACGACGGCCGCCCAGAAATCCCTCTTCTTCAACCTGCGCCGCCTGCGGGCGCGTATCGCCGATACCGAGCTGAACGGCATGTCGGGCGAGACCAGCCGCCGCATCGCCGAGGCGCTGAAGGTGTCCATCAACGACGTCCAGGTGATGGAGATGCGGCTGTCGGCCGCCGACCAGTCGCTGAGCGCGCCGGCGGGCGAGACGGGCGAGCAGTCCTGGCAGGACTTCCTATCCGATCCGCGGCCGGACCCCGAGCAGGTGGTGATTGGCATGCGAGACACGGCATCCCGCTCACGCTGGCTGGCCGAGGCGCTGGACGAACTTTCCCCGCGCGAACGCCGCATCATCTGCGAGCGCCGGCTCGTCGACGAGGGGGCAACGCTGGAAGATCTCGGCCGCTCGCTGGGCGTGTCCAAGGAGCGGGTGCGCCAGCTCGAGAACCGGGCGATGTCGAAGCTGCGCGTTGCCATGCGTGCCCGGGTCTCGGCCCCGGACGAACTGTTCGTCGAGGCATAGACGCGATCCAAGCTAGGATGGCCGGTCCCGCCCGAACCGGAGAGCCTCCTTGGACGTCGTCGACCGCGCCATCCGCACCCGCCGCAGCTTCATCTTCGCACCGGGGACCCGCCCGGACATGTTTCCCAAGGCGCTGCGCAGCGGCGCCGACATTGTCTGCGTCGATCTCGAGGACGCCATCGCGCCAAAGGACAAGGCGGCCGCCCGCGAGCAGGCCTTTGCCCACCTGCCGTCGGCCGAGGGCCCGGCACGGGTCGAGCGCATCATCCGCCTGAACTGCCTGCGCACGACCGACGGCATGGCCGACGTGCAGGCGTTGCTGGCCAGTGCCTCCCCGGTCGAGGCCGTCATGCTGCCCAAGGTCAAGGGGCCGGAGGAGGTCCGCAACCTCTCCGACCTCCTGGACGAATACCGGCTGCCCACCCGCCTGCACGTCATCATCGAGACGAACGAAGGCCTGGAGGCGGCATACGCGGTGGCCCAGGCCAGCCATCGGATCGAGGCCCTCTTCTTCGGTGGCGTCGACATGGCGGCGGATCTGCGCTGCCGCTCGACCTGGATGGCGCTGCTCTATGCCCGCTCCCGCATCGTCCATGCCGCCGCCGCAGCGGGGCTCGACGTCATCGACGTGCCCTATCTCGATCTCCAGGACTCCGAGGGCATGCTGCGCGAGGCGACGCTTTCGGCCGAGCTGGGTTTCACCGGCAAGGGCGCCATCCACCCCAAACAGATTGCCGACATCAACGCCACCTTCACGCCGGATGCGGCCACCGTCGCCCATGCGCGCCGGGTCCTGGATGCGTTCGCCGCGAGCGACGGCGGCCTGCTCGTCTTCGAAGGCAAGCTGATCGAGAAGCCGGTACTGCGCAGTCTCGCCCGAATCCTGGCGGTGCATGAACAGGCATCGAAATAGGCCGGACGCTTGGACATCGGGCCACCGCTTGCGCTAATAGACTAGGCATGTCCAACGCCGACACCGGAATCGCGCGCGCCGATCTCTTTCCGGAGATCGCGCCCTACGCCACGGGGATGCTCGCCCTCGAGGCCCCGCACACGATGTACTGGGAAGAAAGCGGCCGCGCCGACGGCGTGCCCGTGGTCTTCGTCCATGGCGGGCCGGGGGCCGGCGCCACGCCCACCCATCGGCGCTTCTTCGACCCCTCGCACTACCGCATCGTCGTGTTCGACCAGCGCGGCTCGGGCCGCTCGACGCCGCTGGCCGAGCTGGACGGCAACTCGACCGCGGCGCTCGTCGCCGACATGGAGCGACTCCGCGTGCATCGCGGGATCGACAAGTGGGTGGTGTTCGGCGGCTCCTGGGGCTCGACCCTGGCGCTGGCCTATGCCGCAGCCCATCCCGACCGCGTCCTGGGGCTGGTCCTGCGCGGCATCTTCCTCTGCCGGCGCAGCGAGATCGACTGGTTCCTCTACGGCATGCGCACGGTCTATCCCGAGGCGTGGCGCAAGTTCGTCGAGGGCGTTCCGGCGGCCGAGCGCGGCGACCTGCTGGGTGCCTACTACCGCCGTCTGACCGACCCCGACCCGGCCGTGCACATGCCGGCGGCGCGGACCTGGAGCATTTATGAGGGCGCCTGCTCGACCTTGCTGCCCAGCCCCGAGACGGTGGCTACTTTTGGCGAAGATCGCAAGGCGCTGGGCCTGGCGCGTATAGAAGCGCACTACTTCACGCACCATGTATACGCGGCCGAGGACGATCTGATCGGCAAGATCGATCGCATTCGGCACCTGCCGGCCGTCATCGTGCAGGGCCGCTATGACATGGTGTGCCCGATCGTGACGGCCGACGAGCTGCACCGGGCATGGCCGGAGGCGCGCTACATCGTGGTTCCCGATGCCGGGCATTCGGCGATGGAACCGGGTGTCCGCGCGCAACTGGTCGCCGCCACGGAATCGTTCAAGACCCTGCGCTGAAGGCGCAACCAAAAGGCCTGCGCCAAAGGCGCGACCGAAGGGCCAGGACAGGGAGAAGCAAGTCATGAAGCGTTCGCGTTCCATTCGGTTGGCGCTGCTCGGCACGGTCGGTCTGGTCGGGTTGGCCGGCTGCGACGACACCCCGGTCGCGAGCGAGGGGCAGTTCTTCCGCGATGCCTCCGAGTGCCGCAAGGTACTGGATGCGGCGAGCTGCGAAAGCCAGTTCGCCGCCGCCAAGCAGGAGCACGTCAAGTCGGCGCCCAAGTTCGCCAACAAGGAGCAGTGCGAGGCGCAGTTCGGCGTCGGCAATTGCGGCACGCCCGAAGCGATACAGGGTCCGACCGCGGGGGCAACCACGCCTGCCACCGGCACGCCGGCCGCCGGGGCGGCCGCCCCGCAGCAGACCGCGCAATCGGGCGGCAGCGGCTTCTTCATGCCGCTCATGCTGGGCTATCTCGGCGGCCAGATGATGAGCCGCATGGGCCAGCAGCCGCAGCCCGTCTATCGCGACGCGAAGAACACGGCCTATGCCGGCGGCAGTGCCGGCGCCGGCCGCAGCATCGGCAACTGGAATCCGTCGAGCGGCGGCTCCGTCGCCTCGGCGCCGGGCGCCTCCACCCAGCGCAGCGGCTTCGGCTCGACCGCCACGCGGATGTCGTCCGGCTCCGGCTCCTGAGCCGGTGATGAGCGCGCTGCGCCGGGAACGGCTCGTTCCGCGCGTCGACTGGCGTCGGCGCGCGGAGGAGATCGGCTTTGCCTTCCACACCTCCGACGGCGTCCCTTACTGGGACGAGACGGCCTGCTATGCCCTGACCGCAGAGGCGGTCGACGGCATCGAGGAAGCGACCAACGAGCTGGAGCAGATGTGCCTGGCACTGGTCGACCGCGTGGTGACGAGTGGCGACTATCACCGGCTGCGGCTGTCGGACGAGGCTGCCGGCCTGGTCGAGGCCAGCTGGAAGCGCGGCGACAAGAACCTCATCGGCCGCTTCGACCTCTCGTGGGACGGCCTGGGGCCGCCCAAGATGCTCGAATACAACGCCGATACGCCGACCGCGCTGTTCGAGGCGGCCGTCGTCCAATGGGAATGGATGGAGACGGTTAAGAAAGGGTCGGACCAGTTCAACTCGATCCATGACCGGCTGATCGACGCCTGGGGCAAGTTCGGGCTGCGCAACCCCGTCCACTTCACCTGCGTGCGCGACCATGCCGAGGATTTCGGCACGGTCGAGTACCTGCGCGATACGGCGACCCAGGCGGGACTCGACACCGCCTTCCTCTACATCGACGAGATCGGCTGGGGTGGGCTGGGCTTCGTCGACATGGACGACCAGCCGATCCGCACCCTCTTCAAGCTCTACCCTTGGGAATGGCTGCTGACCGAGGAGTTCGGGCGCAATGTCGGCCCGTCGCGGGTGGAGATGATCGAGCCGGCCTGGAAGATGGTGCTGTCGAACAAGGCGATGCTGCCGCTGCTGTGGGAGATGGCGCCCGGCCACCCCAACCTGCTGCAGGCCTCGTTCGAGGCCGCCGACATCGCCGGCCCCAAGGTGCGCAAGCCGATCCTCGGCCGCGAGGGGGCCAACGTGGAGATCGTCGGGGCCGAATCCTCCGATGGCCCCTACGGCGCGGAGGGTTTCGTCTACCAGGCCTTGCATCCGCTGCCGAAGACCGATGGCGGCTATCCGGTGATCGGGTCCTGGGTCGTCGCCTCGCAATCGGCCGGCATCGGCATCCGTGAGGATGACGGCCCGATCACGCGCGACGGCAGCCGGTTCGTGCCCCACTACTTCACTTGAGCGGATCATCCGAACGATCGCCGAAGGGGGGCGCACGATGCTGGTCATGAAGACGAACTACCTGGAAACGCTGCCGAACTTTCTCGCCTATTTCGGCTCGTCCGTGGCGCTGACGGCGCTGTTTCTGTTCCTTTACACGCTGGTCACGCCGCACCGCGAATGGGCGCTGATCCGCACCGGCAACAATGCCGCCGCGATCAGCCTCTCGGGCGCGGCGATCGGCTTCGCCATTCCCTTCGCCAGCGTCATCATCCAGAGCCAGAACCTGATCGACATGGCAATCTGGGCCCTGGTCGTGCTGGTGGTGCAGATCGGCGCCTATCTGGTGGCCCGTGTCCTGAAGCCCGGCCTCAGCGCCAAGATCGAGGCAGGCGACACCGCCCATGGCACCGTCCTGGCGGCGATCGCGGTGACGGCGGGCATCCTCAATGCGGCCTGCATGACCTACTGATGCCGGCAATCTCTGTACGTCGGCTGGAAGAGGCCGGCCTCAACGCCTGGCCAGCACTGCGCGTGGCACTGGTGGACGGCTGGCTGCTGCGCTTTGCCGATGGCTTTACCAAGCGCGCCAACTCCGCCAACCCGATCCATGGCGGCGACGACGATCTGCCAGACCGGGTGGCGGCCGTCGAGCGGCGCTATGCGGCCGCGGGCCAGCGGTCGATCTTCCGGCTGTCGCCCCTGGCACCGGCCGGGCTGGACGGGCTGCTGGACGGAAGCGGCTACCGCCGGATCGACGAGACCGTGGTCGAGACGGCCGATATGGCCGGCATCGCGATCGAGGCGGATCCGGATTTCCGCGTCCTCGCGGCGGCAGGCGAGTGGGTGGAGCCGGCCAGCATCCTGCAGCAGGAACCGGCCGAGACGCGGCCGACCTTGCAGGCAATGCTGGAGCGGATGGTGCCTTCGGCCTGCTTCGGCCTCCTGCTGCGCGACGGCATGCCGGCCGCCTGCGGCCTGGCGGTGGTGGAGGATGGGCTGGTCGGCCTCTTCGAGATCGCGGTCGACCCCGCCCGCCGGCGCGGCGGCCTGGGGCTGGCGATGACGCGGTCCCTGCTGGCCTGGGGCCGGGCGCAGGGGGCGGAGACGGCCTATCTCCAGGTGGTCGCCGGCAATGCGCCGGCCCGCGCGCTCTATGCCGGCCTCGGCTTCCGGGAAAGCCACCGCTACTGGTACCGGGCGCGCGACGCCGCCTGAACGCCGCCCGGCCGCATGACGGCCGGGGGCATCAGTCGGTCGGGCTATCGCCGCGCGTATTGCTCCTGGCCGAACAGGATCGCGCGCTGCTTCTCGTCGATCGGTCCCTGGCGGCGGCGGTCGGTCAGGATCTTCATGCCGCGCTCGGTCGCCGGGCGGGCGGCGATCGCATCCATCCAGCGGCCGAGGTTGGCGAACTCCGCCACCGCGCCCTCGCCCGCCTTGTAGGACGCCAGCCAGGGATAGCAGGCCATGTCGGCGATCGTGTAGTCCGCGCCGGCCAGATAGGCGGTCTCGCCCAGGCGACGGTCCATCACACCGCAGATGCGCCTGGCCTCATTGGAATAGCGGTCGACGGCGTAGGGGATCGTCTCGGGCGCATAGTTGCGGAAGTGCCCGCGCTGGCCGAACATCGGCCCGACGCTGGCCATCTGGAACATCAGCCACTGGTTCACCGTCCAGCGCGCGCGGGGCGCCTGCGGATAGAACTGCCCCGTCTTCTCGCCCAGATACATCAGGATGGCGCCGGATTCGAAGATCGAGATCGGCTGCCCCTCCGGGCCGTCGGTGTCGACGATCGCGGGCATCTTGTTGTTCGGGCTGATCTTCAAAAAGTCGGCCTGGAACTGCTCGCCGGTGCCGATGTTGATGGGGTGGACGGTGTAGGGAAGCCCCGTCTCCTCCAGCATGATATGGACCTTTTGGCCGTTCGGCGTCGGCCAGGTGTAGAGCTCGATCATCGTCTGGGGCCTCTCGTTGGGGCAGGCGGCGGGCGCAGCCGGGCAGGCCGTCTCGACATGCGGCACCATGGACGGCTTTTCAACCCCGCCCTGGACGCTTAAACCGGACGGCATGAGTTCCCTTCGCATCGGCACCCGCGGCAGCCCGCTCGCCCTCCGGCAGGCCCACGCGGTGAAGGCCGCGCTGGCGGCGGCCGATCCAAGCCTGGCCGCGCCAGAGGCAATCGAGATCGTCGTCATCCGCACCACCGGCGATCGCGTGCAGGACCGCACCCTGGCCGAGATCGGCGGCAAGGGCCTGTTCACCAAGGAGATCGAGGACGGTCTGCTGGCCGGCACGCTCGATCTGGCCGTGCATTCCATGAAGGACGTGCCGACGGTCCTGCCGGACGGGCTGGTGATCGACGGCATGCTGCCCCGCGCCGACCCGCGCGACGCGCTGGTGGCGCTGTCGCGGGGCGGCCTGGAGAAGCTGCCCCGCGGTGCGGTAGTAGGCACCGCCTCGCTGCGCCGTCAGGCCCAGCTCCTCCATCTGCGCCCGGACCTGCGCGTCATCCCCTTCCGCGGTAACGTCGATACGCGGCTGGCCAAGCTAGAGGCTGGCAACGCCGTCGCGACGCTGCTGGCCCTGGCCGGCCTGATCCGCCTCGGCAAGATCGCGGTCGCCACCGCCGTGCTGGAGCCGGAGACGATGCTGCCAGCCGTGGCCCAGGGCGCCATCGGCATCGAGCGGCGGGCCGGCGACGAGCGGATGGCTCTCCTCCTGGCCCGGATCAGCGATCCCGCCACATTGACCGCCGTGGCGGCCGAACGGGCCCTGCTGGCGATGCTGGACGGTTCCTGCCGCACGCCGATCGCGGCCCTGGCCGAGCTGGAAGGCGACGGCGAGATCCGCCTGCGCGGCATGGTCGCAACGCCGGACGGGGTCCGCCTGGTCTCCGGCACCTGGACCGGCCCAGCCGCGGATGCCGTGCGCATCGGCAGCGAGGCCGGCGACGAGTTGCGCTCCCGCGCACCCTTTCTCGCCACGTGATGCGCGTTCTCCTGACCCGGCCGGAAGCCGAGTCGCGGGCGCTGGCGGCCGAGCTGGCCGCCGCCGGCATCCTCTCGGTCGTGGCACCCGTCCTGCGGATCGAGCCGGTGCCGGAAGCCGCGGCCGATCTGCAGCAGGGCCTGGACGGCGCACGGGCGCTGCTGTTCACCAGCGCCCAGGCCGTGGCCGCCTTTGCCCGCCTCAGCGCCAGGCGCGACCTGCCGGTCTTCGCCGTTGGCCCCGCGACCGCGGCCGCGGCCAGGGATGCCGGCTTTGCCGCGGTGGAGGGCGCGGACGGCGATGGCGCGGCGCTGGCCCTGCTGGTGGCGGCCCGGTTGGAACCCGGCGCGGAGCCGCTCGTGCATCCCGCCGGCGCCGACGTCGCCGGCGACCTGCCGGGCGCATTGGAGAAGGCGGGATTCCAGCTCCGCCGGGTCGTGCTCTACAAGGCGGAAGCGGTGGACGGGCTGCCGGCTGCAGCACGCGATGCCTTGCGGGCGGGAACGCTCGACGGGGTTCTGTTGTTCTCGCCCCGCACGGCCGCGCGCTTCGCCGAGCTGGTGACGTCCGCCGGTCTGGCGGGGTCGCCGTCCGACATACGCCTGCCGGTCGCCTACTGCCTGAGCCCGGCCGTGGCCGCGGCAGCGACCTTGCCCTGGCGCGCGGTCCGGGTTGCGGACGAGGCCAACCAGCCGTCGCTCCTCCGCCTGGTCGAAGCGGACCGGCCGAGCAACGAGGAACCGATAATGAGCGAGCCGAATGCGACCGGGCCTGCCGTCGATATCGGAACCGCGCCCCGGCACGGGTCGGCGTCGGGTGAATCGATGAAGGGTGGATCGACAGTCCCGCCTGCGCCGCCTGCGACTCCGACCGCGCGGGCAATCGGCGATTCGCCGCCTGCTCCGGTCCTGAGCCTCGGTGCCACGATCGGCGTGGCCGCCCTGGTGGCGATCCTGATCGCGCTGTCGGCCCCCCTCTGGCGCGGCTGGTTCTGGAGCGAGCCGCGTCCGGTCGCGGCTGCCGTCGACTTCGGTCCGATCGAGGCCAGGATGGCGGCCCTGGAGCGTCGGCCGCCGCCCGATACCGCGCCCCTGTCCGATGCCATCCGCCGGCTCCAGGCCGACATCGCCCGCCTGGCTGAGCGGCCGGCCGCCGACCCCGCGCTTTCGGCCGAGATCCAGCGCCTGCTCGGCATGGTCGATGCGCTCACCCGCCGGCTGGCGGAGACGGAGACGGCGATGCGCGACAATCGCCTGCGCGACCGCATCGGCGAACGCGCCCTGGTCGCGGCAACCGCATTGCGGGCCGCGGCCGAGCGCGGCGGGTCTTTCGCGAGCGAGCTGGAAACCGCCCGCGCCGCCCTGGCGGAAGACCCGGCCGCCAAGGAAGCGGTCGAAAGCCTGGCCCCCCATGCCGAGAAGGGCGTCGCCGATGCGGGCGCACTCGCCCGCCGCTTCGACCTGCTGTCGGCCGATATCGTCCAGGCGGCGCGCCGTGCGCCCGATGGCGACTGGGTCGACCGCACGGTCGAGCGCATGGCTTCCGTGCTGACGGTCCGCCGGGTCGAGGCGCCGGTGGCGGGCACGCCCGACGCGCATGTGGCGGCGGCCGAGAAGGCGCTGGCCGCGCGCGACGTGGCCGCGGCCCTGGAGGCGCTGGCACCGATCCGCGAGGCGGTCGCCCGGGCGGCGCCCGACTGGCTGGCGGCGGCGGAAGCGCGCCGCGCGGTCGACGCGGCGACGACGCGGGTTTCCCGCCGGGTCGCCGCCATCCTCGGCCGGGATCGCTGATCCCATGCGGCGCCTCCTGCTCTTCGTCGCACTTGCCGCCCTGGTCGTTGCCGGCGCGGTCTGGATCGCCGACCGGCCCGGCCGCATCTCCATCGTCTGGCAGGGCTGGCGGGTCGATACCTCGGTCGCCATCCTGCTTATCGTTACGGCGGCGACCGCGCTCTTCTTCGCGCTCGGTCTGCGTTTCCTCGGCTGGCTCGTGCGGGTGCCGCGGCAGTGGCGCCGCTGGCTGCACGAACGCCGCCGCCGTCGCGGCTACCAGGCGCTGACGCTGGGCATGGTCGCGGTTGCAGCCGGCGATCCGGACGAGGCCGCCCGCCACGCCCGGCGGGCCGACGTGTTGCTCGACGAGCCGCCATTGACCATGCTGCTGTCGGCGCAGGCAGCTCAGCTCAACGGCGACGAGGCGGCCGCCCGGCGCTACTTCAGCGCCATGCTGGACCGCAAGGAGACCGAGTTCCTCGGCCTGCGCGGGCTGCTGATGCAGGCAACGCGCACGGGCGACGCGGATGCCGCCCTGGAGCTGGCGCGCCGTGCTCGTCGCCTTCGGCCAGAGACCCCCTGGGTCCTGACCACCCTGTTCGAGCTCGAAAGCCGGGCCGGTCAGTGGCGCGGCGCGGAGGCGACGCTGGCGGAAGCGCAGCGACGCAACCTGCTGCCCGCCCCGGTCGCCCGCCACCGCCGCGCGACCGTGCTGCTGGAGCAGTCGCGCGCGGCCGAGGCCGATGGTCGACGCCACGATGCGGCGGACCTGGCCGCGCGCGCCCATGACGAGGACCGGGCGTTCGCGCCTGCGGCTGCCGCCTATGTCCGCCTGCTGGGCGCCACCGACCGGGTGCGCAAGGGCGAGCGCGTCGCCGAGAAGGCCTGGCCGCTCGGCCCCCATCCGGAATTGGCCGCCGCCTATGGCGATCTGGCCCCGTCGGCCGATCCCGTGGCCGCGGCCCAGCGGGTCGACCGGCTGGTGGCCGGCCTGCCCGATCACATCGAAAGCCGGATCGCCCAGGCAACCGCAGCCTTGCGCGCCGGCCTCTGGGGCGAGGCGCGGCAGAAACTCGGGGCGGCGATCGCCGAACGACCGAGCGCGCGCGCCTACGCCCTGATGGCCGAGGTCGAGGAGGGGGAGACCGCCGACGCGGCGGCCACCCAGAAATGGCTGCGGCTGGCGGCCGAGGCGCCGGCGGCGGAAGCCTGGACCTGCACGTCCTGCGGCAGCGTGGCGCCGGTATGGTCGGCGGTATGTCCGAGTTGCGGGGCGGTCGACGGGCTGCGCTGGCAGGCACCGGCCAGCGTGCCGTTGCTGGCCCATGCCGGGTCCGGCTGACGGGGCAGCGGCCCCCCGTCAGTTCGGACGCTCGGCGTCCTCGTCTTTCAGCACCATCGGCAGCCCGGCCATCATTACCACCACGCGGTCTGCCGCCGCCGCCACCTGCTGGTTGAGCCGGCCGGCATGGTCGCGGAAGGCGCGCGCCAGCGCGTTGTCGGGCACGATGCCCTGGCCCACCTCGTTGGCGACCAGCACCACGGGTGCCGCCGCCTCGTCGATCGTCGCCAGCAGGCGACGGGCCTCGGCCTCGACCGACCGCCCTTCCATCATCAGGTTGGACAGCCAAAGGGTCAGGCAGTCGACCAGGATCGGCTGGCCGGGCCGGCCGTGGGTCTCGATCGCGTGGGCGAGGTGCAGCGGTTCTTCGACCGTGGTCCAGAACGGGCCGCGGCGCTCGCGGTGCAGGCGGATCCGCTCGGCCATCTCGCCGTCGCCCGCCGTCGCGGTGGCGATGTAGAGCCCGGCCGCCGCCGCTTCTTCGATCATGGCCTCGGCATGGCTGCTCTTGCCCGATCGCGCGCCGCCCATGACCAGCGTCAGGCGCGGCAGCGCGACATAGCCCAGGATACCGGGTGGCGGGCGCCGGGGCATGGTCGCCGCGCCCGCTCAGGCCGCCATGTAGTTGACGCCGGCCACGCGCCAGCCATGGCCGAGGCCCGGCCCGTCGACATGCTCCAGCCGGGTCAGCGAGACGTTGTCCACCGAGAAGGCCAGCGCCGTCTCCGGCGGCAACTGCAGGGCGTGCGCGATGGCCGCACGGATGGTGCCGCCATGGGTCACGGCCACGATGTCGCGGCCGCGATGGATTTCGGTCAGCCGGTCGATGGCCGGGGCGACGCGCTCCATCAGGTGGACGAAGCTCTCGCCGCCGGGCGGCGCCTCGTGCGCGGGCGCCAGCCAGAAGCGGTGCCAGGATTCGCCGCGGGTCTCCTGCAGCTCGGCATATTTCAGCCCCTGCCAGTCGCCGAAGGACTGCTCGACGAAGGCCGGCTCGCGCGCGATCTCCGGCGCGACCGCACCGGCGGCGAGCAGGGCGTCGGCGGTCTGGATCGTCCGCAGCAAGGTGCTCGTCACCCATACCGCGTCGGTCGGCAACTGGCGGGCCAGCGCCGTGAACAGGGGCTCGTCGCCGCAATCGCAGGGATGGTCGGTCTGGCCATAGATGCGGCCGTCATTGACCCGCACGGGCGCGTGCCGCACCCACCACCAGCGCGTCGTCGTGTTCGTGCTCGTGTTCATGGCCGGCCGGCCGCCATCGTCAGAAGCATCACCATCTCCGTCACCTGCTGCGTCGCGCCCAGAACGTCGCCGGTGTACCCCCCGACCTGCCGGCGTGCAAGCCAGGCCATGGCAAGCATCGCAGCCGCCCCCGCGCCCAGCGCCATGGCCCCGCGGGCGGGACCCGCGGTCGCCAGCATGGCCGTCGTGCCTAGCGCCACGGCGATCGCCAGGGTGGCTGCCGACGGGCGACCCATGCCGGCGCCCAGGCCGTCGCGGCGGGCCGGCTGCAGGATGATGGCGAGGGCCGGGAACACGGCGCGCGAGGCCGCCCCGGTCGCGGCCAGGGCGGCGGGTGCAAGCCAGGGGTCGATCGCCGCCAGGGCCCCCACCTTGATCGCCAGCACGACGCCCAGCGCCAGCACGCCGAAGGTGCCGATGCGGCTGTCGCGCATGATCGCCAGCCGCTCGGCAGCCGACCGGCGCACGCCGAAGCCGTCGGCCGTATCGGCCAGCCCGTCCTCGTGCAGGGCACCCGTCAGCACCATGCCGGCCCCCAGCGCCAGCAGCGCGCCCGCCGGCGACGGCAGGCCCAGGAGATGGGCCGCCAGCAGCACCAGGCCGGAGCCGAGCCCCAGCAACGCCCCCACCAGCGGAAACACCCGCAGTGCCCGGGCCAACGCGCCGGGGGGCGGCGCCTCCGTGTCGCCCGGCAAGGGGATGCGGGTCAGCAACTGCCCGGCCCGCCGCAGGTCGGCTAGCCAGGCGGCGGGGCGGAAATCCTCGGGAGTGTCTGTGCGCACGGCTCCTGGTTTATAGAACGTGCCGTGTATCGGACACAGCCCGGCCGTGGCCGCCGGTCCGGTCGCCACAAGGTTGACCGGCCGCAACCGGCGTCCTATGCGAAGGC
Source organism: Stella humosa (assembly GCF_006738645.1). Classification (GTDB taxonomy): domain Bacteria; phylum Pseudomonadota; class Alphaproteobacteria; order ATCC43930; family Allostellaceae; genus Allostella; species Allostella humosa. The sequence goes on along the minus strand of NZ_AP019700.1, from coordinate 5,495,208 downwards.
TCCATTCCCCTCAGGTAGCCATGCCACAACCCATCGCCACCCTCGACGAGATGCGGCGCATCCTCGCCATGTCGCCCGGTCCCGACGAAGCGGCGCGCGCGAAAGCCGTCGCGCGCGAGCGCCTGCTGACGAAGCCCGCGGGGGCGCTGGGCCGGCTGGAGACGATCACCGAATGGCTGGCCGCCTGGCAGGGCCGCCATCCGCCCGACATCCGCCGGCCGCGCACGGTGGTCTTCGCCGGCAATCACGGCGTGGCCGCGCGCGGGGTGTCGGCCTATCCCGCGTCGGTCACCCAGCAGATGATGGCGAACTTTGCCGCGGGCGGGGCGGCGGTGAACCAGCTCTGCACGACGATGGATGCCGATCTCCGCGTCTACGAGCTGGACCTGGAGCACCCGACGGCCGACTTCACCCAGGGTCCCGCGATGGGCGAGGAGGCCTGCGCGCGGGCCATGGCCTACGGCATGATGGCCGTCGAACAGGGCATCGACCTGCTGGCGCTGGGCGAGATGGGGATCGGCAACACGACGGCGGCTGCCGCCCTGGCCCATGCGCTCTTCGGCGGCACGGCGGCCGACTGGGTCGGCCCCGGCACCGGCGTCGCCGGGCCGGCGCTGGCAACCAAGACCGCGGCGGTGGAGGCGGCGGTCGCGGCCAACCGCGCGGCTATGACTGATCCGTTCGAGACGCTGCGCTGCCTTGGCGGCTACGAGCTGGCGGCGATCGCGGGCGCCATCCTGGCTGCCCGCCTGGGCCGCGTGCCGGTGCTGCTCGATGGCTATGCCGCGACGGCCGCCGCCGCGGTCCTGTTCGCGGCCGACGCCCGCGCGCTCGACCACTGCCTGGTCGGCCATTGCTCGGCCGAGCCCGGCCATCGCCGCCTGCTCGCCCGTCTCGGGCAGGAACCGCTCCTCGACCTCGGCATGCGCCTGGGCGAAGGCTCTGGCGCCACGCTGGCGATTGCCATCGTCAAGGCGGCTGCCGCCTGCCATGCCGGCATGGCGACTTTCGCCGAAGCCCGCGTCGACGGTCCGGCGTGACCCTGTCCAGCCGGCTGCCGTTCGGCTCGGGGCTTTACGCGGTGATCGGCCGCGTGGACTATGGCCCTTCGCCCGTAACCGTCCTGCGCGGATCGGGCAAGGGGGGCTGATGTCGCTATCGGCTTGGATCGGCGGCGACCGGTCGCGCGTCGACGGTCGCGTCTGGGTCAACCTGCGCACGCTGGTCGCCATCCGCTGGCTGGCCGTGATCGGCCAGGCGGCGACGCTGGTCTTCGTCCAGGTGTCGCTGGGCTACCCGCTGCCGCTGGCGACGGCGTTGCTGGTGGTCGGGGCCTCGGCCGCGGTCAACATCGTCGCCACCCTCCAGCGCCCGGCACAGACCCGCCTCACCGATCGCGACGCGGCGGCCTATCTCGCCTTCGACGTGTTCCAGCTCTCCGGCCTGCTGTTCCTGACGGGCGGGCTGGAGAACCCGTTCGCGGTGCTGATCCTGGCGCCGGTCACGGTGTCGGCGACCATCCTGTCGCGGCCGACGACGATCGGCCTGTGCCTCTTCACGCTGCTCGCCATCGTCGTGCTGGTGTTCTTCCGCTGGCCGCTGCCCTGGCCGCCGCCGGGCCTGGAACTGCCGCCGATGTACCGCTTCGGGGTGGCCGCCGCCCTGGCGCTGGCGACCGTCTTCATCGCCGCCTACACATGGCAGGTCACGGCCGAGGCCCGCCGCCTGACCGAGGCGCTGGCCGCCACCCAGATGGCGCTGGCGCGCGAGCAGCAACTGTCGGCGGTGGGGGCGTTGGCCGCGGCGGCGGCGCACGAACTGGGGTCCCCGCTCGGCACCATCGCCGTCGTCGCCCGCGAACTCTCGCGCGAGCTGCCGGACAAGGGGCCGTGGCGCGAGGATCTCGACCTGCTCGAAAGCCAAGTGGCGCGCTGCCGCGACATCCTGGCCGAGCTGGCGCAGCGGCCGGAACGCAACTCCCCCTTCGACGGCATCGCGCTGTCGCTGCTGGTGGATCTGGCGGCGGCACCGCACCTGCCGGCCCACATCGACTTCGAGATCGTGCGCGACGGGCCGGACGAACCGGCCGAGCCGATCGTGCCGGAACGGCCGGAACTGCGCCACGCACTCGGCAACCTGTTGCAGAACGCCTTCCAGTTCGCGGATTCCGAAGTGCGTGCTACGGTCGGATGGGACGCGACGGAGGCCTGGATCCTGGTCCGCGACGACGGTCCCGGCTTCCGGCCAGAGGTTCTGGCCCGCATCGGCGAGCCCTATGTTTCCGGCCGGGACCGGCCCGGCGGGTCGATGGGCCTCGGTATCTTCATCGCCGAGACCCTGCTGGCCCGCACCGGTGCCGGCCTGGCGGTGGAGAATGCGGCATCCGGCGGCGCCGAGGTTGCGATCCGCTGGCACCGCGACAGATTGGAGGGGCTGCAGCCGTCACCATCATGACCGAACCCATCGACGCTCCCACGGGACCCACCCTGCTCGTCGTCGACGACGACGCCCCCCTGCGCACGCGCCTGGCCACGGCCATGGAGCGGCGCGGCTATCAGGTGACCACCGCCGAGAGCGTGGCCGCCGGCATCGCGGCCGCGCGCTCGATCCGGCCGCTCTATGCCGTATGCGACCTGAAGCTCGGCGACGGCAACGGGCTGGAGGTGGTGCAGGCGGTCCGCGCCGCCCGCCCGGACGCCCGCGTCGTCGTGCTGACCGGCTATGGCAACATCGCCACCGCGGTCGCCGCGGTGAAGGCGGGCGCCGTCGACTATCTGGCCAAGCCGACCGATGCGGACGCCATCGAGTCCGCCCTGAAAGCACAGGGCGACAAGCTCCCGCAACCGCCCGAGCAGCCGATGTCGGCCGACCGCGTGCGCTGGGAGCATATCCAGCGGGTGTTCGAGCAGTGCGACCGCAACGTGTCGGAGACGGCGCGCCGCCTGCGCATGCATCGGCGCACGCTCCAGCGCATCCTGAACAAGCACGCGCCGCGCGACTGACCGCGGCTCCCGCCCGGTGACGAGCGCCCCGCGCGTTCCCGAAGGCACGATCGTCTACGCCGTGGGCGACGTCCACGGGCGAGACGACCTGCTGGCGGAGCTCCACGGCCGCATCGTCGCGGATGCGGCGGAATCGGCTGCCGTCCGCCGCGTGCTGCTCCATCTGGGCGACTATGTCGACCGCGGGCCGGCATCGCGCCAGGTGGTCGGGCGCTTGGCGGCGGGGCCGCCGGCGGGGTTCGAGGGGGTCGCGCTGAAGGGCAACCACGAGGCCTTCTTGCTGGCCTTCCTGCGCCGCGCGGAAGCCGCCGAGGGCTGGCTCGCCAATGGCGGCGATGCGACGCTCTACAGCTATGGCGTCACCCCGCCCGACCGCGGCGACGAGGAGGACGCCGATCGCGCCCGGGTCGAACTGGCCGCGGCGATGCCGGCCGACCACCGGGCGTTCCTGACGGGACTGCGCCTGCTGCACCAGGAGGGCGACTACCTCTTCGTCCATGCGGGCATCCGGCCGTGGGCGCCGATCGACCGGCAAGTGGAATCCGACCTGCTGTGGATCCGCGAGCCGTTCCTCGACTGGGCGGCGCCGTTCGGCCCGATCATCGTGCATGGCCACACCATCAGCCGCTCGCCCGACATCCGCCCCAACCGCATCGGCATCGACACCGGCGCCTATGCCACCGGCGTGCTGACCTGCCTCGTGCTCGAAGGCAGCGAGCGGCGATTCCTGCAGACCGGACGCGGCCGGACCTGACGCGGGCTTGCGTGCGTGACGATCGGGCCGGGATCGGCTATCGAGGGTCGTTCCTCCTACCCGAGCGGGCGTATCCGATCATGACCAAGCGTATCCTGGTGACCGGCGGGGCGGGCTTCCTCGGCTCCCATCTCGTGGAGCGGCTGCTCGCCGAAGGTCATGACGTGCTGTGCGCCGACAACTATTTCACCGGCCGCCGCGCCAACCTGGCCCACCTGCTCGACAACAAGCGGCTGGAGGCGCTGCGCCACGACATCACCTTCCCGCTCTATGTCGAGGTCGACGAGATCTACAACCTCGCCTGCCCGGCTTCGCCCATCCACTACCAGTTCGACCCGGTGCAGACGACCAAGACCAGCGTGCTGGGCTCGATCAACATGCTGGGGCTGGCCAAGCGGCTGAAGGCCAAGATCCTGCTGTCCTCAACCTCGGAAGTGTATGGCGACCCGCTGGTCCATCCCCAGACCGAGGACTATCGCGGCAACGTCAACACCATCGGCCCGCGCGCCTGCTACGACGAGGGCAAGCGCTGCGCCGAGACGCTGTTCTTCGACTATCACCGCCAGCACAACCTGCGCATCCGCGTCGCCCGCATCTTCAACACCTACGGGCCGCGCATGCACCCCAATGACGGCCGGGTGGTGTCGAACTTCATCGTCCAGGCGCTGAAGAACGCGCCCATCAGCGTCTATGGCGACGGCATGCAGACGCGGGCCTTCTGCTACGTCGACGACATGATCGACGGGTTGTGGCGGCTGATGAACGCGCCGGACGGGGTAACCGGTCCGATCAACATCGGCAATCCGGTGGAAATTCCGGTCATCGAACTGGCGCGCCGCGTCATTGCCATGACCGGGTCGCGCTCCACCATCCAGCACCAGCCGCTGCCGGTCGACGACCCGCTGCAGCGTTGCCCGGTCATCGACCGCGCGCGCGAACTGCTGGGCTGGAACCCGGAGGTCTCGCTGGAGATCGGCCTGGGCCGGACGATCGCCTATTTCGATGCCGAGATGCGGCGCGGCGCCATCGCGTGACGTGCCAGACGGCGCGGCCGGTCAGGCGCGGTCCCGCTCCAGCACCGCGACGTGCGGGGCCGCATCCCGCGGCAGGGTGCCGTCGAGGCGCGGGTCGTCCAGCACCTCGACGCCGGTCGCGTAGGGCGTGAAGCCGCACGCCATGTAGAACGGCACGGCCGCCGGATGGTCGTGGGTGCAGGTGTGCAGCCATACCCGGTCCGGCCGGCCGGCGAAGGCCTGCTCCAGCGTGGCCGCCATCATCGCCTTGCCCAGGCGGCGACCGGTCGCCTCCGGCACCAGGCCGAAATCCAGGATTTCGACCGACCGGGGGGCGCTGTCGTCCAGCACCACCAGACCGACTTCCGCTCCCTGGTCGCGGGCGACGAAGACCCGAAGCGCCGGGTCGCCGATGCGGGCGGCCAGGGCGGCATCGTCCAGGTCGAGGTCCATGGCCCACAGCCAGGGCGTGCCGACCCGGCGGAACAGCGCCCGGTACCAGACGGGATCGGGGCGCTCCACCCGCACGAGGTCGATCGGCGCGGCCAGCGGCACGGCGGGCGGGGCGCGCATCTCCAGCCAGGTGACGACGTTCAGGATCTTTCCTCGCGGAAAGACGTGATAGCCGTCGGGCAGCGGGGCCGGCCCGGCCGTGCGCCCGTCGTTGCGCTGCTTGGCCACGCCGTTTCGTCAGTTCGACCGGTTGGGGCGACGGGCGCGCAATGCGGATTCCTTGGCCGGGTCGATCCACCAGGTGGCCAGGAAACCCAGGCTGTACTTGGCCGTGACGGGCGGTCGGGCGAAGCGATCCCAGTAGGCGATGCGCCAGGTGCGGCTGTGCCAGTTGGGAATGGCGTAGTGGCCCCACAGCAGCACCCGGTCCAGCGCCCGGGTGCGGTCGACCAGCGCCTGGCGGTCGGGCGCGTTGATGACCAGCTCGATCAGCTTGTCGACCACCGGGTCGGCGACGCCGATGGTGTTGCGGCTGCCCTCGACCTTGGCGGCGGCCGACGACCACATGTCGCGCTGCTCGTTGCCGGGCGACAGCGACTGGCCGAACACCTCCACGGTGACGTCGTAGTCGAAGGTCTCCATGCGCTTCTGGTACTGGGCGCTGTCGACCGTGCGCACCCGCGCCTGGATGCCCAGGCGCTCCAGGTTCTTGGCGAACGGCAGCGCGATCCGCTCCCAGGTGGGCTGCGACAGCAGGATCTCGAAGCTCATCGCCTCGCCGGTCTTCTCGTGCACCAAGCGGCGGTCCTTGATCACCCAGCCGGCCGCCTTCAACTGGTCGAAGGCGACGCGCAGGTTGTCGCGCAGGTTGCCGCTGCCGTCGGTCGACGGCGGCACGTACTCCTTGGTGAAGACCTCGTCGGGGACCTGGCCGCGGAAAGGCTCCAGGATCGCCAGCTCCGCCGGGCCGGGCAGGCCCGAGGATGCCAGCTCGGAGTTCGAGAAGTACGAGCGGGTGCGCGCATAGGCGCCGTAGAAGAGCGTCTTGTTGGTCCACTCGAAGTCGAAGGCGTGCGCTATGGCGTCGCGCACCCGGCGGTCGGCGAAGATCGGCCGGCGGATGTTGAAGACGAAGCCCTGCATGCCGGTCGGCTGCTCGTTGGCGATCTCCTCGCGCTTGATCAGCCCCTCGGTGACGGCCGGCGCGTCGTAGCCGGTCGCCCAGTCCTTGGCCACGTTCTCCTGGCGGAAGTCGTACTCGCCGCCCTTGAACGCCTCCAGCGCCACGGTGCTGTCGCGATAATAGTCGTAGCGGATGCGGGCGAAATTATACTGGCCCTTCAGCGCCGGCACCTGGTCGGACCAGTGATTCTCGATGCGCTTGTAGGTGATGGACCGGCCGGCATCGACCGACTCGACGACATAGGGGCCGCTGCCGAGCGGCGCCTCCAGCGTGGTGCGATCGAACTCGCGATTGGCCCAGTAGGCGCGCGGCAGGATCGGCATCTGGCCGACGATGAGCGGCAGTTCCGGGTTGTCGGCGGCGCGGAAGGTGAAGCGCACCTGCCGCGGGCCGGTCACCTCGCCCTTCGCCACGTCGGCATAGTAGGTGCGATAGAAGGGCGCGCCCTTGGTCTTCAGCGTCTCGAGCGTGAAGATCAGGTCGTCCGGCGTGATCGGGGTGCCGTCGTTGAACTTGGCCTCCGGCCGCAGGTTGAAGGCGACCCAGCTCCGGTCCTCGGGCACGATGAAGCTCTCGGCGACGATGCCGTACTCCGAGAAGGCCTCGTCGCCCGAATTGGCCGTCAGCGTCTGGAACAGCAGGCCGGCACCAGCCGCCGGCACGCCCTTCAGGGTGAATGGGTTCAGCGTGTCGTACGTGCCGATCGCCGCCAGGCGCACCGTGCCACCCTTGGGCGCGGCGGGGTTGGCATATTCGAAATGCTTGAAGTCCGGCGGGTACTTCAGCTCGCCATACATCGACATGCCGTGCCGTGGCTTCTCGTCGGCCTGGGCCGGGCCGGCGGCGATCGCCGCGACGAGCAAAGGGGCCGCGACAACGAGGGGGGCGGCCAGGATGCGGGCAAACATGGTCATCGGTGCCTCTCTTCTCGCCGTTCCGTCTGTCGTGGCTTACCTGTGGCGGCAGGGGACGAACGGCAAGCGGCGGGCCGGGCCGGCGGCGATGAAAAGCGGTTCAGCCGGCAATCCGCTCCAGGGCCGCGGCATGGGTGCGGGCGTCGCCGGCCAGCGCCATGCGATGGCCGGAATGCAACCCCAGCGGCTGCCCTTCCCAGTCGGTGACGATGCCGCCGGCACCCTCGATCACCGGCACCAGGGCGCAGAAATCATAGGTCTGCAGCGACGACTCGACGATCAGGTCGCCATGGCCGGATGCCACCATGGCGGTCGCATAGCAGTCGGTGCCCCACCGGGTCATCTTGACCGACTGGCGGACACGCTCGAACGCCGGGATCTCGTCGCCCTTGAACATGTCGGGCGAGGTGGCGAACAGCGTGGCCCGGCCCAGCGCCGCGCAGGCGCGCGTGCGCACCGGCTGGCCGTTCAGGGTGGTGCCGTGCCCGATGGCGCCGACCCAGCGCTCGCGCGAGATGGGCTGGTCGATCACGCCCAGGACCGGGCGGCCGCCCTGCAACAGGGCGATCAGGGTGCCGAACACGGGCACGCCCGAGATGAAGGCCTTGGTGCCGTCGATCGGATCCAGCACCCAGACGAACTCGGCATCGAGTCGGACAGCGCCATGCTCCTCGCCGAGAATGCCGTGATCGGGAAAGGCGTCCTCGATCAGGCGCCGGATCGCCGTCTCGGCGTCGCGGTCGGCAATGGTGACGGGGCTCTCGTCGGCCTTGTCGACGATCGCCACGCCTGAGCGGAAGTGCGGGCGGATGACCGCGCCCGATGCATCGGCCATGCGATGCACCAGGGCGATCGCCTCTGGCGGAAAGGAAGGGGCGGTCATGCGCCCGCCGATCAAGGCAGCGGCTTGGGGCTGCCGCTCAGCGTCCGCAGATAGGCGATCAGGGCCGCCCGGTCCTCGGCCTTGGGCAGGCCGGCAAAGGCCATCTTGGTGCCGGGCGCATAGGCGCGCGGGCTGGCCAGGAAGGCGTTCAGGTCTTCATAGGTCCAGTCGCCGGGCTTGCTCTTGATCGCGTCGGAATAGGCGAAACCCTGGGCATGGGCGTGCTTGGCGCCGACGATGTCCCAGAGGTTCGGCCCCACGCGATTGGGCCCACCCTGGTTGAAGGTGTGACACGCGACGCACTTCTTCGACTGCGCCTCGCCGGCCGCGACGTCGGCGCTGGCCAGCAGGGGCGCGACCGGCGCCAGGACGGCCGGGGCGGCAGGCGCGGCAGCGGCGGCGGACTCGACGCCCTCGACCTTGTAGACGCTCTCCTTCAGCGCATGCGGATGGACGAGGATTCCGGCGATGAAACCGGAGGTCATGGCGATCACGCCGGCCATCAGGACCGCGGCGGCGATTTTGTTGGACTCCAGACTCATGGCCGCGACCTCGTGCTCCTCGCTAGGCTCAACCGGAAGGCTGCCTCCCACCGTCCGGAGGAGCCATCCACCCGGACGGGCAGGACCCGCGGCTGCAAGGTGGATGGGCATGAGATACATCCGAAAGCCGCTGACAGCATCAGGAAAATGTGCTTCATCGGGTCGCGGTGCGGGAGCCAAGCCGTTGTAACGGCCGGGCTTTCCGCTGCGGCATAACGACGCATGACGAGATGACGTGACCCTTCCCGTCCACCCCATCGTGGTGATTCCGGCCCGTCTGGCGGCCACGCGCCTGCCGGACAAGCCGCTGGCCGACATCCATGGCGAACCGATGATCGTCCATGTCTGGCGCCGGGCCATGGAAGCCGGGACCGGGCCGGTGCTGGTGGCGGCTGGCGACCAGCCGATCGTCGACGCGATCGAGCGCGCCGGCGGCCATGCCGTGCTGACCGATCCCGACCTGCCGCGCGGCAGCGACCGGGTGTGGGCGGCCCTCCAGGCGTTCGATCCGGCCGGCCGGTACGACGCGATCATCAATGTCCAGGGCGACCTGCCGACGATCGATCCGGCCCTGGTGCGCCGCTCGCTCGACCCGCTGGCCGACCCTGCCGTCGACATCACCACGCTGGCCGCCGTCATCACCCGGCCCGAGGAGCGCGCCAACCCCAACGTGGTGAAGGCGATCGCCGCCTTCGCCGACGACCGGCCGGTGGCGCGCGCGCTCTACTTCACCCGCGTGACCGCCCCCTTCGGCGACGGCCCGCTCTACCACCATATCGGCCTCTATGCCTTCCGCCGCCGGGCGCTGGAGCGGTTCGTGGCCCTGCCCCAGGGCATCCTGGAGCGGCGCGAAAGCCTGGAGCAGCTCCGCGCGCTGGAGGCCGGGATGCGCATCGACGTGGCCCTGGTCGACACGGTGCCGCTCGGCGTCGACACGGCCGAAGACCTCGAACGCGCGCGTGCCATCCTGGCGCCCGCCCGACCCCGCTGACCATGCCGCCCGGCCGCCCGACAAAGGAAACCATGCCCGTGACGAAAGCCGCTGCCGGCCGCATCGCCTTCCAGGGACAGCTCGGCGCCTATTCGCACCTTGCCTGCCGCAACGCCCGCCCGGCGTTCGAGCCGCTGCCCTGCGGCGATTTCGACGACGCCTTCGCGGCCGTGGCGGACGGCCAGGCGAGCCTGGGCATGATTCCGATCGACAATTCGGTCGCGGGCCGGGTTGCCGACATCCACCACCTGATGCCCCATTCCGGGCTGCATATCGTGGGCGAGCATTTCCAGCCGGTGCATCATCACCTGCTGGCCCCGCCGGGTGCCACGCTGTCCAGCCTGCGCCAGGTGCGCAGCCACATTCATGCCCTGCCGCAATGCCGGGCCTTCCTGCGCCGCCATGGTCTCGAAGCGGTGGTGGCCGCCGACACGGCCGGTGCGGCGCGCGATGTGGCGGCCTTGGGCGATCCCAGCATCGGCGCCATCGCCTCCTCGCTGGCGGGCGAGATCTACGGGCTGGTCTCGCTCGCCGCCAACATCGAGGATGCGGCCAACAACACCACCCGCTTCGTGATTCTGGCACGCGAGCCGCAGGTGCCGGGCCCGCGTTCCGGCGGCACGATCATCACCACTTTCGTCTTCCGCGTCCGCAGCGTTCCGGCCGCCCTCTACAAGGCGCTGGGCGGCTTTGCCACCAACGGCGTCAACATGACGAAGCTGGAAAGCTACATGGTGCAGGGCCGCTTCGAGGCGACGCAGTTCTATGCCGACGTGGAGGGCCATCCCGAGGAGCGGCCGCTGCGTCTGGCGCTGGAGGAGCTGCAGTTCTTCTCGCGCGACCTGCGCATCCTTGGCGTCTACCCGGCCGATGCCTACCGTGCCGACAACCTGACGGCCGAAGCTGACTGAGCCGCCGGCCGCGCGGCCGCCACGAATCGCGCAAGGTCGTCCGGGACGGGCGGGTCGTTGCGCGACAGGGGCGACAGCGACAGGACGATCCCGGCATGGGTGACGCCGGGATAGAGCTTCACCTCCACCGGCACGCCCATGGCCGTCAGGCGCTCGGCCAGCCGGCGCGAATTGCGGGGATAGACGGTGTCGTCGGCGGTGCCGTGCAGCAGCAGGGTCGGCGGCGTGCCGGCGTCGGCCACCAGCGCCGGCTGCGTCGCCTCAAGCGGCGAGACCTGGGCGAAGACGGCCTTCGTCGCCTCGGTGTCGAGCGGCAGGAAGTCGTACGGTCCGGCCAGGCCGATCAGGCCGGCGATGGCCTTGCGATCGACCCCGTGGGCGGCCAGCCACTTCGCCTCGGCCGCGACCATGGCGACATTGTAGGCACCGGCCGAGTGGCCCATCAGGAACACGCGGCCGGGGTCGCCGCCCAGCCCGCCGGCCTCGCGCAGCGTCCAGGCGACTGCGGCGGCCGTGTCTTCGACGAAGGCCGGCCAGCGCGCCTTGGGGTGCAGGCGATAGTCGGGAAGGACGGCGACATAGCCGCGCGCGGCCAGTTCCTGGCCGACGAAACGGTACTGCTCGCGCGCACCCCCGGTCCATGAGCCGCCATAGACGAAGACGATGACGGGGGCCGGCCGGGCCGTGGCCGGCGGCAGGTAGACGTCCAGCTTCTGGCGCGGGTCGTCGCCATAGACGAGGCCGACCCGTCGCTCCTCGGGCGTGGTCACGACCACGGCGTTCAGCAGGTCGATCGGCGCGCAGCCGACGAGTGCGAGGGCGGCGAGGACGGGGCGGGCCAGGAGCGACAGGATGGGCAGCGAGAGGATGGAAGCCATGGCGATCATACGCAGCGGACGCCGCGGGCGGATCGCCGGTTCCCTCCCCAGCTTGCGATATTCAGGCGGGAACGGCGCCCTTCAGCCAGTCCTCGACCAGTTGGCGGGCGATCGAATCGGGCCGCGGCAGGCGGAAGGTGTCGTCGGCCGCATGGTTCAGGATCCAGTCGCGCTCGAACCAGGCGGCCGATTCCAGCTCGTTGTGGTCGACCATGATCTCGTCGCTGACCGCGCGGGCGTGGAAGCCCAGCATGATCGAGGACGGGAAGGGCCAGGGCTGCGAGGAGTGGTAGATGGCGTCCTCTACGACGATGCCGGTCTCTTCCTTCACCTCGCGGGCGACGGCGTCCTCCAGGCTCTCGCCCGGCTCGACGAAGCCCGCCAGCGTCGAATGCATGCCGGCCGGGAACTGCGGCTGGCGGCCGAGCAGGCAGCGGTTGCCGCGATGGACCAGCATGATGACGGCCGGGTCGGTGCGCGGGAAATGGCTGGTCTTGCACTCGGGGTTGGTGCAGCGGCGCTGGTGCCCGGCCTCGCTCGACTGGGTGGGGCTGCCGCAGACGCCGCAGAAGCGGTGGCGGGAATGCCAGTGCAGGATGCCGCGGGCATAGGCCATCATGCCGCCCTCGGCATGGGCCAAGGCCGGGCCGACGCGGCGCAAGTCGAAGAAGTCGCCGAGCTCGGCTACGCCCGGCAGCTCCAGCGGGTCGTCGACCGCCGACAGGTCGACCGCGAAATGGGCGACGCCGCCATGGATGCCCAGCAGCGCCAGCGTCGCGCCGGCTTCCACATGGTCGCGAAACGTGCCGGCTGGCAGCCAGCCCGCCGCCGGCTGCTCGCCGCGCGCGATGAAGTTCTGCGACCGCCAGACCGGCTGTATACGGCTCTCGGGGTCGGCCAGCCGTTCAGCCAGCCAGGCCGCATCGCGCCGCAGGTGGCTGACCCGATCGAGGCCGTTGGACGCGTAGAAATTGGGACGCTGCATGGTGGCGACAGTCGCACGCCGCCTGCGCGGGGTGCAATCGTCCGCCGTGATCCTGCTTCAGGCGTGATCCCGCTTCAGGCACGGGCGTCGGCCAGGTGGCAGGCGACCTCGCGCTCGGCCACCTGGCGGAGCGCCGGCACTTCCACCCGGCAGCGGTCGACCGCCAGCGGGCAGCGCGGATGGAAGGGGCAGCCGGGTGGCGGGTTCATGGCGCTGGGGATCTCGCCCCGCACCGCCGCGCGGACGCGCGGGCGGCCGGGCCGGGGCAGCGGGGCCGCGGCCAGCAGCGCCTCGGTGTAAGGGTGGAGCGGGTGGCTGTAGATCGTACGCTTGGCGCCGATCTCGACGATGCGGCCCAGATACATGACCGCCACCCGGTCGGCGATGTGCCGCACCACGCGCAGGTCGTGCGAGACGAAGACGTAGCTGAGGCCGCGCGCCCGTTGCAGGTCGCGCAGCAGGTTCACGACCTGCGCCTGCACCGACACGTCCAGCGCCGATACCGGCTCGTCGCAGACGATCAGGGCCGGGTCGAGCGCCAGGGCCCGCGCGATGCCGACGCGCTGGCGCTGCCCGCCCGAGAACTGGTGCGCGTAGCGCTGGCCGTGCTCGGCCGCCAGCCCGACCATCTGCAACAGTTCCGGCGCGCGGCGGCGGCGCTCCTCGCGCGACCGGCCGGCCAGGCGCAGCGGCTCGGTCACGATCTCGTCCACGCGCATGCGCGGGTTGAGCGAGCCGTAGGGGTCCTGGAAGATCATCTGGAAGCGGCGGCGCAGCGCCTGGAGGGCCGCCCCCTCCGCCCCCGTCACGTCCTGCCCGTCGAAGGTGACGGACCCGGCGGTCGGCTCCAGCAGGCGGATCAGCAACCGGCCCAGCGTGGACTTGCCGCAGCCGCTTTCGCCCACCAGCCCCAGCACCTCGCCCGGCGCCACCGTCAGGTCGACGCCGTCGACCGCGCGCACCGTGCCGATGCGGCTCATGCCGAGCGGCCCGCCCAGCACCGGGAAATGCTTGCTGAGGCCCTGGGCGCGCAGCAGTTCGGTCATGCCTGGCCGCCGATGACGGCCGGCGACGACAGCGGTCGAATGCAGGCCGCCTCGTGCCCGATTCCGATGCTGGCGAGCGGCGGTTCGGCGGCGCGACAGGCATCGACCACCCGGGGGCAGCGCGGCGCGAACCGGCAGCCATCGGGCATGGCGGCCGGCAGCGGCACCGACCCCTCGATCACCTCCAGCCGGTCCTCGACCGCGTCGTCGGGGATGCAGCGCAGGAGGGCGGCGGTATAGGGGTGGGCGGCGTGGTCAAACAGGCCGGCGGTGTCGGCTCGCTCGGCGACGCGGCCGGCATAGAGCACGACCACCCGGTGGGCATGCTCGGCCACCACGCCCAGGTCGTGGGTGATGAAGAGGATCCCCATGCCGAACTCCGCCTGGAGGTCGGAGAGCAGGTCCATGATCTGCGCCTGGATGGTGACGTCGAGTGCTGTGGTCGGCTCGTCGGCGATCAGCAGGGCCGGCTTGCAGGCAAGGGCGGCCGCGATCATCACCCGCTGGCGCATGCCGCCCGACAGGCGATGGGGATAGTCGTCCATGCGCTGGGCCGCCGATGGGATGCCGACGCGGTCGAGCAGGGCGATCGCCTGGGCGCGGGCATCGGTCCGCGACAGGCGGCGATGCAGGCGCAAGGGCTCCATGACATGGCCGCCGACCGACAGCAGCGGGTTCAGCGACGACATCGGCTCCTGGAAGATCATGGCGATGCGGTCGCCGCGGATCCGGGCCATCTCGCGCTCGCTGAGGCGGGCCAGGTCGTGGCCGTCGAACCGGATGGACCCGCCCGCCACCCGCCCCGGCTCCTGCAACAGGCGCATGACGGCCATCGCCGTCACGCTCTTGCCGCTGCCGCTTTCGCCCACCAATGCCACGGTCTCGCGTGTGTCGACCGTGAAGCCGACGCGATCGACCACGATCGTCGGCCGCCGGGCGGGGCCGAAGGCGACGGACAGGTCGTCGATCTCGAGCAGCGCCATGACTTTATGTCGTCCGCGGGCCGTGCGTCGTCAGCCCGGACGCTTGCCGGCGGCGCGCGCGGCCGCGACATGGGCCGGCGGCACGCCGAACTGCCGCTCGATGCCCTTGCCTTTCAGATAGTCCTTGTGGCGGCCGACGCGCGGGTTGTTGCAGCGCTCGGCATAGAACGGCACCAGCGGCTGGAACCAGTCGAACTGCCGGCGCAGCTCGGCGATCGGCTCCAGCGACAGGTCGACCCGCAGGTCGATGCGGGCGACCGATTGGTTGTCGTAGACGAGGATGGCGGCCGAGGTCTGGCCCTCGACCTGGCCGCCGGCGTCGCGGCCGGCCTCGATCGCGCGCATCAGCCGCTCGTCGAAGGGCTGGTCTGCATGGGCGAGGTAGCCGTCATGGATCGCCTGCACCACATGGGCGCCTTCCAGCAGGTTGCCCATGGCGACGAAGCCGTCGCCAACCAGGTGCCCGGCCCAGGGCCGGTTCTCGCCACCCGTGCGGGCCAACGCCGTGCCGTGGATGTCGATGACGGCGATCTGGCGGAATTCCACGTCGACGTCGCTGTCCTCCAGCTCGCGCATCACCTTGGGCGCCTTGAAGCCCATCTCCAGCAGCTTCATGCCGACGCGCGCGATGCGCGGCTCCGGCGTCGCCTGGTGGGCGATGACGCCGACATTGTGCATCACATGGACGCAGCGCGAGCCGACGGCGGGCGAACTGGTGGCAATGCAGATGCCAAGCGATCCGGTGGTGGGGCAGCGGGCCGCGACGGTGAAAGTCATAGCGCCTCCTCCGGCCGGCAACGGTGCCGGCTAATTGTCCGGACGACCATACATTCGGTCATTGCCTGCCGCAAGCCAGTCGGCTACCGTCCAGGAAACGGCAACCACGGAGCCAAGCAATGCTGGGGCCATTCGGCGAGGAATTCTCCACGTTCGCCATTTCGGCACGCTGTCCCGAC
The DNA here is from genome assembly GCF_006738645.1 of Stella humosa. GTDB lineage: Bacteria > Pseudomonadota > Alphaproteobacteria > ATCC43930 > Allostellaceae > Allostella > Allostella humosa. The sequence goes on along the minus strand of NZ_AP019700.1, from coordinate 5,479,714 downwards.
ACCGGCAAGTACGGCGTCGCCATCTCGACCCGGCCGATGTGCGTGGGCGCGCGCTGCCCCTTCATCCGCCCCGGCCTCGGCGTCGTCGTCACCATGGCGGTGACCGACCCCCGCCTCGGCCCGCTCGGCCTGAAGCTGCTCGACCTCGGCTACTCGGCCCAGCGCACGCTGGACGAGATCGCCGCCAGCGACCCGCATGTCGAATACCGCCAGATCTCGGTCATCGACCGCGACGGCAACGCGGTGGCACGCACCGGGTCCGACAACAAGGATTGGTCGGGCCATTTCTGCGAGCCGAACATGGTGGCGATGGGCAACGGCCTCATCTCCGAGCGCACCGCATCGGCCATGGCCGACACCTTTCGGGCGACGGCGGGCGACGATCTCGAGGCGCGCCTGATGGCGGCGCTGGAGGCCGGGCGCGATGCCGGCGGGCAGCATGGCGGCCAGCACTCGGCCGCACTCCTCGTCTACCGTACCCAGGACTATCCGCTGGTCGACCTGCGCGTCGACGAGCATGTCGAGCCGATCGGCGAGCTGCGCCGCATGTTCGACATCTATCGCCCGCAGATCGAATATTACGAGACGCGGCCGTGGCAGCCTTGGGCGCTCGGCGTGGTCGAGGACTGGGTGGCCGAGCGCGCCGCCGCGAAGGGGGGCAAGTAGCCATGACCTTCACCGTCGTTGGCCGCTGCCCGCGGACCAAGATGCTGGGCGTCGCCATGGCGACCCATGCGCCGGCCGTCGGCAACCGCTGCCCGGTCGTCATCCCGCGCATGGCGGCTGCCTCCGTCCAGGCCATTGCCGACCCGCGCCTGACGCTGCTCTGCACCAAGCTGATGGGTCTGGGCTACCACGCCGGCAAGATCATCGAGGAGCTGGAGGCGAGCGACCCCAACGCGCCGCTGCGCCAGGTCGGCGTGGTCGATGCCTGGGGCAATGCGGCTGCCATGACCGGGTCCGAGAACGGCGCCCATGCCAGCCACATCCTGGGCAAGGGCTGGCTCGTCATGGGCAATGGCGTCATCGGTCCGCAGGTGATCGAGGCGATGGCGGCCTCCATGACCGCCACCGTCGACGAGCTGCTGGAAGAGCGGCTGGTGCGCGCGGTCGAGGCCGGCGGGGCCGCCGGTGGCCAGGCGGACGGGCACTTCTCGTCCTCCATCCTGGTCTATGGCGACGAGCCGTTCGCCTATATCGACCTGCGCGTGGATGTGCATCACGAGCCGATCGGCGAGCTGCGCCGCATCTTCGAATGGTTCCGCCCGCTGCTGCCCTACTACGCCGCGCGACCGTACAACCCGCGCCTGCCGCGGGACGATCGCTGGCGCGAGCAGCAGGCCTGATCCCGCAAACCTGAAGCCCTCAACCTGAAGCCCTCAACCTGAAGCACGGGGAGAATCCGGATGCGACCCTTCCTCGCCGCGATCGGGACGGCGGCACTCGCCGCCTGGTCCTTCGCCACGCCTTGCCTGGCCCAGGCCAAGGACGACATGCTGGTCGTGGGCGCGGCCGTATTCACGGATTCCATCAGCCCGGCGGCCGGCGGCTACATCACCCTCAGCCTGGTGTTCCAGACCTGGGAGCCGCTGGTCGCCCGCGATGCCGACGACAAGCTGGTCCCGGCCCTGGCCGAGCGGTGGGAGACGCTGAGCCCGACCCACTGGCGCTTCCACCTGCGCCGCGGCGTGAAGTGGCATGACGGCACGCCCTTCACCGCCGCCGACGTGAAGTTCACCATCGACTACGTGACCGATCCCAAGACGGTCTATGTCCGCAAGGGCCGCATCGCCGGCATCGTGGCGACTGAGGTGGTGGACGAGAACACGGTCGACATCCGCACCGCCGCGCCCGCCCCCCTGCTGCTGCGCGGCTTGGCCGACATCGCCGTCGAGCAGAAGGCGGTGACCGAGAAGCTGGGCCAGCGCGAGGCTCATCGCCGGCCGGTCGGCACCGGCCCGTGGAAGTTCGGCGAGTGGGTGGCGGGCGATCGCTACGACCTGGTCGCCAACCCCGACTACTGGGGCGGGCCGCCGGCCATGAAGCGGCTGCGCATCCGCACGATCTCGGAAGGTGCCACCCGCGTCGCCTCGCTGATCGCGGGCGAGACCCACATCATCGAGGAAGTGCCGGTCGACCTGCTGCCGTCGGTGGAGCGCCGGCGCAACCTCAAGGTCGATTCCATCGAATCCTCGGTCAGCCTGGTGCTGACCTTCGACACGCGAAAGCCGCCCTTCAACGACGTCCGCGTCCGCCAGGCGGTCGACTACGCGATCGACAAGAAGACCCTGCTGCAACAGATGCTGGGCGGCTACGGCTCGGTGCTGGATGGCCAGCTCGTCACCAAGGCGACCTTCGGCCACAACCCGAATCTCCAGGCCCGCCCGTTCGACCTGGCGAAGGCCAAGGCGCTGCTGGCCGAGGCCGGCCATCCCAAGGGCTTCGATACCAAGATCACCACGCTCTCGGGCCGCTATCTGTCGGACGTCGACATCGCCAATGCGGCCGCTGGCATGATGACGGCGGCCGGCGTGCGCGCCACGGTCAACGTGGTCGAGGGCGGGGTGTGGTCGCAGCTCGATCGCAACAAGGAACAGGGGCCGATGTACCAGATCGGCTGGTTCAGCGTCGGCGACGCGGACTTCAACACCGTCTGGTACACCGAGGCCAGCAAGCGTAACTACTGGACCAACGCCGAGTTCGATCGGTTGTGGGAGCAGGGCCGCTCGACGCTGGACGAAGCCGAGCGGCTACGCATCTACCACCGCATGATGGCGATCATGCACGAGGAGCTGCCGTCGATCTTCCTCTTCGGCCTGCCGCGCATCTCCGCCCGGCTGGCCAATGTCGAAGGCTGGCAGCCGTCCCGCGACTCCTTGCTTCGCCTGCACAAGGTGAAGGTGAAGTAGGCCGCGCCCACAAGGAAACGGACCCGACCGGTGCGCTACGTCCTCCGGCGCCTGCTGCTGGTGCCGATCCCGCTGCTGCTGGTGGTCGCCTTCGTCTTCGTCGTGCTGCGGCTGACGGGCGACCCGGTGGCGATATATCTGGGCCTCGACGCCACGCCGGAGCAGGAGGAACTGCTGCGGGCGGAACTGCACCTCGACCAGCCGATCCCGGTGCAGTTCGCCTACTTCCTGGCCGACCTGCTGCAAGGCGACTTCGGCACCAGCATCCAGTTCAAGATGGCCGCCATGCAGATCGTCGGCGAGCGGCTGGAGGCGACGCTGCTGCTGCTGGGCCTGGGTCTTTCGGCGGCCATCGTGCTGGGCGTGCTGGGCGGGGTGGCCTGCGCGGTGTGGAAGGACAAGCTGCCGGACTTCGTCATATCGGTGCTGGCGGTGGCCGGCCAGTCGATGCCCAGCTTCTGGCTCGGCATCCTGCTGATCCAATTCTTCGCGCTCGACCTTGGCTGGCTGCCGACCTCGGGCCGGGGCGGCTGGGAGCATCTGGTGCTGCCGACCGTCACCCTGGCCACCTTCCTGGTGCCGAACTTCATCCTGGTCACGCGCATCAGCGTGCTGGAAACCGCGCGCGAGCAGTTCGTCGTCACCGCCCGGGCGCGCGGCGCCGGTGCTGCGCGGGCCCTGTGGCTGCATGTCCTGCCCAATGCCATCAACCCGGTGGTCAGCCTCATCGGCCTGCAACTCGGCCGGCTGATGGGCGGGGCCGTGGTGACCGAGACCATCTTCGCCTGGCCCGGCGTCGGCCGGCTGATGGTCAGCGCCATCTTCCAGCGCGACGTGCCGGTGGTGATCGCGTCCGTGTTCATCGTCGCCGTCACCATCGTCATCGCCAACCTGCTGGTCGACCTCGTCCAGGCGGCGATCGACCCGCGCATCCGGATGCGCTGACCGGCATGCGCATCTTCGGCCCCCATCTCAAGATCACGATCGGCGTGGTGCTGGTCGTCGGCATGGCCTTCGTGGCGATCTTCGCCGACTGGCTGGCGCCGCACGATCCCTATGCCCAGAACCTGATGCTGCGCCTGCGCCCGCCGGTCTGGGCCGATCGCGGTAGCTGGGCCCATCCGCTGGGCACCGACAATTTCGGCCGTGATCTGCTGTCCCGCCTGATCCACGGCTCGCGCCTGTCGATCGCCGTCGGCCTGCTGGCGATGGCCGTGGCGCTGACCATCGGCACGGTGCTGGGCCTGCTGGCGGGCTATCTCGGTGGCCGGGTGGAGCAACTGATCATGCGCTTCGCCGATGCCTATCAGGCGATCCCGGAGATTCTGCTGGCGATCGTCGTCGTCGCCGTCTTCGGCGGCGGCCTGACGGTGCTGATCCTGGTGCTGGGTTTCGCGGGTTGGGAGACCTACACCCGCGTCGTCTTCAACCTCACCCGGTCGCTGCGCGAGCGTCCCTTCGTCGAAGCCGCGATCGCGTCGGGGGCAGGCGGGCGCTACGTCATGCTGCGCCACATTCTGCCGCAGATGGCCCCGGTCCTGACGGTGATCGCCACGCTCCAGGTGGCCCAGCTCATCCTTCAGGAAACCGCGCTCAGCTTCCTCGGCCTCGGTCTGCCGCCGCCGACCGCCACCTGGGGCAACATCCTGGCCGAGGGCCGCGACCGGCTGCTGGTGGCGCCATGGATCGCCAACCTGGCCGGCGGGGCGATCATCCTGCTGGTGCTGGGGGTGAACCTGCTGGGCAACGGCCTGCGCGAAACCCTCGATCCGAAGCGGGCGGACCGTCACTGATCGGCCGCATCGCGGGAAAATCCTGGCGGCTCGACGCGCGGACAGACCGAGGCTAGGTTCCGCCCCCCGGCGGCCCGCCAGTCTGCGGCCGTTCAGAGAAAGGAATGCGATGCGTCGCGACCCGGTGCCCGCCTACTACCGGATCTACCAAGCCTTGAGCGAGCGGATTACCGGCGGCGTCTATCCGATCGGCACCAAGCTGCCGACCGACCATGAGATCATGGCGGAATTCTCGGTCAGCCGGCACACGGCACGGGCCGCCGTCGAGGAACTGGTATCACGCCAGCTCGTGCGTCGCTTTCCCGGCCGCGGCACCTTCATCCTGGAGAACGACCCCGCTCGGCCGGACTGGAGCGCGCGGGCGCTCGAGGACCTGCTGATCGTCGACCCGGAGGCTCGCTTCGCCCTGCATGCGATCGAGTATCTCGAGCAGGGCTCGGCCGCGCCGGTGGCGCAGATGCTGCGCCTGCCGGCCGACCAGCGGATCATGCGCATCGCCTGGAGCCGGGTGCGGCCGGAAGGACCGATCGCCTATTGCGCGGCCCACCTGCCGGGTGCCTTGGCCGCCCGCCTGCCGCCCGACCTGGGCGAGCGGTTGCAGACCTCGCGCACCATCCCGCTGATCGAGAAGTTCTGCGGCGTGCAGGCTTTCCGCGTGCGCCAGGTCTCGACCGCCGTCGCCGCCGACCAGGCCATGGCGGGCCGGCTGGAGGTGGCGCCGGGCACGCCCCTGCTCCTCCTCCAGCGGACCTATTTCGACGTCGAGGGGATGCCGATCTACTATTCGGACCTCTATGTCCGGTCCGATCGCTTCCAGCCCAAGATCGAGCTGTTCCGCTTCCGCCAGCAGGTGGAACTGGCGCGGATCGGGGCGGCGGACTGAACCGCCCCGCCCCGGAGCCCGATCAGGTGCGCTGCTTCCACAGCGTGTCCTTGTACTTGATGCGGCGGTTCTCGAACTCGTAGAGGTCGCAGCCGTCCAGCTCCAGCGTCTCGCCGCGGGCGTCCTTGCCGGTGACGCTCCAGTATGAGACGGCGCGCGTGCCGTGGAACCAGCGATACTGGTGCTTCCAGGCCATGTCCGGGATGTTGGCGAAACGCTCGGTCAGGAAGCGGCCGATCGCCTCGCGGCCGACATAGCGCTCGCCATAGGCATGCGGTCCGCGCGCGGTGGCGAATACCCCGTCCTCGGTGAACAGGCGGCAGATCCAGTCGACATCGCGGGCGTTGAAGGCGTCGTGGATCTCCTGCATCAGGGCTTCGTCGACATGCACGGTCTCGGTCATCGGGCAACTCCGGTCGGTGGGGGTGACGGGAACGGCGATTGAACGGTCAGGCACCGGTGTGGGCGGTGCCGTCCCAGGCGGCGTCGCGGTCGACCGGATAGATCGGCCGACGCAACCGCTGGAACCGGAAGAGCGACAGGTCGGAGGTGGCGACCCCGATGCCCGCGCAATAGACGATGCCCTTGGCAATCGGCTCGTAGGTCGGGCGGAACTGGGTCTTGGACTTGACGACCAGGAAGCGCTGGGCCGCGGGGTCGATCCCCACGGTCCGGAACACGCCATGGTCGTAGGGCTCGGTGCGACGGGAGGAGACGACGATGGTGGCCGGCCCGACGTCGAAGGCAACGGTCGGGCCGAGGTTGATCCGGGTCCCGGTATAGACGGGCCCCTCGACCACGAACTGCCCGTCGGAGACGGCGCGCACCACCCCGGTCAGGCGCAGCGGCCGGCCATGCTCGGCCAGGGCGGCGGCCGGCATCTTCTCGCCCAGCTCCACCGTCACGGTGGCGCCGACGCCGGCCGCGACCAGGATCGCGGCCGCCTCCGGATCGCACAGGGGTGCCGCCGCAATGCCGGTCAACCCCTGCTCGATCGCCGCCCCGATCACCGTCATCGAATCGCAGACGCCGCCGGAATTGCAGTTGTCGGCATGGTCGACCAGGACCACCGGGCCGGAGCCCGGCCGGTCGGCCAGCGCCTTGGCAAGGGCGATCGAATCGGCCAGCGGCTCGGAATGGAAGTCGAAGTCGGCGCGCTGTGCCCAGCCGGCGGCCAGGATGCGGTCGCGCACCGCCTCGGCCCGGGCGCGCTGGCCGGCCTCGGCCATGATCACGACCGACAGCGCGGTGTCGGGCGAATCGCCGAGCCAGAAGCCGCTGAAGACGCTGACGGTCAGGATGCCGGGTTCGGACTCCGCCTCCTTGGCCATCGCGACCAGGGTGCGCAGCGGCTCCTGGCTGGTGTTGGTGCGGATGCCGAGCGGCAGGATGGGGGCACTGCCCCAGACGATCTCGGGCTGCGAGCGGCCGTCCATGCGGGCCAGCATGATGTCGGCCGCCCGCTCGCCCGTCTCGTACATGTCGATATGGGGAAAGGTCTGGTAGCCGACCGCGACATCGACCGCGGCCATCATCGCCGGGCTGATGTTGGCGTGCAGGTCGAGCGCCAGGCAGATCGGCATGCCGGGGGCGGCCGCCCGTACCCGCGCCAGCAGCTCGCCATCACCATCGTCGTAGCGGTCGGTGATCATCGCCCCGTGCAGGTCGAGGAAGAGGGCGTCGGCACCCGCCTTCGCCGCCTCCACCAGCGGGGCCACGATCGCCTCGAACGCAGCGTCGTCGACCGGGCCGCTCGGGCTGCAACGGGCGACGATCGGCGTCACCACCTCGACCCCGCGCGCCTCGGCCCGGTCGAGGAAGGCGCCCATGGGGATGCGCGCCCGGCGGAAGTTGTCATAGGCCTCGCGGCCGTAGAACGGCCCCGCGCCGACGCCGAACTTGTCGAGCGTGGTGGGGACCGGCGAGAAGCTGTTGGTCTCGTGGCTGATGCAGGCGACGATCCAGCGGGTCATCGGGCAGGTCCTCCGGTCATCGGGCCTCAGTTCATCCGCGTGAGCCAGACGCGGACCTTGGCGTCGGGTGCCGCCCACATCTCGACGTTGCGCCGCGCGCCCAGGACCAGCGGCTCGCGGTAGAGCGGCAGGGCGGCATAGTCGGCCTTGATCGCCAGGAACGCATCCTTCATCAGGCCCTGGCGCTTGGCCGGGTCGACCTCGACGCCGATCTGGTCGATCAGCGCATCGACCTTGGGGTTGCCGTACTTGCCGGGGTTCCAGGTGCCGCTGCGCGGCGCCTTGGTGTGGAAGACGTTGTTGAGGATCGAGAAGGCGTCGAGCTGCGGGGTATTCGCCCAGCCCAGGATGTAGATGTCGGCCTGCCCGTTCAGCACCTTCTTCAGGTAGGGCGCATAGGGATGGGTCTGGAACGCGGCCTTCACGCCGATGCGCGCCCACATGCCGACGACGGCCTGGCAGACCTGCTCGCCATTCACGAAGCGCTCGGTCGGGCAGTCGAAGCCGACGCGGAAGCCGTCGGGATAGCCGGCCTCGGCCAGCAGGCGCTTGGCGGCGTCGGGGTCGAAGGGGGCCGGCTCGGCCGCGATCTCGGGCGCGTAGCCCTGGATTTCCGAGGCGACGAGGGCGTGGGTCGGCACGGTCAGGCCGCGCAGCAAGCGCCTGGTGATCGCGTCCCGATCGACCGCCTGGTAGAGCGCCTGGCGGACGCGGACGTCGCCCAGCGGGTTGCGGCCCTTCACGTCGCTGTCGTTCAGCTCGGCCGCGCCGATGTTGAGGCCGAACAGCGCCACTTTCAGGTCGGGGATCTCGATGACCTTCAGGTCCTGGCTGCGGCGGATGCGGTCGACGTCCTGCACGGCGATCGGCGTCACCAGGTCGACCTCGCCCGACAGCAAGGCCGCCACCCGGGTGGCGTCGGCGCCGAGCGGCCGGTAGACGATCTTCTCGATATTGTGCTCGGGCTTGTCCCACCAGTCGGGATTGGCCTCCATCACCGTCTCGACGTCGGGGCGACGCGAGACGAGGCGGAACGGCCCGGTGCCGTTGGTGTTGCGGGTGGCGAAGGATTCCTCGCCCTTGGCCGGGTTCACCGCCCGCAGGGTGTCGTTCTTCTCCAGCCACTGCCGGTCCATGATGTAGACGCCGGCCAGGTCGTTCAGGATGATCGGATAAGGGCCCTGCAAGACGATCTCGACCGTGTGGTCGTCGATTGCGACCACCTCCTTGATCATCTGCGTCGCCGGCCGATAGGGGGAGTTCGGGTCGCTGGCGCGCTGCAGCGAGGCGACCACGTCCTCGGCTGTGAAGGGGTTGCCGTCATGGAACTTGACGCCGCGGCGGAGCACGAAGCGCCAGCGGTCGGGCGCCAGCATGGTCCATTCGGTCGCCAGCGACGGCTCGAATCGGTACTGGCGGTCGTAGCGGACCAGTGGCTCATAGATGTTGTTGAGGAGGGACGCGTTGACCGGGATATAGGCCCCGTAGGGGTCCATGGTCGTGGCGTCGTTGCTGTGCGCCCAGCGCAGCGTCTTGCCTTGGGCGACCGCCGGTGACGACAGCCCGATTGTGGCCATGGCGGCCGCGCCCGCGATGAGGCCGGCGGCGGCGGTGAGGGTGCGGGCGAGCCGTGGCCGGCCTCCCGATGCGCTTGCCTTGGGCATCATGCTTCCGCTCCTCTGGAAATAGGATGCGGGCGAGCCTATAGGATTGGATACAATATTCAAGGGAGGAAAAATGACCTTGCGCCCAGCACGCGCTCCAGGTCCCGGCGCGGCGATCCCCAGCCTGCCGGATCTCGCCTATGCCCATCTCCAGGCGGAAATCCTGTCGGGCGCGCTGCCGCCCGGGGCGCCATTGCGGCAGGAGGATATCGCCACCCGCCTGGCGATCAGCCGGTTGCCCGTGCGCGAGGCGCTGGCCCGGCTTGAGGCCGACGGGCTGGCGGTCCTGCGGCCGCGGCGCGGCTACATCGTGACCGACCTCGACGCCGACGAGATCGTCGACCTATGCGATATCCGCGCCATGCTGGAAGAGCGGGCGGGCTTTCTGGCAACCCAGCGCCGCACCCAGGAGGACGTAGCCGCCCTGACCGCGATCCTGGAGGAGATCGACACCCTCGACGCCGATGGTGGCATCGCACTGTCGGATTTTGCCGAGCGCAACCTCGCCTTCCATGAACGGCTGTTCGCGCCATGTGCGCGCCCCCGCCTGATCCGCCTGATGGCGACGCTCCGGGGCTCGGTCGACCGCTATGCCCGGATGACGGCTGCCGTCGCCGGCTCGCTGGGGCGTGCCCAGCCGGAACACTGGCTGATCCTGGACGCCTATCGCGCCGGCGACGCGACGGAGGTCGGGCGCCTCTGCCGGGCCCATGTCGAGGGCACGGCGGGCCGGCTGATATCGGCCCTGGAGAAACTGCGTATGCCGGCCGGCTGAACCGGCGAAAGGCGGTGCGCGCCGCGCACCGCCTTGCTTCGTTCGGTCGACACCCTGTTCGATCAGCGTCCCTGGAACGCGACCGCGCCGAACTTGCCCTCGTCGAGGTTGCGGCCGTACTTGCCCTCGTCGATGCTCTGGCCGTACTTGCCGTCATCGAGGTTGCGGCCGAACTTGCCCTCGTCCAGACCCGACGCGGCCAGCGGCGAAGCGGCGGCGGCAATGGCGATCAGGGCGGCGGCGGTCAGCGTGCGAAGGTTGGTCATGGTCTTCTCCTTGGTCTCCGGTCGGTGCGGCGGGCCATTGCCCGTTGCCATGACCAGAAGGTAGACCCGTAGCCCCGGCGCGATAATCTGCTCATCTGGAGACTGATTGTTTCCTGATGGTGCGCAATAATCGAACAGGCGGACTCCTCTTGCCCCCGCGGCCGTCCGGCCTGATATAGTGCCCCCGGGAGGCTGGCGGCGGACGAATCCCTCGCCAACCCGGTCAGGTCCGGAAGGAAGCAGCCGTAACGAGTTCCGGTTCGGGTCGTTCGTTCAGCCTCCCACCTTCTGCGCATCCGCCAACCAGGGGCTCGAGCCGGCCGCCGGCGCCATGACCGATCCGACCGCCCCCCTCCAGCCCTATCGCGTCCTCGCCCGGAAGTATCGCCCCGCCCGCTTTGCCGACCTGATCGGCCAGGAGGCGCTGGTGCGTACGCTGGGCAATGCGCTGCGCACCGGCCGCATCGCCCATGCCTACATGCTGACCGGCGTCCGTGGGGTGGGCAAGACGACCACCGCCCGCATCATCGCGCGCGCGCTCAATTGCATCGGCGTGGACGGCAAGGGCGGGCCGACCATCGACCCCTGCGGCGTCTGCGCCAACTGCACGGCGATCGCCGAGGACCGGCATGTCGACGTGCTGGAGATGGACGCCGCGTCCCGCACCGGCGTCGGCGACATGCGCGAGCTGATCGACGGCGTGCGCTACCTGCCGGTCCAGGCACGCTACAAGATCTACATCATCGACGAGGTCCACATGCTGTCGGGGGCGGCGTTCAATGCGCTGCTGAAGACGCTGGAGGAGCCGCCGTCGCACGTGAAGTTCGTCTTCGCCACGACCGAGATCCGCAAGGTCCCGATCACCATCCTGTCGCGCTGCCAGCGCTTCGACCTGCGGCGGATCGAGGCCGACCGCCTGTTCGAGCATTTCCGCCGCATCGCCGGCGAGGAAGGCGTGGCGGCCGAGGACGAGGCGTTGCGCCTGATCTCGCGCGCGGCCGACGGCTCGGTGCGCGACGGCCTGTCGCTCCTCGACCAGGCGATCGCGCTGGGCGACGGGCCGGTCGAGGCCGCCCGCGTGCGCGACATGCTGGGCCTGGCCGATCGCGGCCAGATCTTCGCGCTCTTCGCCGCAGTGATGAAGGGGGCGGTGGCCGACGCGCTCGACCGCTTCGATGCCGCCTACCGGTCGGGCGCCGACCCGGTGGCCGTGCTGCAGGACTTGCTGGGCGTGGTCCACATGGTGACGCGCCTGAAGACCGCGCCCGAATCGGTGGAGGCCGCCAGCCTGCCCGAGATCGAGCGCGTGGAAGGCGGCGCGCTGGCCGAGGCGCTGTCGGTGCCGGTGCTGACCCGCGCCTGGCAGATCCTGCTGAAGGGCCTGGGCGAGACGCAGACCGCCCCGGTGCCGCGCCAGGCGGCCGAGATGGTGCTGATCCGCCTGGCCCATGTCGCTAACCTGCCCGACCCGGCCCAGCTCGTCCGCCTGCTGGAAGAGCAGCGCAATGGTGCCGCCCCGCCGGCGCCGGCCCCCGCCGGCCCGGGGGCCAATGGCGGGATGCGGGCGGAGGCGGGTGGTCGGCCGCGGCCCTTGCCGACGATGGCGCCCAGCCCCGTGCCTGTCGTCGCGGCCCAGGCCGCCGAGCTGCCGCAGCCGGCCAGCTTTGCTGCCGCCGTAGCGCTTTTCACCGAGCGGCGGGAAGCGATCCTCCATTCGCAGATCCTGCAGGACGTCCACCTCGTGCGCTTCGATGTGGGGCGCATCGAGGTGCGCCTGCGCCCGCAGGCGCAGCGCGACATTCCCAACCGCATGGGCTCGCTGCTGACGGAATGGACCGGCCGGCGCTGGGTCATCAGCGTGTCCGACCAGCCGGGCGAGGCCACCCTGCGCGAGCAGGCAGCCGAGGCCGAATCGGCCCTGCGTGATCAACTGTCCCAACACCCGCTGGTGCGGGCGGTGCTGGACGCTTTTCCGGGCGCCGAGATCGAGCGCATCCGCCAGCCGGAGGGATCGACCCCGGCGCCACCCGCCGCGATCATGGAACGGCCGGTCGGTGGTCGCGGCGGCGAACCTCCCCCGGAACCCGATTTCGTGCCCGAGGATTATCCCGACGACGACGTCGACCCCTACGACGGAGAGGACTTTCCATGAAGAATATCGGCGAGATGATGCGCCAGGCGCAGCAGATGCAGCAGCGCATGCAGGAAATGCAGGACGGCCTGGCCAATATCGAGGCGACCGGCAGTTCGGGCGCCGGGATGGTCGAGGTGACGCTGAACGGCAAGGGTGCGGCACGCCGCATCCGCATCGACCCGCAACTCCTGGAGCCCAAGGAGACCGAGGTGCTGGAAGACCTGATCGTGGCCGCGATCAACGACGCCAAGGCCAAGGTCGACGCCCACGCCGCCGAGGAGATGGCCAAGCTGACCGGCGGCCTGAAGCTGCCGCCCGGGATCAAGCTGCCGTTCTGAGGCCGGGCGGAAACCCGCCATGGCCGGTGGACCGGAGATCGAGCGGCTGGTGCTGCTGCTCTCCAAGCTGCCGGGCCTGGGCCCGCGCTCGGCCCGCCGCGCCGCCCTCTTCCTGCTGAAGCGTCGCGCCCTGGTGATGGAGCCGCTGGCCGCGGCCATGGCCGACGCGGCGGCCAAGGTCCGCCCGTGCAGCCGCTGCGGCAACCTGGACACGATCGATCTCTGCTCGCTGTGCGCCGACTCGCGCCGCGACGGGTCGATCATCTGCGTCGTGGCCGACGTGGCCGACCTGTGGGCTATGGAGCGGTCCGGCGCCTTCCGCGGCCAGTACCACGTGCTGGGCGGCCTGCTGTCGGCGCTGGACGGCGTGCGGCCGGAGGACCTGTCGATCGGGCGCCTGGCCGCGCGCGTCCCGGACGAGGCGGTGGAGGAGGTGGTGCTGGCCCTCAACGCCACCGTCGACGGCCAGACCACCGCGCACTATGTGGCCGAGCGGCTGGAGCCGACGGGCGTGCGCGTGTCGCGCCTGGCCCATGGCGTGCCGGTCGGCGGCGAGCTCGACTATCTGGACGAAGGCACCCTGGCGGCCGCGCTCAAGGCCAGGCGATAGGCGATCTCCGTCACGCCACCCCTGGCGCCGGGCGCGCCCAGCGCCTATATTGGGCGTGTCGGGAAACCGACTATGGCGATAAATGGTGCGCGGAATAAGCGTTACGGACCCGGGGGCAGTGCCCGGCGCCTCCACCATTCCTTCCGGGGCCTTGCGGCCCCGACCGATGGGGGCGAACCAGGATCGACGTGCGTAGTAAAGGCGATGCTTTTGCCCGGCATGATACCGCCGTTATCGGGTCACATCCTAAGTGCGAATGACAACAAGGTCGCACTCGCTGCCTAACCGGTAAGCGCGGTTCGGGGGGCACCGGGCAACAGAAGCCCCCCACTGAACAAGGCACCCTCCCCGCGAGGGATTGCCAGGCCCACCGGGCCGCGGACGAACCTTGAGGCGGGGGACAGCCGGAGCGCATGGCGAAGGACCATTTCAACTATCCGGCCCTGATGGATGCCGCCCTGCGCGGCGTCGTGCGCAAGGTGATCGAGCGGACGGCCGAGCGCGGAATTCCCGGCTCCCACCATTTCTACATCAGCTTCCGTACCGACTATCCCGGCGTAGAGCTGCCCGACTATCTGCGGGAGCAGTACCCTGAGGAGATCACGATCGTCATCCAGCACCAGTTCTGGGGGCTGGAGGCCGACGACGACAAGATGGCCGTCACGCTCAGCTTCCGCGACATCCATGAGCGCCTGGTGATTCCGTGGCCGGCCCTGACCGGCTTTGCCGATCCCGCCGTCAGCTTCGGGCTGCAGTTCGAGGCGCGCGGCGATGCCGCTGCCCCGGCCAAGCCCAAGCTCGAGGTGAAGTCCAGGTCGGAGCCGCGGACCGAGGCACAGATGCATTCCCTGCCGACGCCCGTACCCGCCGCCGAGCAGCCGCCAGGCGAAGCCGACAAGGGCGACGCGGAAAAGCCCGCCGTCCGCACCGGCGAGGTCGTGACCCTCGACGCCTTCCGCAAGAAGTGAGCGATACCCCGGCCGATCCGGCCGAGTCCAACCCCTGGACGATCCGCCAGGCGGAAGTGCGCTACGAGAATCGCTGGATCAGCGTCACGCACAACGACGTGCTGACGCCTGCCGGCACGCCCGGCGTCTACGGCACCGTCCACTACAAGAATCTCGCGATCGGGGTGATCCCCGTCGATGCCGACGGCGCCACCTGGCTGGTGGGGCAGTTCCGCTTTCCGCTCGGTGCCTATAGCTGGGAAATCCCCGAGGGCGGGGGTCCGCACGGCATCCCGCCGCTGGAATCGGCCATGCGCGAGCTGGTCGAGGAGACCGGCCTGGTCGCCCGCGCTTGGGCTCCCATCCTCGAGATGGACCTGTCGAACGCCGTCTCCGACGAACGGGCCTTTGCCTACCTGGCCTGGGACCTGACCCAAGGCCAGGCCATGCCTGAGCCGACCGAGCAATTGCAGCTTCGCCGCCTGCCGCTGCGCGAGGTCTTCGCCATGGTGCGCGCCGGCGGCATCCGCGACGCGCTAAGTGTCGCCGCCCTCCAGGCGCTGGAGCTGCGCTGGCGGGACGGCAGCCTGCCTGCCGGTCTGCGCGCGGTCCTGGGACCCGCCTAGCGGCGCACATCCGTCTCGGCCAGCGCGTGGCGGACGGCCTTTTTCATCAAGGTCGGCAGGGCATGGTCGCGCATCCCGTCGGGCGTCGCCCACAGGCCGAGTGCGGGATCGGCGCGGGCGACGCGGCCCGCTGCCACGGTCAGTTCCAGGGCGAAATGGGTGAAGACGTGGACCACCGTCCCGGCCAGCGGCTGCCAAGGGCCGGCGACGGGCGCCTCGGCCGCCGCCTCGGCCAGGCTCCAGGGCCGTTCCCGGAACGCCGTCGTCGGCAGGCCGGTCATCCCGCCCAGCAACCCCCGCTCGGGCCGGCGCCGCAGCAGCACCGAGCCGTCGTCGGCTGCCAGCCAGAAGGCGATCCCGTGGCGAACCGGCCGCGCCGCCTTGGCCGCCTTGGCCGGCAGTTCGCCGGCGATCCCCTCCGCCAGGCCGCGGCACTGGCCGGCCAGGGGACAGACCATGCAGCGCGGGCCGCGCGGGACGCAGACCGTGGCGCCCAGATCCATCATCGCCTGGGCATGGTCGCCCGGCCGGTCGGGCGGCGTCAGGGCGGCGGCGGCCAGCCGGATCGCGGGCTTGGCGGCCGGCAGCGGCGTTCGGATGGCGAACAGGCGCGCCACCACCCGTTCGACATTGGCATCGACCACCGTCGCCGGCCGACCGAAGGCGATCGCGGCCACGGCAGCCGCGATGTAGGCGCCCACGCCCGGCAGCGCCCGCAGGCCGTCCTCGCTATCGGGAAAGATGCCGCCCTGGGCCGCGACGATTCCGGCGGCCCGGTGCAGGTTGCGCGCCCGGGCGTAGTAGCCGAAGCCCTGCCAGGCGTGCAGCACCCGGTCGAGCGGCGCCTCGGCCAGCGCCGTCACGCTCGGGAACCGGGCGAGGAACCTCTCGAAGGCGTTGGCGACGGATGCGGCCGTCGTCTGCTGCAGCATCACCTCGCTGACCCAGACGCGGTAGGGGTCGGCGACCGCTCCCGGCAAGACCCGCCAGGGCAGGACGCGGCGATAGCGATCGTACCAGGCCAGCAACCGGCCGGAGATCGCCGCCGCCTCGTCGCCATCGATTGCAGGAAGATCAGGGCCAGACGGCATCGCCGGCACTATACTGGCGTCACGCCCAGCCACCCATGGATTTGCGCATGACCAAGGACACCAGAAGTGCCGCCGGCCTGGCGCCGGTCGGCCGCATGGTGCCGCAGCTCGCGCGCACCGTCTTCGCCCGCTACGGCTTTGCCGTGGCCGCGATCCTGACCGAATGGCCGACGATCGTCGGCCTGCCGCTGGCCAACCACACCGCGCCCGAGCGCCTGGTTTTCCCGACGGGGCAGCGGCGCGACGGCACGTTGCACCTGCGCGTGGAATCCGCCTGGGCGCTGGAGGTGCAGCACCTGTCCCACCGCATCGTCGAGCGGATCAACGCCCATTTCGGATTCCGCGCCGTCGCCCGCATGACGCTGCGCCACGGCCCGATGCCGCCACGGCCGGCGCCGCCTGTGCCCCCGCCGGCCGTTGAACCCGGCCCTGCGATCGAGGGCGGCCCCAGCCCCACGCTGAACGCCGCGCTCACCGACCTTGGCGCTGCGATGCGCCGGCAGGCCGCCATCGAACAGGCCGCGACGGAACGGGCAGCGAACGCCCGCTCGGCCAAGGGGGGGCGGCGTTAAGCCGCCGTCAGTTGCTTCGCTCCCGGCCGGCCCCTATATTCCGACCCCATATATCGTGGATCGGAGGTGGCATTGCCGCGATTTGCAGTAGTCGTGCGGTTCTGTGTGGTGGTGCTGGCCCTGGCCTTGCCCGGCGTGGCCGCGCGCGCGCAGGCACCCGCCCTGGAGGCCATGATGGCCGACCGCGTGATCGGCAAGGCGGATGCCCCGATCACCATCGTCGAGTACGCCTCGCTGACGTGCTCGCATTGCGCGGCGTTCCACAAGGACACGCTGCCCAGCCTGAAGCAGAACTGGATCGACACCGGCAAGGCCAAGCTGGTGTTCCGCGACTTCCCGCTGGACGGGCTGGCGCTGCGCGCCTCCATGATGGCCCGCTGCCTGCCGCAGGAACGCTATTTCCCGGTCGTCGACGTGCTGTTCAAGAACCAGGAGGGCTGGTCGCGCGCCCGTGACCCGCTGGCCGCGCTGTCGGCCACGGGGCGGCTGTCGGGCCTGTCCCAGGACGGTTTTGACGCCTGCATGAAGAACGAGGAGCTGCAGAAGGCCATCCTCGCCCGCGCCTTCGAGGGCCAGCAGCAGCACAAGATCGAGGCGACGCCCAGCTTCGTGATCCAGGGCGAGCTGTTCCGCGGTGCTGCCTCCTACGAGGAGTTGGACCGGGTCCTCAAGAAGGTCTCCCCCGGGGGCTGATCGGCGGATGGCGGACGGCGGCGTCGCCGGCGGCCCGCCCGAAGAGGCGGCCGGGAACGCGGACGGGACCGGCGGCGTGCGCGCCGCGGTCCAGTTCGCGAAACTGCGTCTGGCCGGCTTCAAATCCTTCGTCGATCCGACCGAGCTCTGGATCGAGCCGGGCATGACCGGCATCGTCGGTCCCAACGGCTGCGGCAAGTCCAACCTGGTCGAAGCGCTGCGCTGGGTGATGGGCGAGAACTCCGCCCGCCGCATGCGCGGCGGTGAGATGGACGACATCATCTTCGGCGGCACGACGGCACGGCCGGCGCGCAACCTGGCCGAAGTCACGGTGCTGCTCGAGAATTCCGCGCGCACGGCGCCGGGCATGCTGGCCGACCTGCCCGAGATCGAGGTCACCCGCCGCATCGAGCGCGGCGGCGGGTCGGCCTACCGCATGAACGGGCGCGAGACGCGCCAGCGCGACGTGCAGACCCTGTTCGCCGACCTCGGCACCGGGCCGCAATCCTCCAGCCTGGTCAGCCAGGGCCGCGTCGGCGCCATCATCAACGCCAAGCCGGAAGAGCGCCGCGGCCTGCTGGAGGAGGCGGCCGGCATCGCCGGCCTGCATGCGCGCAAGCACGAGGCGGAACTCCGCCTGCGCGCGGCCGAGCAGAACCTGACGCGGCTCGACGACGTCATCACGACGCTGGAAGGCCAGTTGGAACAGCTTCGCAAGCAGGCGCGCCAGGCGACCCGCTATCGCAAGGTGGGCGAACAGATCCGCCGCACCGAGGCGCTGCTGCTGCACTGGCAATGGCGAGCAGCCGTGGCGAACGCCTCGGCGACTTCTGCTGCGACGGAGGCCGCCATCCGGACGGTCACCGAGCGCACGGCCACGGCCGAAGGGGCCGCCCAGCGCGAGGAGACGTCCGGCCAGTCCCTGCCCGACCTGCGCGAACGTGCGGCCGAGGCCGCCGCGGCTCTGCTCGAACTGTCGGGCCAGCGCCAGGCGCTCGATGCGGAGGAAGCACGGGTCGCGGCCGCCCGCGCGCAGGTCGCCCAGCGCCTGACCCAGCTTGCCGCAGACGAACGGCGCGAGCGTGGGTTTGCGGCCGACGCGGTGGCCGCCGTCGGCAGGCTCGATGCCGAGGCGGCGGAACTGGAGGCGGCTCGCGCCGGCGAGGACGAGGTGGCCGCGGCCGCCCTCACGCTGCTGCGCGAGACCAAGGACGCGGTCGCCGAGCAGGACCGGCGGCTGGCCGAGGCGACCCAGCGGACCGCGGCCGAGGATGCCCGCCGCGCCGCCCTGGAACGGCAGGCCGCCGGTGCGGCCGACCGCTTGGCCCGCCTGCGCCGGGACAGCGAGGCGGCCAGTCGGGAGCATGCCCAGTGGCAGGCCTCGGCGGTGGCCGAAGCCGACATGGCGCAGGCCCGCCAGGCGGTGGCCGAGGCCGAAGCCCTGGTGGCCACGCTGCGCGAGCGCGCCGCCCAGGCCGAGGCGGCGCGAACCGAGGCCGAGGCCGTCCAGGCGTCGGCCGCCACCGCCCTGCGCGCGGCCGAGGGCAAGCGAACCGAGTTCAATGCCGAGCGGACCGCGCTCGAGCGCCTGCTGACGCGCGTCACCCCGGGCGGCCCGCCGATCGTCGATGCGATGACGGTTGCCATGGGCTACGAGGCGGCGCTGGGCGCGGCATTGGGCGATGACCTCGAGATTCCGGCGGAAGGGATCGGGGCTGCGCGCTGGACGGCCTTTCCCCCCTATCCCGACCCGGCCCCCCTGCCAGCAGAGGCCGAGGCCCTGTCGCGGCATGTGTCCGGCCCCCCGGCGTTGGCGCGTCGCCTGGGCCAGATCGGCATCGTCGCCGACCGTGCCGCCGGTGCCCGGCTGGCGCCGGACCTGCTGCCGGGCCAGCGCCTGGTCACCCGGGCGGGCGACCTGTGGCGCTGGGACGGGGTGACGATTGCCGCGGGCACGCCGTCGGCCGCGACCCAGCGGCTTAGCCAGCGCAACCGGCTGGCCGAGGTCAGCCGCCTTTTCGCCGATGCCGACGCCGCGGCCCAGCACCTGCGCCAGCAATCGGCCGCGGCCGATGCCGCCCGTGCCGAGGCCCAGAAGGCCGAGCGGGCCGCCCGCGACGCCCAGTCGGCCGCCCTCTCGGGCTTTGCCCGCAGCCGCGACCGGCTGGCCGCCCTCGATCGGGAGGCAGCCCAGACGGCGAGCCGGCTGGCCGCCGCGGTCGCCCGCCTGGAACGGATAGCCGCCGAACTGGCCGAGGCCCAGGCCGCCGCCGATGCCATCGCCGGCGAGCGGGCGGCCCTTCCCGACACGCGCGCCGGCCGGGACGAGGTCGAGCGGTTGCGCGGCCGCCTGGCCGAACTGCGCCTGATGCAGGCGGAGCGGCAGAGCGGCCACGACCGGCTGCTGCGCGAAGCCGCCGCCCGGCGCGAGCGCCTGGCCCGCATCGCGACCGAGCTGGCCGGCTGGCGCACGCGCAGCGAAGGCTCGGCCGGCCAGCTCGCCACGCTGGCGGAGCGCGCAGAAGCCGCCCGGGCCGAGGAGGCGCTGCTCGCCTCGCGGCCGGAAGAAATCGCCCGCGACCGGGCCAGTCTCGTCGCCCGCACCGCGGCGGCGGCCGAGGCCCGCACGGCCGCGGCCACGGTGCTGGCCGCCGCCGAGGCCGAGCATGCCGAGGCCCAGCGCCAGCGCAAGGCGGCCGATGCGGCCCTTGCCGGCGCGCGCGAGGACCGGGTGCGCGCCGAGGCCGCGTCCGAGCAGGCCATGCACGCCCGCGCCGCACTGCTGGAGCGCATCCGCGAGCGCGTCGACGCCCGCCCGGTCGACCTGCCCGGCCTGGCCGAGATCGCGCCCGACGCCCCGCCCGCCGACCCGGCCGAGATCGAGCGCCGCCTGGAGCGCCTGCTGCGCGAGCGCGAGTCGATCGGCCCGGTCAACCTGATGGCCGAGCAGGAGGCGAGCGAGCTGGAGACGCGTATCCAGGGCCTGATCGCCGAACGCGCCGACCTGACCGGCGCCATCCAGCGCCTGCGCCAGGGCATCGGCGCCCTCAACAAGGAAGGGCGCGAGCGCCTGCTGGGTTCGTTCGACAAGGTGAACGCCCATTTCCAGGAACTGTTCGTCGGCCTGTTCGGCGGCGGCCGCGCGCACCTTGCCATGACCGATGCCGAGGACCCGCTGGAAGCCGGGCTGGAGATCATGGCGAGCCCGCCCGGCAAGAAGCTGCAGGTGATGTCGCTGCTGTCGGGCGGTGAGCAGGCGCTGACCGCGCTTGCCCTGCTGTTCGCCGTGTTCCAGACCAACCCGTCGCCGATCTGCGTGCTGGACGAGGTCGATGCGCCACTGGACGACGCCAACGTCGACCGCTTCTGTGCGCTGGTCTCGCGCATCGGTGGCCTGACCGGCACCCGCTTCCTCATCATCACCCACCACCGCATCACCATGGCGCGGATGGACCGGCTGTTCGGGGTCACCATGGTCGAGCGAGGCGTTTCGCAGCTCGTCTCGGTCGACCTGCAGGCCGCCGAGCGTATCCGCCAGACGGGATGATCGGCCGATCCGGTGCTGCGACCTGCTGCCGCGGCGCAGCAATCGGCCCTGCCAATCCACGGATATCCTTGTCCTTTCAAGCTCTTGCTGGCCTAGTTTTGGCCCTTGACAGAAAAAACCCCCGTCCCTAGTGTCCGCGCGCTTCGGCGGGGATGTCCCTTGCCCGAGCGGGGGGTAGACGCCGTCGATGACCGAGCCCCGTCGTTCCCCGTCGCTGAAGGAGTTGGGCGACCGCCTCGCGCAGGCGCGTAGCCAACAAGATCAGGGCGGGGATGGTGGTTCGGGCGCCGGGGTCTCGCGCTCTTCGCTGGGTTGGGCGTTCCGCATCGGCGTGGACCTCGTGTCGGCGCTGATCGTCGGGGTAGGCATCGGCTGGTTTCTCGATCGCACGTTCGAGACGATGCCGCTGTTTCTGGTATTGTTTTTCTTCCTTGGTGCCGCGGCTGGGGCGTTGAACGTCTGGCGGCTGGTGTCGAGAATGGGGATGGTTTCGGGCAAATCGCCCGCCGCACCGTCGGCTGAGGCGGGTTCGGGATCCGGGGACGATCGCGGCTCAGCGGGCCGCGACTGAAGGGGGACGAAAGTTGGCAGGTCCGCTGGAGCAATTTCAGGTTAAGCCGCTGCTGCCGATCACGGTCGGGACCACGGACGCGTCCTTTACCAACGCGTCGCTGTTCATGGTCATCGCGGTCGCCGTCGTCACCATCTTCCTGGTGGGCGGCATGCGCCGCCGCGCGCTCATTCCCGGCCGCTGGCAGTCGATGGCCGAGATGTCCTACGATTTCGTCGCCGGCATGGTGCGCGACAACGTGGGCAGCAAGGGCCGGCAGTACTTCCCCCTGATCTTCTCCCTCTTCATGTTCATCCTGGCGGGCAACCTGCTGGGCATGATCCCCTTCAGCTTCACCTTCACCAGCCACATCATCGTGACCTTCGCCCTGGCGGCGTTCGTCTTCGTGGTGGTGACGCTGGTGGCGCTAGCCAAGCATGGCCTCCACTTCTTCAGCTATTTCTTTCCGCAAGGGGCGCCGCTGGCGACCGCGCCGCTGATCATCCCGATCGAGATCCTGTCCTACCTGTCGCGCCCGGTCAGCTTGTCCATCCGTCTGTTCGCCAACATGATGGCGGGCCACACGATGCTGAAGGTGTTCGCGATCTTCACCGTGGCGATGGGCTTCTTCGGCTTTGCCCCGCTCGCGGTGAACGTCGCGCTGATCGGCTTCGAGATCCTGGTGGCGGTGCTGCAGGCCTACGTCTTCACGATCCTCACCTGCCTCTACCTCCACGACGCCATCCACCTTCACTAGAGCAAGCCGGCAAGCCGCATCCTCGGCCCCGTCCCCTAACCGTTCAATCCAGCCAAAAGGAACAGAACCATGGAAGTCCAAGCCGCCAAGGCTATCGGCGCCGGTATCGCCGTCATCGCTCTGCTCGGTGTCGGCCTCGGCCTGGGCAACATCTTCTCCAACCTGATCACTGCCGTGGCCCGCAACCCGGCCGCGCGCGACCAGGTCTTCCCGATCGGCATTCTGGGCTTCGCGCTGACGGAAGCCGTCGCGCTGTTCGCCCTGCTCATCGCGTTCCTGATCCTCTTCACCTAAAGAGCGGTCGAACGAGGATTTCGCGGATGTTCGGTCGGTTCCTCGCCGCCGGTCTTGTCCTGGTGCCTGCCCTCGCCGCCACGGCGGCGATGGCGGCCGAAGGGCAGTCGGGCGCCGGCCTGCCCCAGCTCGATGCGACGAAGTTCGCGCCGCAGCTGATCTGGCTCGCCATCACCTTCGGGGCGCTCTACTTCCTCATGTCGCGGGTGGCATTGCCGCGCGTGTCCGAGGTGCTGGAGACGCGGGCCGACCACATCAACGACGACCTGCGCCGTGCCGAAGAGGCAAGGACGGAAGCCGAAGCGGTGATGCAGGCCTATGAGCGGGCGCTCGTCGATGCCCGTTCCAAGGCCCGCGAGCAGGCCAAGGCGGCGACCGACGCCATGACGGCCCTGGCCGAGGCCCGCGACCGCGAGGCCAACCAGGTCCTGCAGGGCGAGGCCGCGGCGGCCGATGCCCGCATCGCCGAAGCCAAGGCGGCGGCGATGGGCAACGTCCGCCAGGTCGCGACCGAGGTGGCGGTGGCTGCCATCAAGCGGATCGGCGGGTTCGATGTTGATCCGGCCCGGGCCGCGGCTGCCGTCGACGCCGTCGCCGGGGGGCGCGCCTGATGTTCTCCAATCCCGACTTCTGGGTTCTGGTCGCCTTCGTCATCTTCGTGGCGCTGGTGTGGAAGCCGGCCGGCAAGGCGATTGCCGGTGTCCTCGACGGCCATGCCGCCAAGGTACGGTTGCAACTGGAAGAAGCGCGCCGGCTGCGCGAGGACGCCCAGCGGATGCTGGCCGAGTACCAGCGCAAGCAGGCCGAGGCCCTGTCCGAGGCGGAGGCCATCGTGGCCCACGCCAAGGCGGAAGCCGAGCGCATCCGCGCCAACGGCGAAGCCGAGCTGGCCCAGCAGATCGCCCGCCGGCGGCAACTGGCGCTCGATCGCATCGCCCAGAGCGAGGCCCAGGCCTTGGCCGAGGTCCGCGCGGCCACGGTGGAGGCGGCGATGGCGGCAACCCGCCAGCTGATCGTCGAGAATCTCGATCGCACCACGGCCGACAAGCTGATCGACCAGGCTGCGGCGGAGCTGCCCCAGCGCTTGCACTGACCGCTCGCTTGGCCTGAGACCGCGAAAAGGGCGAGCCGTTGGTTCGCCCTTTTCATTTCCAGCATCCCGCGACCGCTCGGAAGCCCGGGGCGACCCTCCCATGATGGTCCGAACCCTGAAGGTCCAGCCGGGCACGCGGCTGCTATGGGCGGTGATCGCGGCCCAGATGCTGACGCAGATCGGGGCTTTCACGCTTCCGGCCCTGCTGCCGACCTACATTGACCACTGGCATTTGACCCGGACCGAGGCGGGATGGCTGGTCGGCATATTCTTCGCCGGCTACGTCGCCAGCGTGCCGGTGCTGCTGGCTCTGACGGACCGGCTGCCAGCCCGCCGGATCTACCTCCTTGGCGCTGGCCTGACGGCGGCCGCCCATCTTGGCTTCGGCTTTCTGGCGGACGGGTTCTGGTCGGCCTTTCTGTTCCGTGCGCTGGCCGGCATCGGCTGGGCCGGAGCCTACATGCCAGGGCTGAAGATCCTGGCGGACGGGCTCGACGGCGATCGTCAGGCGCGGGCGGTCTCGTGGCATGCGGCTGCCGTCGGTGCGGCCAGCGCGCTGTCCTTCGCCGTTGCTGGTGCCGCGGCCGCAATCTGGGGCGAGGCGGCGTCGTTCCGGACGGGTGGCTTCGCGGCCGCGACCGGCTTCTTCATCGCTGCCTTGTGGTTTCCGGCGACCACACCAGCCCAGCCGCAGCAGCCCCGTCGGCTACTTGCCTTCGGGCCTGTTCTACGCAACCGCCGCGCTGTCGGCTGGATCGTGGGCTATGCCGTCCATACCTGGGAGATGGCCGCCCTGCGCGCCTGGGGCGTCACCTTCCTGGCAACGGCCCTCGTCGACGCGGACGGTCTGTGGGCGAGCCCGACCATGATATTCACGCTCGCGGGCATCGTCGGCATCGCCAGCTCCCTTTGCGGCAACGAACTGGCGATCCGATTGGGCCGTCGCGGTCTCGTCACGGTGGCGATGCTGGCCGGGGGCGGATTGGCGGTTGCCGTCGGCTGGGTCGGCGTCGCCATCCCCTGGCTGGCGCCGATCCTGCTGGTCGTCTGGATGGCCGTGGTCTACCTCGACAGCTCGGCCCTCACGAGCGGAACCGTGCAGGTGGCCGAGCCCGGGTTGCGGGGCGCCACACTGGGGCTCCATAGCATGGCCGGCTATGCCGGGGGGCTGATCGGACCGCTGGGGGTCGGCCTGGCGCTCGACCTGGGCGGGGGAAACGGGACGTCAGGCTGGGGATTGGGCTTCGGTCACCTGGCGGTGGTCAGCCTGGCCGGCCTTCTGCTGCTCCGCCGGCTCGGTGCAGCCCGGCCGGCGGCGTAGCGCTCAGTAGGCGATCTGCTGCACGACCGCGCTGCGGATGTCGCGGCGCTGCTCCATGCCGATCAGCCGGCCGGAAGCGCGGCGATTGTGGGCGGCCGACACGTGGCCCCGACGCTCGGCCACCAGGAACCAGCGGAAGCCCTCGACCGGGTTGGCGGTCACCGCCTCACCTTCGAGATAGAGCCGGCCCAGCAGGTAGGCGGCCGAGCCGCTGCCCTGGTCGGCGGCGGCCATCGCCCAGATGAACGCTTCGGCCGCATCCCGGTCCACGCCGCGGCCGGCGTGCAGCATCTCTGCCAAGGCGGTCTGGGCACCGACATGGCCCTGGCGGGCGGCGGCGAGGTAGTAGTGGGCGGCACGAACCGGATCGGCCGCGGCGCCGATGCCCTCTTCCAGGGCGTAGCCCAGGCGATGCTGGGCCTCCCGGTCGCCCTGGGCCGCCTGAGCGCTCCAGATCCGCACCGCCTCGGCACGGTCGCCCTGGCGCAGCGCCCGGTCGGCGGGGCTGCGATCGCCCACGACGGGGGCGGCGGTGGCGACCAGAACGAGAATGGCGAGGATCCAGCGGGTCATGGCGCGTCTCTCGGGGCAGGCAGGAAGTCGATGCCCCTAGGTCGCGCCACCCCCCTGTCCGGTTCATGACCGGGAAGTGGAATTTATGGGGCAGCCGTCAGCCCAGCAGGCGATCGGCCACCGCCCCCAGGAAGATGGCCCAGCCGACCAGCCGGTTGGCCTGGAAGTGCCGCTTGCACCACACGGGATCGTCGAGATCCACCGTCGTCGCCTGGTGCAGCAGCAGCAGCCCGGAGACGAGGATGCCCGCCAGGTACGGCCAGCCGGTGCCGGCCGCAATGCCGGCCGCGGCGAACAGCCCGAGGGCCACCGCATAGAACACGAGCAGCCACGGCCGGGTCGCGCTGCCGAGCGCCAGGGCGGAGGACTTCACGCCGATCCGGAGATCGTCTTCCTTGTCCTGGTGGGCGTAGATCGTGTCGTAGCCGAGCGTCCAGGCGATGCCGCCGGCATAGAGCAGGAACGCAGCCAGCGGCACCTCTCCCGCCACCGCCGCCCAGCCGAGCAACGCCCCCCAGTTGAACGTCAGGCCGAGGAAGAACTGCGGCCACCAGGTGATGCGCTTCATGAAGGGGTAGAGGGCGACCAGGCCAAGCACCCCCACCCCGAGCTGGATCGACAACGACGGCAACTGCACCAGGATGACCAGCCCGACCAGGCACTGCAGGCCCAGGAACAGGAAGGCCTGCAGGACCGACACCTCCCCCGACGGGATCGGCCGGGACCGGGTGCGGGCCACGCGGGCATCGAAGTCCCGGTCGACGATGTCGTTGATCGTGCAGCCGGCACCGCGCATGACCAGGGCGCCGACCGCGAACAGCAACAGCAGGCGCCAGTCCGGCGCGGCCCCGGGCGGCCCCGCCAGGGTGATCGCCCACCAGGCGGGGAAGAGCAGCAGCCAAGTGCCGATGGGCCGGTCGAGCCGCGCCAGCCGGGCGTACGGCCCGACGGCGGCCGGCAGCCATCGCTCCAGCCAGCCGCCGCGGCGGATGTCGGTGGCGTCCTGGGCGGCCGGCCCGGCCGATCGGGGGGGCATGTCGATCATGGCGCGAATGTGATCGGACGGCGACCGCGGGACAAGTGCCCAGGCTTGTGGTGGCCGGCACGCGACGGCAGTATCCGGCCGTCTCCCGCCCGTACGGATAACTCCCCTCGCCCCATGACCGACCAGCCGCGCGTCCAGACCCGACTTCATGTCGCAGCCGATCTCGGGCCCGAGGCCGTGGTCGGGCTGGACGAGGGGCAGGCGCATCTGGTGCGCTCCGTATTGCGTCTGGAGCCAGGCGACCATGTGGCGCTGTTCAACGGCCGTGACGGGGAGTGGCTCGCGCGCCTGGACGGAATAGGCAAGGGCTGGGCCTCTGCCGCCCTCGTCCGGCAGCTTCGTCCCCAGGTCGCCGAACCCGACCTGTGGCTCGCCTTCGCGCCGATCAAGCGTGCGCGCCTGGATTTCCTGGCCGAGAAGGCGACCGAGCTCGGCGTGTCGGTGCTGTGGCCGGTCTTCACCCGACATACGGCGGTCGAGCGCGTGAACGACGAGCGCCTGCGCGCCAACGCCCGGGAGGCCGCCGAGCAGACCGGCCGGCTCAGCATCCCCGAGGTCCGCCCGCCGGTCGATCTCATGGCGATGCTCGGCGCCTGGCAGACTGACCGCCGCATCCTCCTCGGCGACGAATCGGGCACGGCCCCGCCGGTGGCAGAGGTGCTGGGCCAATGCGATCATGACGGGCCATGGGCGGTGCTGACCGGGCCGGAGGGCGGGTTCGCACGGGCGGAGCTTGACCGGTTGCGCGAACTGCCGTTTGTTAGCCCGGCCAGTCTCGGGCCCCGCGTGCTTCGCGCCGATACCGCGGCCATTGCCGCGCTCGCCGTCCTGCAGGCGCTTCGCGGCGACTGGCGCCACGGCCGGCCGCGCTTCCCATCCTCGGGTTAGCCCGGCCGCCGAATTTACGAGCCCCCGACCACCAACCGAGCCCCTGGGAAGACCGATGGCTGCACCTCCTGCCGCGAGCGGCGCACCGATCACGGACAAACGGCAACTTGTGGAGTACATCGCCAGCGGTTCGAAACCCGAATCGGCCTGGAGGATCGGCACCGAGCACGAGAAGTTCGCCTTCTCGCTCGACGATCTGCGTCCCCTGCCCTACGAGGGCCCCCGCGGCATCGGCAAGCTCCTCGAGGGATTGACCGAGTTCGGCTGGCAGCGCGTGGATGAGAAGGGCAAGGTCATCGCCCTG
The DNA here is from genome assembly GCF_006738645.1 of Stella humosa. GTDB lineage: Bacteria > Pseudomonadota > Alphaproteobacteria > ATCC43930 > Allostellaceae > Allostella > Allostella humosa. The sequence goes on along the minus strand of NZ_AP019700.1, from coordinate 5,452,068 downwards.
CTAAAGGATGGTGCGTCCGTCAGCCTGGAGCCGGGCGGGCAGTTCGAACTGTCGGGCGCCCCGGTGGAGACGATCCACCAGACCTGCGACGAGGTGCATGCCCACCTGGCCGAATGCCAGGCGGTCGGCGAGAAGCTCGGCACCGGCATGCTGGGGCTGGGCTTCAACCCGAAATGGGCACGCGCCGACATCTCCTGGATGCCCAAGGGCCGCTACAAGATCATGGGCGAGTATATGCCCAAGCGCGGCTCGCTCGGCCTCGACATGATGCTGCGTACCTGTACCGTGCAGGTGAACCTGGACTATTCGTCCGAAGCGGACATGGTGAAGAAGTTCCGCGTGTCCCTGGCCTTGCAGCCGATCGCGACCGCGCTCTTCGCCAACTCGCCCTTCACCGAGGGCAAGCCCAACGGCTTCCGCAGCTTCCGCAGCCACATCTGGACCGATACAGACCCCGATCGCTGCGGCATCCTGCCGTTCGTTTTCGAGGAGGGGTTCTGCTTCGAGCGGTATGTCGACTGGATGCTCGATGTGCCGATGTACTTCGTCTACCGCGACGGTCGCTACCTCGACGCGAGCGGCCAGTCCTTCCGCGACTTCATCGCCGGCCGCCTGCCAGCCCTTCCGGGCGAGATCCCGCTGATGAGCGACTGGGTCGACCACATGACGACCGCATTTCCCGAAGTGCGGCTGAAGAAGTTCCTGGAGATGCGCGGCGCCGATGCCGGCCCGTGGCGGCGTCTCTGCGCCCTGCCGGCGCTCTGGGTGGGGTTGCTGTACGACCAGACGTCGCTCGATGCCGCGTGGGACCTCTGCCGCGACTGGACGGCCGAGGAGCATGACGCCCTACGGCTGGGCGTCCCGCGCCTGGCCCTGCAGACGCCGTTCCGCGGCGGCACGGTGCAGGATGTCGCCAAGCGGGTGCTGGCCATCGCCAATGATGGGCTGGTGCGTCGCGGGCGCAAGAGTCGCGGCGGGGAGGACGAGTCGGTTCATATCCAGGCGTTGCACGCGATCGCCGAGAGCGGGCGCACGCCGGCGGACGACCTGCTGGAATCCTACCACGGCCGCTGGAACGGCTCGGTCGACCCGGTCTATGTCGAGGAGGCCTACTGACAGGCCAGCCACGCGGGGGGACTGGCGACCGGTTCGGCCGGCTGGATGGCCAGCCGAACCGGTCGTCGGGCTCAGCAGGTAATGGCGCCCGGCGGGCACACGCGGGTGACCGTATTGCCGGCGGGCGGCGTGATGATGGTGGAGCCGGGCGGGATCACGGCCGCGGCCGGCGCCGGCTGCGGGTTGACGACGACGGTCCGATCCTCGCCACCGCCGCACGCGGCAAGGGCCAGTGGCGCCAGCAGCGCCAGCATCCGAAGACTACGCATTGAGTTCTCCCTTCAAGTATTACCGCAAGGAGCAACGGTCTTCCTGCCTGCGCGGTTCCGTAGATCTCACCATGCCTATTCTGCCGCGCAGCGTTCAGCCAACGTCGCCAGGCTCGGAAAGACGATCCGCCTGTGGGGAAACCGCCCGCCGGCAAACTCGTCGAACCCGCCGTCGCCGGTGATTCCGCCGAGCCGGGCATAGAAGCGCCCAGCCGTATGGTTGCCGTCGAACAGCCACAGGCAGGCATCGCTGACGCCCATCCCGGCCAGGCGGCCAGCCAGGGCACCGAGCAGCGTTCGTCCCTGGCCTTGCCCGCGTAGTTCGGGGGCCAGATGCAGGTTGTCGATGCAGGCGCCGTAGCCGTCGGGGTCGGGAATGCGGGCCGCGGCGAACCCGGCCATGCCGGGCGTCCCCTCCAGCACGAGCACGACCAATCCCGGATCGGATAGAGCCAGCGCCGCCTGCCAGTAGACCGTCCGGTCGGCCAGCAATGGTCCGTCGAGATAGGTGTCTGGAAGAATGCCGCGATAGGCGGCGCGCCAGCTGCGCGCATGCAATGCTGCGATGGCGGCAGCATCGCCAGGTCCGGCGGTACGGATGGCCGCCGCGGCAGCGGTCATCGCGTGCAGTCCGACCCGGATCCGCCCATGGCTTGGCGCCACGGGCGGATCCGGATTTCGGGAATCAGACCGGCTGCTTCTTGGCAGGGGCCTTCTTCTTGGCAACGGGCTTCTTTTTCTTGGCGACCGGCTTCTTCTTGGTGTCGGTCGTTGCGGCGACGTCGATCGCCCGCTCGACACCCGCCGGCTTGGCGGACGGCAGGACGGGGGCGGCGGCGGCGGGGAGGGCGGACAGCAGGAAAACGCTCGCGACGGCCAGGGTCGCGGCGCGCAGGGTCTTGGGGAGCGGCATTGGAGTTCACCTTGCTAATGGTCGGCGCGGACGCCAGATGTCGCATTGTCGGCGCCTGACTCGACCATATCGAGTATTACGCGGCCGTGCCGCCCACCGTCAATCCGTCGATCCGCAAGGTCGGCTGCCCCACGCCAACCGGCACTGATTGGCCGTCCTTGCCGCAGGTGCCGACACCGTCATCCAGGCGCATGTCGTTGCCGATCATGCCGATTCGGGTCATCGCCTCGGGGCCGTTGCCGATCAGCGTCGCGCCCTTCACCGGGGCGCCGATGCGGCCATTCTCGATCCGGTAGGCCTCGGTGCAGGAGAAGACGAACTTGCCGGACGTGATGTCCACCTGGCCGCCGCCGAAATTCACCGCATAGAGCCCGTTCGGTACGCTGGCCAGGATCTCGGCCGGGTCGTGGTTGCCCGACAGCATCACCGTATTGGTCATGCGGGGCATGACGACATGGGCGTGGCTCTCGCGCCGGCCGTTGCCCGTGGGCTTCACGCCCATCAGGCGCGCATTCATGCGGTCCTGCATGAAACCGACCAGGATACCGTCCTCGATCAATACGTTGCGGCCGCTGGGCGTACCCTCGTCGTCGACCGTGATCGAGCCGCGGCGATCGGGCATGGTGCCGTCATCCACCACGGTGACCCCGGGCGAGGCGACGCGCTGGCCCATCATGCCCGAGAAGACGGAGGTCTTCTTGCGGTTGAAGTCGCCCTCGAGCCCGTGGCCGACGGCCTCGTGCAGCAGCACCCCGGGCCAGCCGGGGCCAAGGACCACGGTCATCTCGCCGGCCGGGGCGGCCACCGCGTCCAGGTTGACGAGTGCCTGACGCAGCGCCTCGTCCACCTGGGAACGCCAGGCAGCGGGATCGATGTAGCGGGCATAGGGCAGGCGACCGCCAGCCCCGTGGCTGCCGGACTCCATCCGGTCGCCATCAGCGGCAACGACCGAGACGTTCAGTCGCACCAGCGGCCGCACGTCGGCCACGCTGCTGCCGTCCGGTCGTACGATCGACACGGCCTGCCACGATCCGGTCAGGGACACGCTGACCTGCCGCACGCGCGGGTCGCGGCCGCGGGCATAGGCGTCGATCTCTGCCAGCAGGGCCACCTTCTCGGCGAAGGGCATCTGCGACAGCGGGTTGAAGTCGCCATAGAGCGCCCGGTTCGTGCCGGGGGGCGGGCCTGCCAGGATGCCCGAATGGCCACCGCGGACCGCGCGCACCGTCTCGCCCGCGCGGCGGATGGCGGCCTCGGACAGTTCGGCTGCATGGGCATAGCCCGTCGCCTCGCCCGCCACCGCGCGCAGGCCGAAGCCCTGGCTGGTGTCGAAGCTGGCGCTCTTCAGCCGGCCGTCGTCGAAGCTGAGCCCCTCGGACTGCCGATGCTCCAGAAACAACTCGCCGTCGTCCATGCCCTGGAGCGCGTCGGCCACCGCGCGCTCGACCCGGGTGCGGTCCATCCCCGTGCGCGTGAAGAAGATGTCGTCGACAAGGGCGCGGTCGGTCATGGGAACTCCAGGTTCGGGCTATGCGTGCCTTGCACTCGTGCCAGATATCGGACCCCGGGGCGGCCGGGTCAATCGGCGGACGCCCGAAAGAGCGGCGGGACACCGCCCGGATTGGAGTCGTCCGCGATGCGACATTCGGCCGCATCGCATTGATTCAATGAGGAAAACGTGAAATTCGGGGGTCGATCCCAGGGCTCCAATGGCGCCAGGGTTGAGACGGTGGTGGGTTGGGTGTACGGTCCGCGCGGACGACGGGCGGACGGCCTTACCGGCTGCCGGCCCGCCCCGCGCCAATGGGGCCGCGCGGGCATGCGGAACGAGGCGCACGACATGATGTTGAGGGGCAAGTGGATCGCTGCTGCGGCAGCGTTCGGCGCGATGGCCGCAAGCGGTGCCTGGGCCACCGAGCCTGCGCCTTGGGCTTTCGGATTCCAGACGGCCGCCACCCCGGTCAAGGCGGCGATGTCCAGCTTCCACGGCATGCTGCTCGTGGTCATCACGCTGATCACGATTTTCGTGCTGGGGCTGCTGGCCTGGGTGGTCATCCGGTTCCGCGCGGACCGCAATCCCAACCCGTCCAAGACCACGCACAACACCCTGATCGAGGTGGTGTGGACCGTGGTGCCGGTGCTGATCCTGGTGATCATCGCCATCCCTTCGTTCCGCCTGCTCTACTTCCTCGATCGCAATCCCGATGCCGAGATGACGATCAAGGTCGTCGGCCATCAGTGGTACTGGCAGTACGAGTACCCCGACCAGGACGGGATCAAGTTCGACAGCTACATGATCCCGGTGGCCGACCTGAAGCCGGGCCAGAAGCGCCTGCTCGAGGTCGACAATCGGCTCGTGCTCCCGGTTGGCACCACCATCCGGGTGCTGGTCACTGGCAACGACGTGATGCACAGCTGGTTCGTGCCGTCGCTGGGCGTGCAGAACTACGCCTTCCCCGGCCGCACCAACGAGACCTGGATCAAGCTGGAGCGCGAAGGCGTCTATTACGGTCAGTGCAACCAGATCTGCGGCGTCAATCACGGCTTCATGCCGATTGCCGTCGAGGGCGTGTCCAAGGAAGCGTTCCAGCGCTGGGTGGGTGAGGCGAAGAAGAAGTTCGCCGGCGGCGAGACCGCTCCAGAACCCGTCCGGCTTGCCCGGATCGCCGACTAGCTCCCCGCCCCCGCAGCCCTGCCTTCCTCGCGAGGAACCGCGCCATGGCGACCCATACCGCCCACACCGACGATCACGCCCACGACCATCCCCATGGCTGGCGGCGCTATGTCTACTCGACCAACCATAAGGACATCGGGACCCTCTACCTGATCTTCGCCGTGGTCGCCGGTCTGCTCGGCATGCTGATGTCCATCATCATCCGCATGGAGCTGCAGTCGCCGGGCGAACAGGTCCTGGGCGGCAACAACCAGCTCTACAACGTCCTGATCACGGCCCACGGCCTGATCATGATCTTCTTCTTCGTCATGCCGGCGCTGATCGGCGGGTTCGGCAACTGGTTCGTGCCGCTGATGTGCGGCGCGCCGGACATGGCCTTCCCGCGCATGAATAACATCAGCTTCTGGCTGCTGGTGCCGGCGTTCCTGCTGCTGCTGGGCTCGGCCCACTTCCAGGGCGGTGCGGGCGTCGGCTGGACGATCTATCCGCCGCTGTCGAGCACGCCCTACAGCTCGGGGCCCGCCATGGACATGGCGATCCTGTCGCTCCATCTGGCCGGCGCATCGTCCATCCTGGGTGCCATCAACTTCATCACCACGATCTTCAATATGCGCGCGCCGGGCATGACCCTGCACCGGATGCCGCTGTTCGTGTGGTCGGTGCTGATCACGGCCTTCCTGCTGCTGCTGTCGCTGCCCGTGCTGGCCGGCGCCATCACCATGCTGCTGACCGACCGCAACTTCGGCACGCACTTCTTCGATCCGGCCGGCGGCGGCGACCCGGTGCTGTTCCTGCACCTCTTCTGGTTCTTCGGCCACCCCGAGGTCTACATCCTGATCCTGCCGGCCTTCGGCATCATCAGCCACATCGTCGCCACCTTCTCGCGCAAGCCCGTGTTCGGCTATCTCGGGATGGCCTACGCGATGGTCTCGATCGGCGTCGTCGGCTTCGTCGTCTGGGCGCACCACATGTACACGGTCGGCCTCGACGTCGACACGCGCGCCTACTTCACCGCGGCCACGATGGTCATCGCCGTGCCGACGGGCGTGAAGATCTTCTCGTGGATCGCCACGATGTGGGGCGGCTCGATCGACTTCAAGACGCCGATGCTGTGGGCGATCGGCTTCATCTTCCTGTTCACGGTCGGCGGCGTGACCGGCGTCGTGCTGGCCAATGCCGGCATGGACGTGGCCCTGCACAACACCTACTACGTCATCGCGCACTTCCATTACGTCCTGTCGCTGGGCGCGGTGTTCGCGGTGTTCGCCGGCTTCTACTACTGGATCGGCAAGATGAGTGGCCGCCAGTATCCGGAGACGCTGGGCAAGATCCATTTCTGGACCACCTTCATCGGCGTGAACCTGACCTTCTTCCCGATGCACTTCCTCGGGCTGCAGGGCATGCCGCGCCGTATCCCGGACTATCCGGATGCGTTTGCCGGCTGGAACATGGTGGCCTCGATCGGCTCCTACATCGCCGGCCTCAGCTCGATCCTCTTCCTCTACATCGTGTGGAAGACGCTGACCTCGGGCGAGCGCATCGCCGCCAACCCCTGGGGGCCGGGCGCCACCTCGCTGGAATGGACGGTGCCCTCGCCGCCGCCCTTCCACACTTTCGAGGACCCGCCGCACATCACCGCGTCGGCCGGGCACTGAGCGCCTCGATGATCCGGACGATCGGCCTCTGACGTGACCGACCTGTCGACCCAGGCCCTGCCGGGCCAGGCTGCGGCCGGCACCCCCGCCACCCAGGTGGCGGGGGTCGGCGACTTCATCCAGTTGATGAAGCCGCGCGTGATGTCGCTCGTCGTCTTCACGGGTCTCGTCGGCATGCTGGTCGCGCCGGGATACCTGCATCCGTTGCTGGCTGGCGTCGCGATCCTTTGCATCGCGGTCGGCGCCGGTGCCTCGGGCGCGATCAACATGTGGTACGACCGCGATATCGACGCGGTCATGCGGCGCACCCTGCAGCGCCCGATCGTGGCCGGCCGGGTCCAGCCCGAGGAGGCGCTGACCTTCGGCGTGGCGCTGGCGCTGGGCTCGGTCGTCATCATGGCGCTGGCGGTCAACTTCGCCGCGGCTGCCCTGCTGGCGCTCACCATCGCCTTCTACGTCTTCGTCTATACGATGTGGCTGAAGCGGCGGACGCCGCAGAACATCGTCATCGGCGGTGCCGCCGGCGCCTTCCCGCCGATGATCGGCTGGGCCGCGGTCACCGGCGATGTCGGCCTGCTGCCGGTCCTGCTGTTCGCCATCATCTTCTTCTGGACGCCGCCGCACTTCTGGGCGCTGGCGCTCTACCGCTCGGGCGACTACGAGCGCGCCGGCGTGCCGATGCTGCCCAACGTCGCCGGCCCGAAGGAGACGCAGCGCCAGATCCTGCTCTACACGCTGGTGCTGCTGCCGGTCACGCTGGCGCCATGGTTCCTCGGCCTGCTCGGGCCGGTCTACGGCGTGACGGCGCTGGCACTCGACCTGCTGTTCGTCCTGGGCGCCGTTCGGCTGATCCGGCAGTCGACCGACCGCAACGCGATGCGGCTCTTCGGCTTCTCGATCCTTTATCTCTTCCTGATGTTCGCCATGGTCCTGGTCGACCGTGGCCTGGCCGCGATCTGAGCGGATGATGATGACGCCCGAGCAGCAGCGCCGCCGCCGCACCAAGAACATCGCCATGCTGGCGGTCCTGGTCGGGCTGGTCGTGCTGTTCTACGCCGTCACGATCGTGCGCATGGGCAAGCTCTGACATGGGGAGCCACCGGCCATGACCCGTCACGGACGCACCGCGCTCGCCCTGTCGGCCATCGTGGTGACGATGACGGGGGCGTCCTTCGCCGCCGTCCCGCTCTACGAGATGTTCTGCCGCGTGACGGGCTTTGCCGGCACACCGATGCGCGTGGCCGAGCCCAGCCACGAGACGGCGGCGGGCCACGTCACCATCCGCTTCTCGGGCACCGTGCAGAGCCAGCTTCCCTGGCGCTTCGCGCCCGAGCACCCGACGATGACGCTGCAGATCGGCGAGAACGGTCTGATGGCCTTCCGCGCCACCAACCAGTCGTCGCAGACGATGGTCGGCACCGCCACCTTCAACGTCACGCCCGAAAAGGCGGCGCCCTACTTCGCCAAGACCGAATGCTTCTGCTTCACCGAGCAGAAGCTGGATCCGGGCGAATCGGTCGACATGCCCGTGGCCTTCTTCGTCGACCCCGCCATCCTCAAGGATCCGGGCACGCGCGACATCCGCAACATCACCCTCTCCTACACCTTCTTCCGTTCCGCCGAGACCAAGGGCCAGCGCACCACGGCGCTCGCCCCGGCGGCGACGGCAGCGAACTGACCGCCGGGCGACCGGCGAGGCAACCGAAGACATCCGCGAGCGGGAAGACGCCATGGCCCACGACGCCCACGCCAAGAACCACCCGTACCACCTGGTCGATCCCAGCCCCTGGCCGTTCTTCGGCTCGATGGCGGCGCTGTGGCTGGCGGTGATGGCGCTGCTCTACATGCATCCGGAGATGTTGGGGGCCGGCATCGCGCCCGCGGTGCAGAAGCTCGGCGCCTGGAAAATCATCGCCGGGCTGCTGCCCGTGCTGACCGTCATGGCGCTGTGGTGGCGCGATGTCGTGCGCGAGGGCGAGCACCAGGGCCATCACACGCCGGTCGTCCAGATCGGCCTGCGCTATGGCATGGCGCTCTTCATCGCGTCGGAGGTGATGTTCTTCGTCGCCTTCTTCTGGGCCTTCTTCGATGCCAGCCTCTACCCGCGCGAGGCGATCGGCGGCGTCTGGCCGCCCAAGGACATCAAGACCTTCGACGCCTTCGACCTGCCGCTGCTGAACACGCTGATCCTGCTGCTGTCGGGCTGCACCGTCACCTGGGCCCACCACGAGCTGATCGAGGGCAATCGCAAGCAGGTGCTGCAGGCGCTGGGCATCACCGTCCTGCTCGGCCTCTTCTTCACCAGCCTGCAGGCCTACGAGTACAGCCACGCCGCGTTCGGCTTCAGCCAGAACATCTATTCGTCGACCTTCTACATGGCGACCGGCTTCCACGGCTTCCATGTCATCGTCGGCACGATCTTCCTGGCGGTTTGCTGGTATCGGGTGTGGATCGGCCACTTCAAGCCCCACCATCACTTTGGTTTCGAGGCGGCCGCCTGGTACTGGCATTTCGTCGACGTGGTCTGGCTGTTCCTCTTCGTCTGCATCTACTGGTGGGGTGCCTGATCACGGGCACCTCACCCTTCGCCACGGGCCTTGCCGCGCGCTGCCCGCGCTGCGGCAAGGGCGCCCTGTACGAGGGCTTCCTTACGGTGCGCGAGCGCTGCACCCATTGCGGGCTCGACCTGTCACGCCATGATTCCGGCGACGGTCCAGCCGTCTTCATCATCCTGATCCTGGGCGCGGTGGTCGTGGCACTCGCCTTGTGGGTCGAGATCCGCTGGCAGCCGCCGCTCTGGGTCCACGCCGCCCTCTGGACCCCATTCACGCTCGGGGTCGCCTTGGCGATGCTGCGTCCGCTGAAAGGCGTCATGGTCGCATTGAATTATCGGCACCGGATGGACGGCAGCGATGCCTGACCGCTGGCCCTACCGCTTCAAGCCGCAGCGCGGTGCCACGCTGGCCGTCATCCCCGCCCTGATCATCCTGATCGCGCTCTCGATCTGGCAGGTCCAGCGCCATCAATGGAAGGCCGGGCTGATCGCCGAGCGCGAGGCCGGGATGGCCGCCCCGCCGATGGCCCTGCCGGCGCGGATCGCCGATCCCGACAGCCTGGCCTTCCGGCATGTCCAGGTGACCGGCACCCTGCGCCACGACAAGGAACTGTTCGTGGCCGCCGTCTCGCGGCGCGGCAATGACGGCTACCAGATCGTCACGCCGCTGATCCGAGCGGCTGGCCCGCCGGTGCTGGTCAATCGCGGCTGGGTCCCCAAGGACCGCAAGGACCCATCCAGGCGACTGCCCGGGCAGGTCGAGGGGACGGTGACGATCGACGGGATCGCCCGCCTGCGCCAGGTCCGCAGCGGCCTGATCCCGGAGAACCAGCCGGGCCAGAACCTGTGGTTCACCATGGATCTGCCGGCCATGGCCGCTGCCGCCGGCCTGCCGGAAGTGGCGCCGGTCTATGTCGAGGCCGGGCCAGCCCCCAATCCCGGCATCTACCCGCTGGGCGGCCAGACCCGCGTCAGCCTGCCGAACGATCACCTGCAATATGCCGCCACCTGGTTCCTGCTGGCGATTGCCTTGGGTGTCATCTACGTCGTCTATCACCGCCCGAAGCCGACCCGCCCGGACTGATGGCGACGAGGCGCCGGCGGGCTGCCGCCACGCGTGCCCGCATCGCGCAAGGGACCCCAAGATGAACGCCCAGGCCCGCCTCTTCGACCGCATCCGCCGCATCTCGATCCTCGGAGAGGCGACGGGCATGCTCCATTGGGATGCCGCCGCGGTCATGCCCGACGGCGGCGCCCCGGCGCGCGCCGAGCAACTGGCCACCTTGCGCGAACTGTCGCACGCCATGCTGACGGCGACCGAGACCGCCGACCTGCTGGCTGATGCCGAAGCGGCGGAGACCGACCCTTCGGCCCTGGCCCGCATCGGCCTCGCGCGCCGCCGCTGGCATCGCGCCACGGCCGTACCGGGCGATCTGGTGGCCGCCCTGTCGCGCGCCGGCTCGCGCTGCGAGACGGCTTGGCGCCAGGCCCGCGCCGACGACGACTTCGCGACCGTCCTGCCGTTCCTGGCGGAAGTCGTGGCCCGGACCCGGGACGAGGCCGCCGCCCTGGGCCAGGCGTTGAACCTCGCCCCCTACGACGCCTTGCTCGACGGGTATGAGCCGGGGCTGACCGCCGCCGACTGCACGGGCGTCTTCGACCGGCTCGAAGCCTTCCTGCCCGATCTGTTGGGCCAGGCGATCGAGGTGCAGGCCACGCGACCGGAACCAATCCCCCTCGAGGGGCCGTTCCCGATCGCCGACCAGGCCGGCCTGGCGCGCCGATTGATGGTGGCACTCGGCTTCGACTTCCATCATGGCCGCCTGGACGTTTCGGCCCATCCTTTCTGCGGTGGCATCCCGGACGATGTCCGCATCACCACCCGCTACGACGAAGCGGACTTCCTAAAGGCCTTGATGGGCGTGCTGCACGAGACCGGCCACGCGCTGTATGAGCGCGGGCTGCCGGCGGCGCTCCGCCACCAGCCGGCCGGCGAGGCGCGCGGCATGGCCGTGCATGAGAGCCAGTCGCTGATCGTAGAGATGCAGGCCTGTCGCAGCCGGGAATTCACCGGCTGGATGGCGCCGCTGGCCCAGGCGGCGTTCGGCGGAGCGGGGCCGGCGTGGTCGCCCGACAATATCCGTCGCCTCGTCACCCGGGTGGCGCGCGGGCTCATCCGCGTCGACGCGAACGAAATCGCCTATCCGCTCCACGTCATCCTGCGCTTCCGGCTGGAGCGGGCGATCCTGTCGGGCGAGCTCGCCCTGGCCGATCTGCCGGCCGCCTGGAACGATGGCATGGCGGCGTCGGTCGGCGTCCGGCCCGACAGCGACCGCGAGGGCTGTCTCCAGGACATCCACTGGTATGACGGCGCCTTCGGCTATTTCCCGACCTACACCTTCGGCGCCCTGATGGCGGCCCAGCTTTTCGCCGCGGCCAGCGCGGCGGTGCCGGCGCTCCAGGATCGCCTGGCCTCGGGCGACTTCGCCCCCTTGCAGGGCTGGTTGGCGACCAATGTCCACGCCCACGGCGCCACCCTGTCGTGGGACGAGATCCTGCGCCGGGCGACCGGCCGGCCGCTCGATGTCGACCTGTTCCGTCGCCATCTCGAGCGACGCTACCTGGGCGACTGACCGGCCTCGCGATAGAGGGCGGCAATGGCGGCCGCCTTTTCCGCCAGACGGCGGCGCAGGGCAGGCGGTGACATCACCTCGACCGCCGCCCCAAATCCCAGCAGCATCGCGCAGGCCTCGTCGATGTCCTCGATCGGCATGCTTGCCTGGCGCCATCCCGTTTCGTCCGGAACGGCGGCCAAGGCCGCGTCGGCGGCCTCGGCGCCCAGCAGATAGACCCGGGCCATTGCCGCCGGCGACAGCCGCACGGTCGCCTGCCCCCGCTGGAGCCCGGCCTCGAACCGCGCCAGTTCGGCCTGCCAGTGGCCCGCGAGGTCGAAGCCGGCCGGATGCGTGAACCGGTCCTCCAGCACCTCCAGGCGGGCGATGCGGTCGACCTTGTAGGTCCGCAGCCGCCCCCGGCTGCGCCCCACCAGATACCAGGCCCCCGCCTTGAGAACGAGGCCGAGCGGGTCGATGGTGCGGCGCTCTCCGGCATCGTCGCCATAGGCGATCGCGATCCGCCGCGCCTCCCAGACGGCGCGGCCGATGCGCGGCAGTTCTCCCGGCGTTTCAGCACGCCGATGCCAGGGCACGGGATCGAGGTGGAAGCGCCCGGCGATGCGCATGGCATCGTCCGCTTTCCCCTCCGGGGCGGCCGCCAGCAGCTTGAGCCGAGCCGTCGCCAGGGGCTGGCCCAGGCCCAGGGCGGCGGCTGGGCCGGCCAGGCCCTGCAACAGCAGCGTCTCGGCCTCGTCGGCCGAAAGTCCGGTCAGCCGCGTGCGATAGCCGTCCAGCAGCGCGAAGCCGCCACCCGGGCCGCGGTCGGCATAGACCGGAACGCCGGCGGCACTCAGATGCTCGATGTCGCGATAGATCGTGCGCGGCGACACCTCGAAAGCCTCGCTCAGCGCCTGCGACGTCAGGCGCCCCCGCAGTTGCAGCAGGATCAGAATGGACAGCAGCCGGCTCGCGCGCATGATTGCAGCATAGCGCGGAATTCCTGACAAGTTCTGTCAGGATAAGGCCCGCATGATGGCGACCTCTGAGACGGGGTGGAGGATGCCATGCAGACGGATGGACGGCACGACTTCGATTTCTTTTTCGGCCAGTGGGCAGTGGACCACAGCCGCCTGCGCGAGCGGCTGGCCGGATGCGACCGCTGGGACGCCTTCGCCGGCACGTGCGACACGCGGCCGATCATCGGTGGACTGGGCAATGTCGACGACAATCGCCTGGAGCTGCCGGGCGGAACCTACGAGGCGGCCACCATCCGTCTTTTCGCCCCGGAAACGGCCAACTGGTCGATCTGGTGGGTCGACGGCCGCCGGCCGCGCCTGGAGCCGCCGGTTCATGGCCGCTTCGCCGATGGGGTCGGCACCTTCTTCGGCGACGACACGCTCGACGGCCGCGCCATCCGCGTGCGCTTTCGCTGGCACACGGTCACGGCCCACTCGGCGACCTGGGAGCAGGCCTTCTCCGACGATGACGGCGGCTCGTGGGAGACCAACTGGATCATGCGGTTCAGCCGCCGGGCATAGACGGCCCGCTCCGGCGCCTATGCCAGGACGATGTCGAAGCGCCCGGCAAGCGCCCCGGCCTCCACTTGCGGGGCGGGCGACAGCTCGACCATGACCGCGGCGCGGGCAGCCTGGGTCAGCCCGCGCAGCACCATGTCGCGGTCGTTGCCGGGCTCGCCCGCCACATACATCTGCGTCACCAGCCGCGGCCGGCCCGGGGCGGCGACCGCGAAGTGGATATGCGGCGTGCGCCCGATGTAGGGCGCCGGCCGGATCGTGCGGAACCGGTAGCCGCCGTCGGCGGCACTGACCGTCGCCCCGAACCCCTGGAAGCCGGCATCGCGTCGGGCCGGGTCGCCGGAGCCGGGGTGCAGGTAGATCCCTTTGGCATCGCACTGCCAGATCTCGACCCGGGCGCCGGCCAGGGGTTGCCCGTCCAGCGTCATCACCCGGCCGGCGATGTGGGTGACGGTGCCCTGCGCCCGGGCGGCAGCCCCGGTCACCTGGACCAGGTCGTTGTCTATGTCGAGCGGCAGCCGCACCGGATAGAACGGCCCCTCGGTCTGCCGCGGCGTCGCCACGGCCGCGGCCAGGGCGGGCAGGGCCGGCGTGACGGCGACGGCGGCCAGCAGGCTTCGGCGCGTCCACAGCCGGCCTCGGGACAGGCTGGTGCGACCATGTTCGTCAGGCATTCGCGGTCCTCGGGCGCACGCGCGCTTCCATGGATTCGGATGGCAGGGAAATGGTGCGGTGCCGACCGGTCGACAACCGGGATGGCCCGGCTTGCGATGGCGGGGTGCGACCATTAGGTTATCGGGTTCGCGACCAATGGAGCCTACCCTTTTGCGCTACGTCAGCACCCGCGGCGCCGCGCCCGCGCTCGCCTTCGACGACGTTCTGCTGGCCGGGCTTGCCCGCGACGGCGGTCTCTACGTTCCCGATGCCTGGCCGACCCTGACCGCGGACGACCTACGCGCGCTTGCCCGCGCCGACTATGCCGAGACCGTGACCCGGGTCATGGCCCCTTTCGTTGACGGCGCCATCGCCGAAGACGACCTGGCGGCGCTGGTGACCGACGCCTATCGCAGCTTCGCCCATTCGGCCATCGTCCCGCTGAAGCAGCTCGGGCCGAACCAGTGGATGATGGAGCTGTTCCACGGCCCGACGCTGGCCTTCAAGGACCTGGCGCTGCAGGTGGTGGGCCGCCTGTTCGACCATGTTCTGGCCAGGCGGGGGCGGCGGGTCACCATCGTCGGCGCCACCTCGGGCGATACCGGTTCGGCCGCCATGGAGGCCTGCCGCGACCGCGAGGGCATCGACATCTTCATCCTCTTCCCCGAGGGGCGGGTGTCGGAGGTGCAGCGGCGCCAGATGACGACGATCGAGGCCGCGAACGTCCACGCCATCGCCGTCCAGGGCACTTTCGACGACTGCCAGGACATGGTGAAGGCGATGTTCAACGACATCCCCTTCCGCGACCGGCACGGTCTGTCGGCGGTGAACTCGATCAACTGGGCGCGCATCGCGGCCCAGATCGCCTACTACGTCTGGGCCGCCGTGGCACTGGGTGCACCCGCGCGGGCCGTGTCGTTCGCCGTGCCGACGGGTAATTTCGGCAATGTCTTTGCCGCCCACGCCGCCCGCCACATGGGCCTGCCGATCGCCAGCCTCGCCATCGGCACGAACCGCAACGACATCCTGACGCGCTTCCTGGAGACCGGCAGCCTGTCGATCGGCACCGTCGAGCCCAGCCTCAGCCCTAGCATGGACATCCAGGTGTCGAGCAACTTCGAGCGCCTGCTGTTCGAGCTGTTCGACCGCGACGGCAAGGCGCTGGCGGGCGCGATGGCGGATTTCCGTCGCGACGGCGTGCTGGCGGTGTCGCCGGAACGCTGGGCGCGGGCGAAGGCCGACTTCGCCGGCTTCCGGCTCGACGATGCCGGCACGCTGGAGACGATCCGCCGTGTCTGGCAGTCGACGGGGGAGATTCTCGATCCCCACAGCGCCATCGGCGTCGCCACGGCCGAGGCCTGCCGGGTCGATCCCGCGGTGCCGATAGTGGCGCTCGCCTGCGCCCACCCGGCCAAGTTCCCCGACGCGGTCGAACGGGCGACCGGCATCCGCCCGGCGCTGCCCGGCCGCCTGTCCGACCTGCTGACGCGGCCGGAACGGGTCTCCGTCCTTCCCAACGACCTCGCGACCGTCCAGGATTTCGTGGCCGCCCGCACCACGCGGCAGGAGCAACCGGCATGACCGTCAAGGTAACCACCCTTCCGGGCGGCCTGCGGGTCGCCACCGACCGCATGGACGGCGTCGCTACCGTGTCGCTCGGCGTCTATATCGACGCCGGCGCGCGGCATGAGCCCGCCCCCATCAACGGCGTCGCCCATTTCCTCGAGCACATGGCCTTCAAGGGCACCGAGCGGCGCAGCGCGCGTGCCATCGCCGAGGAGATCGAGGCGGTCGGCGGCCACCTCAACGCCTATACCGCCCGCGAGCAGACGGCCTACTACGCCAAGGTGTTGAAGGACGACGTGCCGCTGGCGCTCGACATCCTGAGCGACATCCTGCTGCACTCGACCTTCGACCAGTCGGAGTTCGACCGCGAGCGCTCGGTCATCCTGCAGGAAATCGGCCAGGCCGAGGACACGCCCGACGACATCGTCTTCGATCATTTCCAGGCGACCGCCTACCCCGACCAGGCGATGGGCCGGCCGGTGCTCGGCACGGTGGAGACCGTGTCGGCTCTGCCGCGCACGGCACTCGTCGACTACATGGCGGCCAACTATCACGGGCCCGACATGGTGGTGTCGGCCGCCGGGGCGGTCGACCATGACCGCATCGTCGAGCTGGCGACCGCGGCCTTCGCCGGCATTCCCGGCACGCCCGCCGCCAAGGCCGAGGCCGGCCACTATGTCGGCGGGGACTTCCGCGAGGAGCGGGACCTGGAGCAGATCCACCTCGTGGTGGGCTTCCCCGGCGTGTCCTACACCGATCCCGATCACCACGCCTTCCAGGTGCTGGCGACGATCCTGGGCGGCGGCATGTCCTCGCGCCTGTTCCAGGAGATCCGCGAGAAGCGCGGGCTGGCCTACTCGATCTATGCCTTCAGCTCGTCCTTCCACGATGGCGGCATCTTCGGCGTCTATGCCGGCACCGGCGAAAAGGATGTGAAGGAACTGCTGCCGGTGCTGTGCGACGAGGTGATGGCCATCGGCGGCAAGCTGGAGCCGGGGGAACTGGCGCGGGCCAAGGCCCAACTGCGTGCCAGCCTGTTGATGTCGCGCGAAAGCACGTCCGCCCGGGCCGAGCATCTGGCGCATCAGTTGCTCGTCCACGGCGGCCATATTCCGACCGAGGATACGCTGGCCAAGCTGGAAGCGGTCGACGCCGATGCGGTCGCGCGCGTCGCCCGGCGTCTGCACCAGGCACCGCCGACTTTGACCGCCATGGGGCCGATCGGCGGGGTGGAGCCGTTCGACCGGATCGTGCGCCGGCTCGCTGCCTGACCACGCGGCGTCGGACCAGAGCCAGGCGCGCCGCCGGATGACCGCCAAGGTTGGGACCGCCAAGGTCGGGCCGGGCAAGGCCGCGACCGCGACCGCCGGCAGCGAGCCCGGGGCCCCGGTCCGGACGGCGCCCGGTCGGCTGGAACGCTGGCTCGGCCCGTTCCTGGGCGAGGCGCACACGACCATCCTGGCGGGCGACCGGGTCTTCCTGCGCCCGCCGCGCCAGTCGGACTTCGACGGCTGGGCGCGCGTGCGGGCGGGGTCGCGTGCCTTCCTGGCGCCATGGGAGCCGACCTGGCCCGACGATGCCCTGTCGCGCGGCGCCTATCGCCGCCGCCTGGCAGCCTATGGCGTCGATTGGCGCAAGGACACCGGCTACAATTTCTTCGTCTTCGGGCGCGGCGACGAGACGCTGCTGGGTGGGATCGGGCTGGCCAACGTCCGCCGCGGCGTCGTCCAGAGCGCCAGCCTCGGCTACTGGATGGGCGCGCCCTATGCCGGCCATGGCTACATGACGGAGGGATTGCGGGCCGTCCTCGCCTTCTCCTTCGACCGGCTGCACTTGCATCGCCTGGAGGCCGCCTGCCTGCCCTCCAACATGGCGAGCCGCCGGCTGCTGGCGAAATGCGGCTTTCGCGAAGAGGGCTACGCCCGCAAGTATCTCTGCATCAACGGCGTCTGGCAGGACCATGTCCTGTTCGGCCAGCTCGCCGAGGAGTGGCGGCTGTCGCGCTGACGGCGTCCTGGCAGCAACCGGCCTTCAGGCGTGCCCGGCCTCGGTCGACAGCATCGACAGGTCGACCCCCAGCCGCGCCAGCGCCCGGTCCCACATGGCGTCGAGCGCGGTGCCGAACACCAACTCGTCGTCCGGCGGCACCTCGAGCCAGCCATTGGCCTGGATCTCCTCGTCGAGCTGGCCCGGTCCCCAGCCGGCATAGCCCAGCGCCATCAGCGCGTGGCGGGGGCCGTCCCCAGCCGCGATCGCCTTCAGCACATCCAGCGTGGCGGTCAGGGCCACGCGCTCGTCTATCTGCAGCGAGCCGTCATAGGTGTGGTCCAGCGTATGCAGCACGAAGCCGCGTCCGGTTTCGACCGGCCCGCCGAAATGCACGGGCATGCGTGCGGTCGCGGCTGATCCCTGCAGCGAGAGCTGGTCCATCAGCTCCGACACGGTCAGAGACCCCAGCAGCTTGTTGACGACGAGGCCCATCGCCCCCTCCTCGCTGTGGGCGCACATGTAGATGACCGACTTCTCGAAGCGCGGGTCGCCAATCGTCGGCATCGCCACCAGCAGCCGGCCGGTCATGTAGCCCGTCGCGGGGTCTTTCTCGGTCCCAGGGTCTTTCTCGGTCATGATCGGATCCAACATCGCAGCCAGGGTACGGCATCACTGATATGGCGCCTTGCAGACAACGAGCAAGGCGGTCGCTGGTGCCGGATGCGCCGCCGTGCCGCACCACCGGATGGCCTGGCCCACGTCTTTGTGACTCCCCCGTGCCAGCCGCTGGCCCATATTGATGCACAATGCGGAGCCTGATCGCGAAAGCCGTCGCGGGCGCGACCGCCACCCTGTTGGTGGCCATTGCAGCCCTGACCTTGCTGGTGCCCGATGGCGCGCGGGCCGAAACGGCCTCGCCCTGGCAGCGTACCGAGCAGACCGCCGTCCGCCTCGTCTCGGCCGTGGCCGCGGTTGGCGACAGCCAGTCGGTGGGGCTTGGCCTGCATTTCCGCATGCAGCCGGGCTGGAAGGTCTACTGGCGCTCCCCCGGCTCGGGCGGCCTGCCACCCAGCATCGAGTGGCAGGGATCGGACAATGCCGGCGAGGCCCGCCTCGCTTGGCCCGCCCCCAAGCGGTTCGAGGTCCTGGGGATCGAGAGCTTCGGCTATTCCGACGAGGTGGTCTTTCCGATCCAGCTCGCCCTGGAACGGCCGGGCGATCCGCTTCGCGTCAAGGCGGCCGTCGACTACCTGACCTGCCGCGAGATCTGCATTCCCTATCAGGCGACGCTCCAGCTCGACCTGCCGGCCGGCACGGCCAGCCCATCGGCCGAAGCGGGGCTGCTGGCGGATTTCATCGCGCGGGTGCCGGACGACGGCGTTGCCGACGGCCTTGCGATCGACGCGGTCGGCCTGGCCGGTGCCGGCGACCAGCGGGTCCTGGTCGCGGCCGTCCGCACCGACCAGCCGCTCGCCAAGCCGGATCTCTTCGTCGAATCCGCCATTCCCGTCGATTTTGGCGCACCGCGGGTGACGGCGGTGCCGGGCGGGGCGCGGCTTGAGGTCCCGATTTCGGGCGATCCGGCGACGATGGCCCGGCTTGCCGACAGCGACGTCACCCTGACCCTGGTCGATGGCGACCGCGCGGTCGAGGCCCAGCGTCGCGTGGGCGTCGCGTCGGTCGCGGGATCGGGCCTGCCGCCGGTGCCGGCGGCCGTCTGGCTGTCGATGTTGGCAACGGCGCTGCTGGGCGGCCTGATCCTGAACCTGATGCCCTGCGTGCTGCCGGTCCTGTCGCTGAAGCTGCTGGGCGTGGTGGAGGCCGGCGGGCGCGAGCGGGCGGAGGTGCGCTGGGGTTTCGTTGCCGCCTCGGCCGGCATCCTCTTCTCGTTCCTGCTGCTGGCCGCGGGGGCCGTGGCCTTGAAGACCGCCGGCCTGGCCGTCGGCTGGGGCATCCAGTTCCAGGAGCCGTGGTTCCTGGTGGCCATGGCGGCCGTCCTGGCGCTGTTCGCCGCCAACCTGTGGGGCTGGTTCGAGATACCGCTGCCGGGCCTGGCCCAGTCGGCCGCCAATGCACCGCACCGCGGCCCGCTTGGCCATTTTCTGACGGGCGCGCTGGCGGCGGTGCTGGCCACGCCCTGCTCGGCGCCCTTCCTCGGCACCGCCATCGGCTTCGCCCTGGCCCGCGGCCCGGTCGAGATCTTTGCCATCTTCACCGCCCTCGGCCTCGGGCTGGCGTTGCCTTACCTGGCGGTGGCGGCTGTGCCCGGCATTGCCGCCCGCCTGCCCCGGCCCGGCCTGTGGATGGTCAAGGTGCGCCGCATCCTGGCGGTCGCCATGGTCGCGACCTGCGCCTGGCTGCTGAGCGTCCTGGCGGCCCAGCAGGGCATCGGCGCGGCGGTCGTCCTGGCAATCGTGCTGGCGCTGGGTGTCCTGCTGATCGGGCCGCTTGCCCGGCTGCCGGTCGCCTGGCGCACCAGCGTCGCCGCCGCCACCGTGGTCCTGTTCGCGGTGGCCGTCGTGCCGCGCCTGACGGCCCCACCCCCGGCGCCGGCGGCGATCGAGGCCGGCGCGCAGTGGCAGCCCTTCGACCGCGGCCGGATCTCCGCCCTGGTGGCCGACGGCCGTACCGTCTTCGTCGACGTGACCGCCGACTGGTGCATCACCTGCCAGGTGAACAAGAAGCTGGTGATGGCGCGCGGCGAGGTCGCCCTGCGGCTGGCGCGGCCCGACCTGGTGGCGATGCGCGCCGACTGGACCCGGCCCGACCCGGAGATCGCCCGTTTCCTGGCCGACCATGGCCGCTACGGCATTCCCTTCAACATCGTCTACGGCCCGGGCGCGCCCCAAGGCGTCGCCCTGCCGGAACTGCTCACCGAGGGGGCTGTGATGGCCGCATTCGCCCGCGTGGGCGGGGGCGGGCCGGCGCGCGCCGCTGCCGTCGGCAACGGGGGATGACAGCGGCCGGCACAAGCCTTATTTGAGGCGGGCGCCGCGGCGGTTCCTGCCGTCGGCATTCCAGCATATTTGTCGAGACCCTGCAGGAGGCACCGCCATGACCATCGCCGTCGGCCAGAAGATCCCCTCTGGCAAGCTGAAGACCATGACCGCCGAGGGCCCGAAGGACATCACCACCGAAGAGCTGTTCGACGGCAAGAAGGTCGTCGTCTTCGCGCTTCCCGGCGCCTTCACGCCGACCTGCTCGGCCAAGCACCTGCCCGGTTTCGTCCAGCATTCGGGTGCGCTCAAGGGCAAGGGCGTCGACACCATCGCCTGCCTGTCGGTCAACGACGCTTTCGTCATGGGCGCCTGGGGCAAGGACCAGGCCGTCGGCGACAAGGTGCTGATGCTGGCCGATGGCAGCGGCGCCTTCACCGAATCGCTGGGCCTCACCCTCGACCTGACGCCGAACGGCATGGGCAAGCGCTCCAAGCGCTATGCCATGATCGTCGACAACGGCACCGTGACCGCCCTCAACGTCGAGGAGCCGGGCAAGTTCGAGGTGTCGAGCGCCGAGGCGATCACCAAGCTGCTCTAGTCGACCGATCCCGTCGATCGTCGCGGCCGCCCGGGGCTTCCCCGGGCGGCCGCTTCGCGTTCCGGGCTACAGTACCGTCAGCATCTCGGCCACCAGCGGGTGGCGGACGATGTCGTGCTCGTCTAGCCGCACCACGGCGATCCCCGGCACCGCCTGGAGCCGGCGCGCGACCTCGGCCAGGCCGGAGATTCCCTCCAGCAGGTCGCTCTGGTCGGGGTCGCCGGTCAGCACCATGGTCGAGTGCCAGCCCAGGCGCGTCAGCAGCATCTTGATCTGGCCATAGGTGCAGTTCTGCGCCTCGTCGATGACGACGAAGCAGTTGTTGAGCGTGCGCCCGCGCATGTAGGCGATGGGCGCGATCTCGATGGTCCCGTCCGCCACCAGCTGGCGCACGCGCTTGGCGCCCATCCGGTCGTTCAGCGCGTCGTAGAGCGGCCGCAGGTAGGGCGCCAGCTTCTCGTGCATGTCGCCCGGCAGGTAGCCCAGGTTCTCGCCCGCCTCGACCGCCGGCCGCGACAGCACGATGCGCCCGACGCTGCCCTCGTCGAGCGCCTCGACGGCGGCCGCCACCGCCAGGTAGGTCTTGCCCGTGCCGGCCGGGCCCAGCGCCATCGTCAGGCTGTGGGCCGCCATCGCATCGGTCAGGCGGCGCTGGCCCGGCCCCTGGGGGCGCACCTTGCGGATGTAGCTCTGGTCCCGCCGGTCGTCGGCTGCCTCGTCGGCGGCAGCCTGTTCCCCCAGCGGGTCCCAGCGCGCGACCAGCTCCCCGAACAGGCCGCGGACCTTCGGATCGATTGTCTTCACGACGCCATCTCCACGCGCGCGCTTGGCCATTCCTGGCTCCTCTCGGTCGGATGGGAAGACTTGGGGCATGCCCCGAAACGCGGCACGCCGCCCGATCGCCGTTTGGGCGAAGGGGCGGCGTGCAAGGCCGTCGCGGGGGGCTGGCTGCCGATTGCGGCGCCGCCGGACGCCCAGGCTCTGGGCAATTCCAGGGGTGGCCGCCGGGGGGATCGGCGGCGAACCGGGATGGTCCTTGTGGGACGGATCTCCATTTCGCACTGCAACGATAACGCTGGCCCGGCCGATTCGGCCACGCGATCTTGGGGTTGTCACCGGATTTTCATCCAGATGCTGCGGCCCAACCGCCGGGCTGGCGCCTTTCTTCCCCGCACCGCACCATGGCCCCCATGGATACCGCCACTTTCGTTCGCCACCAGACCAGGCCGGGCTGCCCGCCGCTCGTGCCCGAGCTTCGCCTGCACCTGGCCACCGCCGTCACCCCGCTGTGGGAAGCCACGGAGGAATCGCTGGCCGCGACCGGCACCCCGCCACCCTACTGGGCCTTCGCCTGGGCGGGTGGCCAGGCCCTGGCGCGCCTGATCATCGACCAGCCGAACCTGGTCGCCGGCCGGTCGGTCGTGGATGTGGGGTCGGGCTCGGGGCTGGTCGCGCTGGCAGCGGCCCGGTCGGGCGCCGCCCGGGTCGAGGCGGCTGACATCGACCCCTTCGCGGTGGCGGCAATCGCGCTGAACGCCACTCTCAACGGCCTGTCGGTGGCGGCGCGAAGCGACGACCTGATCGGCCGGGACGAAGGCTGGGCGACGGTCCTGGTCGGCGATCTGTGCTACGAGCGGTCGCTGGCCGAGCGGCTGGTGCCGTGGCTGCGCGGCCTGGCCGCGCGCGGTGCCGACGTGCTGCTGTCCGACCCCGGGCGCGCCTACCTGCCGACCGAGGGCATGGTCGAACTGGCCCGCTATGCCGTGCCGGTCGACCTGGAGCTGGAGGACCGGCTGCTGCGCGACACGGCGGTGTTCCGCCTCGGGGTCGTGGGCTAGCCCCGGGCGGGCTCGTCCGCTTCCTCGACGATGCGGAAGCGGCTGTGGCAATCGTCCACGGTCGCGAACGCGCGCGTCGACCAGGCGTTGCGGGCGGCCTCCCAGGTGGGGAACGGCCCCAGCCGCTCTTCCGCCCGGCCCTTGGCCAGGGTCTGGAACTCGGTGTCCGCGTATTCCCCGCCGATGACCCAGAATGCCATCCCATTCACTCCTCGATGGTGCAGCCCTGGATGTCGGAATTCGCGGGGCGAAGTCAATGCGACCTGCCGCCGCTCGCGTCGTGACGGCGGCGGCGGCCCGGCCTAAGTTGTGGCCATCACTGCCCGTCGGACGGACCGCCCATGCCCTATGCCTCGCTGCGCGACTTCATCTCCCGGCTCGAACGGGAGGGCCGGCTGGTGCGCGTATCGGCGCCGGTGTCGCCGGTGCTGGAGATGACCGAGATCCAGACCCGCCTCCTGGCCGAGGGCGGGCCGGCGGTGCTGTTCGAGAACGTGATCGGCCATTCCATGCCCGTCCTGGTGAACCTGTTCGGCACGGTGGAGCGCGTCGCCTGGGGCATGGACCGCACGCCCGACCAGTTGCGCCAGGTGGGCGAGACCCTGGCCTTCCTGAAGCAGCCGGAGCCGCCGGGCGGCTGGCGCGACGCGCTGGAGATGCTGCCGCTGGTGAAGACGGTGATGGCGATGAAGCCGCGCACCGTCTCGCGCGCGCCCTGCCAGGAGGTGGTGCTGACGGGCGAGGACATCGACCTCGGCCTGCTGCCGGTGCAGACCTGCTGGCCGGGGGAGCCGGCGCCGCTGATCACCTGGCCGCTGGTCGTCACCCGCGGGCCCTCGCAGGCGCGCGAGGACGGCTTCAACCTCGGCATCTATCGCATGCAGGTGACGGGCCGGAACACCACCCTGATGCGCTGGCTGCGCCATCGCGGCGGCGCCCAGCATCATGCCCGCTGGGGGAGCAAGAAGCGCGACCCGCTGCCGGCGGCCGTCGTCATCGGCGCCGACCCCGGCACCATCCTGGCGGCCGTCACCCCGGTGCCGGACACGCTGTCGGAATACCAGTTCGCGGGCTTGCTGCGCGGCCGCAAGGTCGATCTGGTCGACTGCCGCACCGTGCCGCTCAAGGTCCCGGCCGAGGCCGAGATCGTGCTCGAGGGCCATGTCTCGCTGGAGGAGTATGGCGACGAGGGGCCGTATGGCGACCACACCGGCTACTACAATTCGGTCGAGCCGTTCCCGGTCTTCACCGTCTCGGCCATCACCATGCGCCGCGACCCGATCTACCTGTCGACCTTCACCGGCCGCCCGCCGGACGAGCCGTCTGTGCTGGGCCAGGCGCTGAACGAGGTGTTCATCCCCCTGCTGCGCCAGCAGTTCCCGGAGATCGTCGATTTCTGGCTGCCGCCCGAGGGCTGTTCCTACCGCATCGCCGTCGTGTCCATGCGCAAGGCCTACCCGGGCCATGCCAAGCGCGTGATGATGGGCGTGTGGTCGTTCCTGCGGCAATTCATGTACACGAAGTGGGTGATCGTCGTGGACGACGACATCGATGCGCGCGACTGGAAGGAGGTGATGTGGGCGATGTCGACCCGCATGGACCCGGCCCGCGACATCACGCTGGTCGAGCGCACGCCGATCGACTATCTCGACTTCGCCTCGCCGGAAAGCGGGCTGGGGTCGAAGATCGGCCTGGATGCCACCAACAAATGGCCGCCGGAGACCCATCGCGAATGGGGCCGGCAGATCGCCATGGACCGCGACGTCATCGAGACCGTCACCCGCAAATGGGCCCAGTACGGCCTGCCCGGGAGCGGCAAGCCCATCTGGAAATAGCAGCCTCGCCTACACCGTCCACCAGTAGCGGGTGAGATGGAAGAAGACGGGGGCGGCGAAGATCACCGAATCCAGGCGGTCGAGCATGCCGCCATGGCCCTCGATCATGCGGCCCCAGTCCTTCACGCCGCGGTCGCGCTTGATGGCCGACATCACCAGGCCGCCGAAGAAGCCCATCAGCGTCACCACCAGCGCCATCAGGGCCGCCTGCCAGGGCGCGAAGGGCGTGATCCACCACATCGCGGCACCGAGTGCCGTAGCGCTGGCGATGCCGCCCACGAAGCCCTCCACCGTCTTGGACGGCGAGAGGGCGGGGGCGATCTTGCGGCGGCCCAGCAGCTTGCCCCAGACATATTGCAGCACGTCGCTCGCCTGGACGACCAGGACCAGGAAGGCGACCAGCAGCAGGTGGCGGCCCTCGAAGCCCGGGATCGGCAGCGTCAGCAGGGCCGGCACGTGCGAGACGCAGAAGACGCAGATCATCAGGCCCCATTGCAGCTCGGCCACCCGCGCCATGAAGCGGGTGGTGTCGCCGCGGAGCGCGGCCACGATCGGCAGCAGCAGGAAGACGTAGACCGGAATGAAGATGGCATAGAGCCCGTACCACTCGATCCCGACCAGCCAGTATTGCAGCGGCAGCACCAGGAAGAAGGCGACCGCCAGTGCCCAATGGTCGCCGCGCCGGGTCGGCGTCAGGGTGACGAACTCGCGCAATGCCGCGAACGAGGCCAGCGCGAACAGGACGATCACGCCCACATGGCCCAGCACGAAGGCGCCGGCGATCAGGCCCACCATCACCCACCAGGCGCGCACGCGCGCCTCCAGGTTCTCGATCGTGGCGGTCCGGCCGAAGCGCCGGCGCAGCAGCCAGCCGGCCAGGGTCGCCACCACCAGGACGGCGGCGATGCCGGCGAAGAGGATCGGCGCCTCCGAGCCCGCGTTCACGACTGGGCCTCCGTGCCGGGTGCCAGGGCCAGCATGGCGGCCCGAGCGCGGGCCAGGTAGGCGTTCTTGTCCTCACCCTCGGCCACCGGCAAGGGCGCGCCGAAGGTGACGGTGCAGAGCAGCGGGACGGGCACCAGTTCCCCCTTGGGCATGACCCGGTTCAGGTTCTCGATCCAGACCGGCACGGGCAGCGCCTCGGGCCGCATCCGCGCCAGATGGTAGAGGCCGCTCTTGAAGGGCAGCAGCCGTTCCTCGGTCAGGTTGCGCGTGCCCTCGGGGAAGAGGATCAGCGACTGTCCCTGGCCGATGGCGTCCGCCAGCGGGGCCAGCGGGTCGCCCGAGCGCATCTCGGGCCGGCGGTCGATCAGGACCGCCTGGAATACGCGCTGGCCGAAGAAGCGGCGGATCGGCCCGGCATTCCAGTAGTCCGCGCCCGCCACCGGCCGCGTCCGCCGCCGCAGCGACCGCGGCAGGACGGTCCAGACCAGGACGAAATCACCATGGCTGGCATGGTTGGCGAAATAGATCCGCGGCGGCCCGTCCGGATCGGCGGCCGCATCCCGCCAGTCGCCGCGCACGCCGGTGACGGCCCGCGCCAGACCCGTGACCAGGGTGGCGGCAATGTGCCCGATGATCCCGCTCATGCCCGGCCCTCCGCCTCGGCCAATGCCCGGCGCACGCGATTGACGATGCCCACCGCCGCCAGTACCGCCAGGACCGGCATCGCCCAGGCGATCATGGCCGGCAGGGGCGCCAGCCCGACCCAGAGGCCGAGCGCGCCGAACACCAGCGCGCGGTCGCTCTTGCCGAGCGGCCCGTCATAGCGCCGGCTGGCGCCGATCGTCTGGCCCAGGACGCCGGCCAGCTCCCCCGTCACCGCCAGGACGACGACGATCACCACCCAGGCCGGCGCGAACGGGGCGACCAGGGCGAACGGCAGGTAGAGGGCGGCATCGGATACGACGTCCCCCAGCTCGTTGAGAAAGGCGCCGAGCCGGCTCTTCTGGCCGAACTCGCGCGCCAGCATGCCGTCGACGGCATTCAGCGCCATGCGCAGCGCCAGCCAGGCCGGCAGCAGCAGGAAGAGCGCCGGCCGCGCCGGCCCCTGCAGCGCCAGCAGGCCACCCAGCAGGACCGAGCCGGCGGCGGCGGCCAGTGTAACCTGGTTGGCGGTCACGCCGGCTGCCGCCATGCGGCCGACCGCCGGGTGCAGCAGGGCCTGGAAGCGCGGCTTCAGGGCATAGAGGGTGATCGCCATGGTGCTCCTTCGCGGGCGGCCGGCTGGCCGAACTGTACCGCGTTGCGTCGCCCGGCACTGCCCTTCGGTTCATGTGCACCGGCACGCCTTGCCGTGCTCGGCGGTTGACGCCGCCGCGCCGAGCGGCCACATCGGAGCAGGCGGCCCTACCGCCCTCCCGATCTTCTTCCCCCGCCCGATCCCCACGAGGTCACCGCCGATGACGACGGATTCCCAGGCAACCCTCGACCTGCTGTCGGACCTCATCGCCCGCGCGCGCCGCGCCGGGGCCGACGCGGCCGATGCCGTGCATGTGGAGGGGACCTCGATTTCCCACGCCCAGCGCCTGGGTGAGACCGAGAAGCTGGAGCGATCCGAAGGGCAGGACCTGGGCCTGCGCGTCCTGGTCGGTCGCCGGCAGGCGGTCGTTTCCTCCTCCGACCTCAGCGCCAAGGCGCTGGATGAACTGGTCGAGCGCGCTGTCGCCATGGCCCGCGCGGTGCCGGAAGATCCCTATTGCGGCCTGGCCGACCCGGAGGCGATCGCCCGCAGCTGGCCCGACATGGACCTGTCGGACCCCTCGGAGCCGACCGCGGAAATGCTGATCGACTGGGCGCGTCGGACCGAGGAGGCCGCCCGCGCGGTGCCTGGCGTCACCAACTCCGAAGGGGCGGAGGCCGGCTGGTCGCGCAGCCGCGTATCGCTCGTGGCCTCCAACGGCTTTGCCGGCAGCTACGAAGGCTCGGGCTGGTCGCTCAGCGTCTCGGTCCTCGCCGGCGAGGGTACCGGCATGGAGCGCGACTACGACTTCACCTCGGCCGTCTACGGCGCCGACCTGCGCCAGCCCGAGGATGTCGGCCGCAGCGCCGGCGAGCGGGCGATCCGACGCCTGAAGCCGCAGAAGGCCGCGACCACCAAGGCCGCCATCGTCTTCGACCCCCGGGTTTCGGGCGGGCTGGTCGGGCATTTCGCCGGGGCCATCAACGGCCAGTCGATCGCCCGCGGCACCAGCTTCCTCAAGGACCGCATGGGCAGCGCTGTCTTCGCCCCCGGCGTCTCGGTGATCGACGACCCCTTGCGCGCCCGGGGCCTGCGTTCGCGGCCCTTCGATGGCGAGGGGCTACCGGCGGCCCGGCGCGCGCTGGTCGAGGACGGCGTCCTGCGGACCTGGGTCCTCGACCTGGTCACGGCCCGCCAGCTCGGTCTGCAATCGACCGGCAATGCGTCCCGGGGGACCGGCGGCCCGCCCTCGCCGACGACGACCAACCTTTACCTCGCACCAGGCGAAGCCAGCCCGGCCGAACTGCTGAAGCGGGCCGGGCGCGGTCTCTACGTCACCGGGCTGATGGGCTTCGGCGTCAACGGCGTCACCGGCGACTACAGCCGCGGCGCGTCCGGCTTCTGGATCGAGGATGGCGAGATCGCCTATCCCGTCAGCGAGGTCACCATCGCCGGCAACCTCAAGGACATGTTCGCCACGCTGGTGCCCGCCAGCGACCTGGAGTTCCGCTATGGCACCAACGCCCCCACCGTCCTGGTGCCGGAGATGACCATCGCCGGGCGCTGACCCGGCCGCTTCTATAGGCGGCGCAGGAAGCGTTCCGGCTCGGCCAGGAACGCCCGGGTCAGGCGGACATGCTCGACCTCGTCATAGGCGACGGGTTCGATGCGGTCCGCCTCGATCAGCAGGATGGCGGCCCCGGGCAGTGCCATCAGGATCGGCGAGTGGGTGGCAATGACGAACTGGCAACCCGCCGCCACCCGGTCCTTCAGCAGGGCCATCAGGGCCAGGACGCGCGCGGGCGACAGCGGCGTCTCCGGCTCGTCCAGGAAATAGAGGCCGTTCGGCACCAGCCGCGTCTGCAACAGGGCCAGGAAGGTCTCGCCGTGCGAGCGACCGTCCGGGTTCTCGCCATAGCGTGTGGTCAGGGCCGCGCGCTGCGCCCGCGCAAGGCCGACGGCGCGCGTGCGGCCGATCCCTTCCGGCAGCGTCGCCATCAGCTCGCCGGCGATCGCGTCCAGTTCGGCGGCCTCGCCCGACAGGCGGCGGCCATAGCCCATGACATCCTCGGCCCTGAGGAACAGCCGCGTGCGCGCATGGCGCCGGCGGATGAAGCGGAAACCGCGGGCAAAGCTGCGCGCGGCCGCCAGCGAGGGGTCGCGCGCGATGTCGGCGCTGCCGGCGGCAACCGCCTGCATGCCCGCCGCCAGCCCCTCGAGCAGGGTCGACTTGCCGCAGCCGTTCTCGCCGACCAGGAAGGTTACGGCTGCCGGGAAATGCAGTTCTTCCAGCGTCGTCGCCAGCGGCAGGGTCCAGGGGAAGGCGTCCGGCCGCTCCACATCGTCGCGGCGGCGAATCGCGGCCAGGAAATGTCCGCCGGTCTTTTCCATGCCCCGCCGCATAGCATGATCGCCCGGCGCCCGCGACCGGGTGGCGACGCCGAACCGTAACGGGAACTTGGTAGGGATGGCGCCCGAGCGATCCCTTCTTCCTTACCGGGGTGGACGGCATGACGCACATGCCGATGGTGCGGCAGTACCGGACGATCTGGATCTCCGACGTCCATCTCGGCACGCGGGGCTGCAAGGCAGAGTTCCTGCTCGATTTCCTGCGCCACAGCGAATCCGAGAACCTCTATCTCGTGGGCGACATCGTCGATGGCTGGCGGCTCAAGCGGTCCTGGTACTGGCACCAGAGCCACAACGACGTCGTCCAGAAGCTGCTGCGCAAGGCCCGCAAGGGCACCAACGTCGTCTACCTGCCGGGCAACCACGACGAGATGTTCCGGCATTTCCTGGAGTTGCAGTTCGGCGGCATCCTGGTCGTCGACGAGCTGGTGCACGAGACGGCCGACGGGCGCCGGCTGCTGGTGCTCCATGGCGACCGCTTCGATGCGGTCGTGCGCCATGCCCGCTGGCTGGCCCTGGTGGGGGATGCCGGCTACGACCTGCTGATGGCGGTCAACCACCACTTCAACGTCGTCCGCCGCCACCTCGGCTTCTCGTACTGGTCGCTGTCCGCCTATGTGAAGCAGCGGGTGAAGAACGCGGTGGAGTATGTCGGCCGCTTCGAGCAGGCGGTCGCCGACGAGGCCCGCCGACGCCATGTCGACGGGGTGGTGTGCGGCCATATCCACAAGGCCGAGATGCGGATGATCGACGGCGTCCTCTATTGCAACGACGGGGACTGGGTCGAAAGCTGTACCGCGCTGGTGGAGCATCTGGACGGCCGGCTGGAGATCGTCGACTGGATGCAGCTCCGCGCGCTCGATCCGATGCGGCCGGCCATGACCCTGGCGCATGCGGGTCCGCAGGACGGGGCCGGGACGTGAACCTCGCCATCGTCAGCGACGCCTGGCACCCGCAGGTGAATGGCGTCGTACGCACCCTGACGACGCTGAAGGACGAGCTCGAGCGGCGCGGCCATTCCGTGACCGTGATCGCGCCCGACGCCTTCTCCACCGTCCCCTGCCCGGGCTATAGAGAGATTCGCCTGGCCCTGCTGCCCGGACGTGGCATGGGGCGGCGGCTGGACGATGCCGCACCCGACGCCATCCACATCGCCACCGAGGGTCCGCTCGGAATGGCGGCCCGGGCCTATTGCCGCCGCCGCCGCCTGGCCTTCACCACCGCCTTTCACACGCGCTTTCCCGACTATGTCGCCGCCCGAACGGGTGTGCCGGCGGCCTGGCTGCATGGCTGGATGCGTCGCTTCCACGCCCCGGCGGCAAGGGTGATGGTGGCGACCGACAGCCTGATGGGCGAACTGGCCGGCCGCGGCTTCCGCAACCTGCGCCGCTGGTCGCGCGGGGTCGACACGACCCTCTTCCGGCCGGGGCCGAAGGACCTCTACGATCTGCCGCGGCCCATCTTCCTCAATGTCGGGCGCGTGGCGGTGGAGAAGAACCTGGAAGCGTTCCTCGTCCTCGACCTGCCGGGGACCAAGGTTGTGGTCGGCTGCGGCCCGCAGCGCGCGGTGCTGGCCGCCCGCCACCCTGGCGCGGTCTTCGTGGGCTCGCGCAGTGGCCCGGATCTGGCCCATCATTTCCGGGCCGCCGACGTGTTCGTCTTTCCCAGCCGGACCGACACGTTCGGGCTGGTGATGCTGGAGGCGCTGGCGTCGGGCGTGCCGGTCGCGGCCTTCCCCGTGCCGGGCCCGGTCGACGTGGTGGGCGGCTCGACGGCCGGCATCCTGTCGGAGGACCTGGGCCGGGCCGCACGCGCGGCCCTGAATATCCCCGCCGGCCGCTGCCGGGCCCATGCCGAGGGCTTCTCCTGGGCGCGCTCGGCCGATCAGTTCCTGGACAATCTCGTCCCGGCGCGCTGAGGGTTTTTCCGCCGGGCGCTGATCGCGTGTATGGTCCGCCCGCTTCGGCGGCCCAGGCCGCGGCCTTCGCAATTGCTGGACGATGCGGATACTCAAGACCCTCGCAGCCCAGGATTGGTTCCGCGCCATCCTCGGATGGCTGATCCAGTTCTACATCCGCCTCATCTGGCGGACCGGACGCTGGCGCGTCGAGGGGGCGACCGACCACCTGGCCGCATGGGACCAGGACAAGCCCTTCATCCTGTGCTTCTGGCATGGCCGGCTGCTGATGATCCCGCTCGCCTGGCGGCGGGGCAAGTCCATGCAGATGCTGATTTCCGCCCACCGCGACGGCCGCCTGATCGCCGAGGCGATGCAGTATTTCGCCATCGGCACCCGGGCCGGATCGACCAAGCGCGGCGGGGCGGAGGCGCTGCGCGTCATGCTGCGCACGCTGGGGGCGGGCAACTCCGTCGGCATCACCCCGGACGGCCCGCGCGGCCCGCGGATGCGCGCTTCGCCGGGCGTCGTGGCGGCAGCCCGCCTGTCGGGCGTGCCGATCATCCCGGTCACCTTCGGCGTCAGCCGGCGCCGCATCCTGCGCAGCTGGGATCGCTTCGTGCTGGCATTGCCGTTCGGCCGCGGCGTGTTTCTGTGGGGTGAGGCGATCCATGTGCCGCGCGATGGCGACCTGGAAACCTATCGCCAGCGGCTGGAGCAGGCGATGAACCTGCTGTCGGCCGAGGCCGATCGCCGCTGCGGCCAGGTCCCGATCGAGCCGGGGCCGCCCCCGGGCGACGGGCCGATACCGCGCCGGCCCGGCCGGTGATCGCGCATATCTATCGCGGCCTGACGACAGCGGCGGGGCCGGCGATCCTGTGGTACCTGCGCCGGCGCCTTGCCCGCGGCAAGGAAGATCCCGCGCGCTTTGCCGAGCGGCTTGGCAGGTCGACCCGCGCGCGGCCGCCGGGCCCGCTGCTATGGTGCCACGGCGCCAGTGTCGGCGAGACCATGGCCGCATTGCCGCTGCTGCATCGGCTTGCCATGGAGCGGCCGGAACTGGGGCTGCTGGTGACGTCCGGCACCATGACGGCGGCGGCGATGCTGGCGGACCGTCTGCCGGCGGGTGCGCAGCACGCCTATATCCCTGCCGACCGGCCGGCCTGGGTCCGCCGGTTCCTCGACCATTGGCGGCCGGACGCGGCCCTGTGGATGGAATCGGAGTTGTGGCCGAACCTGGTGGCGGAAACGGCACGCCGGGATATCCCGATGGCCCTGCTGAATGGGCGTCTGTCCGCGCGGTCGCACCGCAACTGGCGGCGGTTCGGCCGATGGGCGGCCGCCATCATCGGGCCGTTCGCGCCGATCCTGGTGCCGGATGCCGTTCAGGCCGCCCGATTCGCCAGCCTCGGCGGGCGCGACGTCCGCGTCGTCGGCAACCTCAAGGCGGCGGCCATGCTGGGCGAGGCCGACCCGGCGGCGCTGGCCGCGGCCCGGGCGTCGATCGGGCGCCGGCCCTGCTGGCTGGCCGTCAGCACCCACCCGGGCGAGGACGAACTCGTCCTGGCTGCCCATGCGCGGCTGCGGGCCGGGTGCCCCGACCTGCTGCTGGTCCTGGTGCCGCGCCACCCGCAGCGCGGGGCCGACGTGGCGGCGCTGGCGGCGGCGGCCGGGCTGCCGGCCGTACTGCGCACCGGCGGCGACGCTGTCGGCCCCGACACCGCGGTCCTGGTTGGCGACACGCTGGGCGAGATGGCGCTCTATCTGCGGCTGGCCGACATCGTGCTGGTGGCGGGCTCCTTCGATGTCGGACGCGGCGGCCACAATCCGTTGGAGCCGGCCCTGGTCGGTGCTGCCATCCTGCACGGCCCCGACATGGCCAATTTCGCAGGCGTGGCAGAAAGGTTGCGACAGGCGGACGCCACGCTGCCGGTCGCCGACGCCGGCAGCCTGGCCGCCGCCGTCGCCCGCTTGCTGGCCGATCCGGCCGAACGGTCGCGCCGCGGCCAGGCCGCGCGCCGGGTCGCTGGGGAGGAGGCGGGCGCCCTCGACCGCACCATGGAGGCACTGGCGCCCCTGCTGGATCGCCTGTCCGACACCGGCGGGGCGGTCCGTGCGGGCGCCTGACTTCTGGCAGATCGGCGGGCCCCTGGCGGTGCTGCTGCGGCCCCTGGGTGCGGCCTATGCACTGGGCGGGGCGGTCCGGCGATCGCTGGTTACGCCCTGGCAGGCATCGGTGCCGGTCGTCTGCGTCGGCAACCTGACGGTGGGCGGCACGGGCAAGACTCCGGTCGTGCTCGACCTCGCCCGGCGGCTGGCGCAGCGCCAGCCGCATATCGTCACCCGTGGCTATGGCGGGCGGCTGGCGGGGCCGGTGCGGGTCGATCCCAAGCTGCATTCGGCCGAGGATGTGGGCGACGAGCCGTTGCTGCTGGCCCGCCGCACGCCGGTATGGGTGGCGCGCGACCGGGTGGCCGGCGCTCGCGCCGCGATCGCCGCCCGGGCCCGCCTGCTGCTGCTGGACGACGGCTTCCAGAACCCGACCCTGGCCAAGGACCTGTCGCTGATCGTGGTCGATGGCGAGGCGGGGTTCGGCAACGGGCTGGTCTTTCCAGCCGGGCCGCTGCGCGAGCCGGTGCGCGTGGGCCTCACCCGCGCCGACGCCGTGGTCGTGATCGGCCAGGATCGGCACGGCATCGCTGCCAGCTCGCCGCTGCCGGTCCTGCAGGCGCGGCTGGTGCCGAAGATGCCGCTATCCTTCGCGCCCGGGGCGCCGATCGTGGCTTTTGCCGGGATCGGCCGGCCCGAAAAATTCTTCGCGACCCTGCGCGGGCTGGGCGCCGATCCGGTGGCGGCGCGGGCCTTTCCCGATCATCACCGCTTCCGCGGCGACGAGCTCTTGCGCTTGGAGGGCTTGGCGGCCGGCTTGGGCGCGCGGCTGGTGACGACGGCCAAGGACGCGGTGCGCTTGCCGCCCTCCTGGCGCGCGCGGGTGGCCGTGCTGCGGGTCGCCATCGAATGGGACGACACAGGCGCGCTCGACCGCGTGCTCGCCCGGATCGGCTGACGCGCCGCCACGCCTGCCTTGCCGCCCCAGCGGCCGAACTGGCTGCGGACTGCCGCGACCAGCGGGGCCAGCAGGGGTCCGACGGTGGCCAGCGGGCTCGGGTCCGGCAGATGGGCGAGCGAGGCGGGTGGCCGTGCCCGGGCGGCCTGCAGCGTCGCCGCAACGGCCATGGCGGCAAAGCCGCAGAGCGTCCCGGTGACCAGGCCGATCAGCATGACCATCAGCCAACTGGCGGCAAATCCGTTCGGCTCGGCGACATACTCGCGCATCATCAGCCAGCAGGCGGTGCCGACCAGGAAACCGATGCCGAAGAAGGTGATGGAGGAGACTGCACGGTCGGCATAGGGCCGGGCCGGGGCGGTGGCGTGCGCTACCGTCCGGGCAATCTGCCGGAGGGCAGGCGATGCATCGCGGGCGATGCGGGTTGCGTGCAGGAGCGGCATGTCGACGACGAGGCTAGGTTCGCCGGCGGAAGACTGTCAAGAACGAAGGTAGAACAGAAATTTCGTGACACAAATCCTGGTGGGTGGCCGGTAAGACTCCGCGAAATGCTGCGTTGCGGCGTCAGAATCGCACGAACGGATTGAGCAGTCGCCAGAACCGACCAGTCAGGCGTACCGGTGCCTCTGTCACCGCCAGGCAGATGCAGTCCCGGTCGGCATCGGCGGTCGGCTGGTGGTCGACTGCATCGTCGGCCGCGGCGACATCGCCCGGACCGTAATGGCCGGAAACATCGCTGAATCCGCCATCCAGCACGCACACCAGTTCCGTGCCGCGATGGGTATGGCGGGGTACGGCGCGGCCGGCGCGGATCCGCATCAGGCGCGTGCGGCCGCCGTCGGGCGTCTGGTCGATCAGGATCTGGTCGACCCCGCTCAGCACCGGCTGCCACGCCAGGGCACCGATTTCGGCACCGACCAGTTCGCGGACGGCGCGCGGCAGCGCCGGCCCGCCAGTGATCGCCGTCACAGGGGACGGGGCGGCGGCCGATTCGATTCGCGGCTCATCCTCCAGCATCGCCATGACACGCTGGCGCGCGTCCGCGGATACGGGCTGGGGCGCCAGCGTCTCCATCAGGGCAGCCCCCACCTGCTCCATCGCGGCCAAGTTGCGGCGGCAATGCGGACAGAAGGTCAGGTGGGTGGCGACCAGCAGCGCCGGCCCCTGGGCGGCCGCACCGGCCGCATAGTCGAGCAGCAACGCGTCGTCGGGATGGTGGGTAGACATGCCTATTCGTCCCTGATGGTCCGCCGCAGGCGTTCCAGCGCCAGGCGGATGCGCGATTTCACGGTGCCCAGCGGCAAGCTGGTGGCGGCCGCTATGGCGCTGTGGGAGCGGTCCTCGAAGAACGCCATGGCGAGCAGGTCGGCCTGCTCCTTGGGCAGGCTGCGGATGGCGACCCGCAGTCGGTCCTCGGCATCGACCTGGGCGATGGCCTCGTCGGCCGGCGGCGGCTGGTCGGGCACGAGGACCGGATCCTCAAGGTCGACCAGCGGCCGCTTCTCGCGCCGCAGCAGGTCGATCCGCTTGTTGCGCGCGATGGTGAAGACCCAGGTGGCGACGGTGGCCCGCGAGGCATCGAAGCTGTCGGCCTTGCGCCACACCAGCAGCATCACCTCCTGGGCCACCTCCTCGGCGGTCGTGCCGTCGGCGCCGAGCCGCATGGCATAGGATTTGACCCGCGGCATGAGGTGGTCGAACAGGGTCGCGAAGGCCTGTCGGTCGCGGTTGTCCGCCACCAGGCGCACCAGCGCGGCCAGTTCGCGACCGTCCGCCGTCCTTTCGGGTGGGCGAGGGGTCGTCGCATCCCTCCCTGAGTCGCGCATGGGTGTATCTAGTCGGGCGCGATGCGGGTCGACAAGCCGTCCCTGCCTCGCGATTCGGCCGGCCGCCCCGATTCGCGCGGGCTCCGGGCGGCGAATCGGCGCCGTCTCGTCGGGCAGGGGGCCGGCGAAGGCCAGGATGGTCGGCATGAAAACCGCTGTCTGGTTCATTCGCCGGCTTTACGCGGGCTTGATCGACGCGGATCACCTGCAAACGCCGGAAGCCGTCTTGGATCGTCGGCGGCAAGACGGTATGTATGGCGAATGACGCGAACGACCCTCATTGCCCTCGCCCTGCTCGTGGGCGTCGGCCAGGGTGCGGCTGCCGCAAACCCGGCAGTGGAAACCCTCGGAGCGTTCCAGGATTGGAGCGCGTTTGCCTTCACCGAAAACGGTCAGCGGGTGTGCTTCGTCCAGAGCAAACCGACCAGTAGCGAACCCAAGGGCGCCCGGCGCGGCGCCATCAACACGCTGGTGACGCACCGTCCGGCCGAGAAGGCGACCGACGTGGTGAGCATTCTCATGGGCTATCCGCTGCGACCCGGCAGCGATGTCGAGGTCGAGGTCGACGGCCAGAAGTTCAAGCTCTTCGTCGATGGCGAAGCGGCGTGGGCACCCGATGCGCGCACCGACAGCGCGCTGGCCGAGGCGTTCGCCAAGGGCAGCAAGGCGTCTGTGAAGGGCGTATCAACCCGCGGCACCAGGACCACCGACACCTATTCGCTGAGCGGCTTTACCGCCGCCAGCAATGCGATCGCCAAGGGCTGCAACATCAAGCGTTGATGACGTGCGGCGCCGCCGGACGGGCCGCGCTGCTGACGGCTGCCCTGCTGGCTGCCGCGCTACCCGCCGGGGCCGCCGAGGGGACGGCGGTCTTCCGGCTGTGCATGGCCTGCCATGCGATCGCCCGGGATACCGGCCAGATGACGGGCCCGTCGCTGTGGGCGATCGTCGGGCGTCCCGCCGGGTCCGTCCCGGGGTTCGCCTACTCCCCGGCCATGCGCCACTCCGGGATTGTCTGGGACGAGGACACGCTCGATCGTTTCCTGGCCGATCCGCGGCGGGTGGTTCCGGCCAACCGCATGGCCTTTCCCGGCGTCCGGCGTGCGGAAGATCGTCGCGCCCTCATCGACTTCCTGAAGCAGGCGCCCAGATAAGGCGACTTTAGTCTATAGTGCCCGTGCCATGACCGACATGAAACCCGTCCCCCAGATCTTCGCGCCGCCCGTCGACATCGCCGATGGGCGCCTCAACCTCGTCGG
Organism: Stella humosa; assembly: GCF_006738645.1. Classification (GTDB taxonomy): domain Bacteria; phylum Pseudomonadota; class Alphaproteobacteria; order ATCC43930; family Allostellaceae; genus Allostella; species Allostella humosa. The sequence continues at coordinate 5,414,678 of NZ_AP019700.1, read as the reverse complement.
CATGGATCGCGCCGAGCTGACCCAGGTCCTGGTGGCCGAGGGGTTCGAGCCATTCCGCGCGCGCCAGCTCTGGCACTGGATCTATCACCGCGGGGTGACCGACTTCGCCCTGATGACGACGCTGGCCAAGCCCGCGCGCGAGCGCCTGGCGACCCGCTTCGCGGTGCGCCGCCCGACCGTCACTCGGGCCGAGAAGTCGGTCGACGGCACCCAGAAATGGCTGCTGCGCTTCGTCGACGGGCAAGAGGCCGAGACCGTCCATATCCCCGAAGAGGATCGCGGCACCCTCTGCGTCTCGTCCCAGGTGGGCTGCACGCTGGCCTGCAAGTTCTGCCACACCGGCACCCAGCCCTGGGTGCGCAACCTGGGCCCGGCGGAGATCGTGGGCCAGGTGATGGCGGCGCGCGACGCGCTTGGCGAATGGCCGTCGCCCAAGGAGGACCGGCAGCTCACCAACATCGTGCTGATGGGCATGGGCGAGCCGCTCTACAACTGGGACAACGTCTCCAAGGCCATGCGGATCGCCATGGACGGCGAGGGTCTGTCGGTGTCCCGGCGCAAGATCACGCTGTCGACCGCCGGTGTCGTGCCGATGATCAAGCGCTGCGGCGACGAGCTGGGCGTGCAACTCGCGATCTCGCTGCATGCCGTCACCGACGAACTGCGCGACGTGCTGGTGCCGCTCAACAAGAAGTACCCGATCGCCCAGCTGATGCAGGCCTGCCGCGAGTATCCCGGCCTGTCGAACGCCCGGCGCATCACCTTCGAATACGTGATGCTGAAGGGCGTCAACGACAGCCCGGCCGACGCGCGCGCGCTGGTGCGCCTGCTGGAGGGCATCCCGGCCAAGGTGAACCTGATCCCCTTCAATCCCTGGCCGAACACGGCCTTCGAGTGCTCGTCCAACAACGTGATCCGGACCTTTGGTGACATCGTCAACGCGGCCGGCTATGCCTCGCCGGTGCGCACGCCGCGCGGCCGCGACATCCTGGCCGCCTGCGGCCAGCTGAAATCCGACAGCGTGCGGCGGCGCAAGTCCGATGCCCGCGACGAGGACGCCGGCGACGAGGCCGTGGCGGCCGCGTGAAGCCGGCCGCCTGCCTGCTGCTCGTCCTGGCGGTCGCCTGGGCGGGTGCGGGGCGGGCGGACGAGCCGGTGCCCGGCTGGGACGGGCTGCGCTGGGGCATGACCCAGGCCGAGATCGACCGCATCCATGGCCAGCGGCTGCGGCGGCCGGCCAAGCCCATCCGCTATCACCAGTCCAGGGTCGAAGCGGCCCTGCCGGGCGTCCGGCTGGGCGGCATGCCCTTCGTCGCCTCGTTCGTGCTGGGCCAGGACGGTCGGTTGCAGCAGATCCTGGTGGAGCGGCGAACGGGTGCCGTGACGGGCCAGCTTTTCGCCGCCGTCGTCACCGAGCTGGTCGGCCAACTGGGCCGGCCCGATCTGGAATGTTTCGACGGCGGCGACCCGCGCGGCGGCTCGCTGGTGTGGACCGGCAGGGCGACCACGATCCATGCCCAGCTCTTCGGCTATTCGTCCGAGGCACTGCGGGTCAACCCGTCGCGGGAAATCCGCCGGCCCTACTATGTGCCGCGCGAGGAGTATCGTGGCATGCCGACCCGGCCGCGCATCCTGCTGCGCTATCATCCGACCGCGCGAAACGATCTCTTCGGCCGACATCGAAGCTGCCGGCCCCCCTCGGTGGATTGAATGGCGGCGGGTTGAATGGCGGGGGGTGATTGTCCCGCGACAACCGCATCCTTGCGGCAGAAAGCGCGGTGGGTAGTATGGCGCCGCTGATTTCGCCCGCTTGAGCGTGGGGCCCCTCGCGTCCGCCTAATTCTGGAGTTTCTCATGAACGTAGCCGACCTCAAGGGCAAGACGATCGCCCTCCTGGCCTCGGGCGGGCTCGACACCTGCACCGTCACCTACTGGCTGAAGGAGCATGACGTCGAGGTCGTCTGCTTCACCGCCGATCTTGGCCAGCCGGACGAGACGGACTTCGGCGCGATCGAGACGCGGATGCGGGCCTGCGGCGCGGCCGACTTCGTCGGCGTCGACCTGCAGCGGCATGTGGCCGACCTCGGGCTCGAGGGCATCCAGGCGCAGTCCTGCTACGAAAGCCGCTACTGGAACGTCACCGGCTTCGGCCGCCAGGCGACCACCGCCGGCATCCTGCCCGAGGTGAAGAAGAAGGGCCTGACGGTCCTGGCCCATGGCGCCACCGGGCGCGGCAACGACCAGGTGCGCTTCCAGCTCATCTCGAACATGCTCGACCCCTCGATCGAGGTCTATGCGCCCTGGCGCGACCAGGAGTTCCTGAACCGCTTCCGCGGCCGCTCGCAGATGATCGACTATTGCGAGCAGCACGGGCTGCCGATCAAGGCCTCGCGCGACAAGCCCTACTCCACGGACGCCAACCTGCTGGGCCTGACGCACGAGGCCGGCCGGCTGGAGTCGCTGGAGACGCCGGCCCAGTTCGTGACCCCCGAAATGGGCGTGTGGGCCAAGGATGCGCCGGACGTCGGCGAGGACTTCACGGTCCGCTTCGAGAAGGGCATGCCGGTCCAGGTCAACGGCAAGGCCGTCGACACGCTGGGGGCCTTCCTGGAGGCCAATGCCATCGCCGGCCGCCATGGCGTCGGCATCGGCCTGCACATGGTCGAGAACCGGTTCGTCGGCGTGAAGTCGCGCGGGGTCTACGAGCAGCCGGGCATCGAACTGCTGGGCACCTGCTACGGCTTCCTCATCCAACTCGTGCTCGACCGGCGCAGCCGCGAGCTGTTCGACAGCCTGTCGGACCTGTTCGCCAAGCAGGTCTACCAGGGCTACTACAACGACCTGGCGTCGCGCATGATCCGCACCGCGGTGGGCGAGGTCAGCCAACTGATGACCGGGACCATCAAGGTCCATGTCTACAAGGGCCAGGTGTCCTACGCCGGCAGCGTGGACTCGCCCCATTCGCTCTACAGCCTCGACAGCTCGATGGAGGCCGAGGGCTCCTTCGACCACCGCGATTCCGAGGGCTTCCTGCGGGTGCTGGCGGTTCACGCCAAGGCGCTGTCCCGCGTCGGTCAGGTCTGACGATACCCGCTTCCCGGATGCCGCTTCGTCGCGGCATCCGGGGGCCAGGGCTCAGCGCCCGGGGAAGAACGAGACGTTCTTCAGGATCCGGTTCTCCTGGTGCGTGAAGAAGGGGGCCGCCTTCTTGACCCAGGCCTGCCAGGCCGGGTCGGCCTGCATGGCGGCGCGCCGCTGGTCGCGGTCGCCCAGGCTCTCATAGGCCCACATATGGACGATCTGGTTGATCGTGCCGACCTCGGTCACGAAATACCCGAACGGCTTGCCGAGATGCTTGGTCTGCACCGGGTAGCCCTCGGCCTCGTAGGCCGCCAGGAATTCCGGCAGCCGGCCGACATGCAGGGTGTAGGTGCGCTCGTCGACGACCATGGTCACGCCACTCCGTTCTTCTTGAACCAATCCTGCAGCTTGGCCCAGCCGTCCTCGGCCTGGGTCTTTCGGAAGCTCGGGCGATAATCGGCGTGGAAGGCGTGCGGCGTGTCGGGATAGAGCACGATCTCCGACGGCTTGCCGGCTGCCTTCAGGGCAGCCTGCATCTTTTCCACCGTATCGTTGGGGATGCCGGTATCGGCACCGCCATAGAGGCCGAGCACGGGGGCCTTCAGGTCGGCCACGACGTCGATCGGGTGCTTGGGCGTCATGTCGCTCGCCTGGCCGACGAGGCGGCCGTACCATGCCACGCCCGCCTTCAGCTTCGGCTGGTGGGCGGCATAGAGCCACACCACGCGCCCGCCCCAGCAGAAGCCGGTGATGCCGAGCTTGTCGGTATTGGCCTTGCCGGTCGACTGCGCCCAGGCGACCGCGGCGTCGATGTCGCTCATCACCTGCGCGTCGGGCACCTTGGACACCACCTCCTTGAAGATGGTCGGCACGTCCGTCAGCTTCGACACGTCGCCCTGGCGGGCATACATCTCGGGCGCCACGGCGAAGTAGCCGAGCTTGGCAAAGCGCCGGCACACGTCCTTGATGTGCTCGTGCACGCCGAAGATTTCCTGGATCACGACGACGGTCGGGAAGGGACCGCCGGCGGCCGGCATGGCGTGGTAGGCGGGGATGCGGCCGTCGGAAACGGGCACCTGCACTTCGCCCGCGGTGATGCCCGCGGTGTCGGTGGTGATCATGGTCTGCGCCATGACCGGCCGGGCGGCCAGCGCGAAGCCCGTCGCCAGCGTGCCGGCGACCACGAAGCCACGGCGGCTGAGGTCGGCTCGCACGAGCAGGCTCTTCATATCCTGGGCATGATCATCGGGCATTTGGGGTCCTCCCTGGTTCGACCGGCGGCAGGATACACGCGCACCCCCAGGCGTAGGAGGGGCCGACCGGTCACGCACTCGTGATCGGCGTCAGTAGTCGAACCGGTACTTCAGGCCGAGGCTGGTGCCGCCGCTGCCGACGCCGGCATCGACGGTTACGTTCGGCAGGACCTGGATCTCGACGCCGACGACCGAGGCGTTCTCGCCCGGATTGGGGTTCACCTTCACGAACACGTCGTCGGTGATGTAGCGCCCGAACGAGACCGAGGTGCCGGTGTCGCCGCCGATGTCCAGCGCATCCAGGCCAAGCGACTGGCGTACCCGGTCGACCAGCCCCGACCCGCTGCCGATGCCGGCCAGTTCGGCCGCGGCCTGGGCAAGCTGGACGGCCTGGCCGGGCGTGACCTGCGTCGTGCTGCGGCCGAAGAGGATCTGGGCCAGCACCTCGTCCTGCGGCAGCGGTGGGTCCGAGCCGAGCACGAGGGTGGGCTGCATGGCACTGCCCGACACCGTGACCGTGGCGCGCAACTGGTTGGCGACGGCAGTCGCCAGCAGGTCGAGCCTGGCGTCGGTCGGCGCGCCGTCGAACGAGATCACTCCCCGCTCGACGGTAAAGCGCCGCCCCAGCAGGTCGTAGCGGCCGCGGACCGTGCGGATCGAGCCCGTCACCTGGGGTGTATCGAGCGTGCCGGCGACGCGCAAGTCGCCCCGCCACTCCGAGTCGAGGCCGCGGCCGCGCACGAAGAGGCGACCGGGGATGGAGACGTCGATGCCGAGGTTGACGGGCATGGCGGTCGCGCCGGCCGCCGGCGCTGCGGTCGAAGTGCCATCGGCGCGGTTCACCTCCACCACCGGCAGGGGCGTCAGCGCCGTGGGCTTGGACGAGGGCAGGGTCAGGTCGCCCTGGTCGATCTGGATGCGCCCTCCGATCCGCGCGCCGTCGGCCCCGCTGCGCGCCTCGATCCGGCCGCTGGCGATCGCCCGGCCGAGATCGTTGGCCAGCACGCGGAAGCGTTGGACGGTAATGGCGGCGTCGCCGCCCCAGCCGGCATTGCCGCGCTCGGCCGTGCCGCTGCCCTCGATGCGGCCGCCCGCACCATCGGTGGCGGACAGGCCTTCCAGGCGGAAGCGATTGCCGTCACCGACCACGGCGGCGCGCAGGTTGGCCAGCACCAGGCCGCTGGTGCCCTCTTCGATCCGGGCGCCGGTCAGGCTGGCCCGGCCGCCCGGCCGTGGGTCGGCGACGGTGCCGTCCAGCCGCAATGCCGCCTCCAGCCGCCCGGACATGGACAGGGTCTCGACCGGCAGGTATGCCCGGATGCGTGCCAGGTCGGCATTGCCGTCGGCCCGGCCGGAGAGGGCGCCGTCGGGCGGCACGGCGAACGCCAGCGGCCGGGCCGCCAGTTGCAGGGGCAGGGCCGCCTCGATCGCGAGCGCCGCGTCCGGCACGTCGCGCAGGGATGCCGACAGGGTCGCCCGGCCATCCTGCCACCGCCCGTTCGCCTCGATCGTCAGCGGTGGCAGGTTGCGTGGGGTGCCCCGCCAGCGGATGCCGCTCGCGCGCAGCGTCAGGTTGCCGTTGGGCTGGCGCGATTCGGTGTCGATGCGCACCTCGCCGCCGATCTGGCCCTGCATGCCGCGGATGTCGGCCAAGCGCCCGAGGCTGGCCAGCGACAGTTGTTGGATGGCCAACTGCCCGGTGACGCCGGTCGCGGCATAGCGCGCATTGCCGGTGACGCGGCCCTGGTCCAGCCGGATGTCGATGCCCTCGGCCACGACCGTTCCCTGGTCCAGGCGCACGCGCAACGGCGATGCGACGGTCAATTCCTGCCGGTCGATCGTGACTTTGCCGCGCGTCAGGGCGACGGCGATCGCCTGGCGGTCGCGCGTGATCGTGGCCGCCAGGTCGGCTGCGATCGGCCGCGGCTTGGCGGCCCGCGCGGTCAGGGTCGCACGGATCTCGCGGGCGAGGTCGCCGCTGGCTTCCAGCGCGGCTTCGTCGATGACCTGGCCGCCGGCGGCCAGCCCGCGAAGCTGCAGGGCCAGCGTGCCGCGCGGCGTCGTCAGCGGCTCGTCGATGGCGGCGCGCAGCGTGGCGGTGCCGACCCGGTTGGCTGCCATCACCAGGTTGCGCCCCGCGGCCTCGGCTGTCAGGCGGGTGTTCCGACCGGTTCTCGCCAACCTTGCATCCAGGGTCAGGCTGCCGCCGGCCGCCATCCCGAGCAGCGGTGCCAGCCGGGCGAGGTCGGGCGCATCCAGCTTGGCCGCTGCCGACACTGGTTGGCCATCGGCCAGCACCGCGTTACCGGTCAGGCGCTGGCCGGCCGCGACGACCTGCAGGTCGTCCACGGCGATCCGCGTGGCGCCATCATGGGCTACCGCCGCGGACAGGGTGACGGGCACGCCGTCCGCCTCCAGCCCGCCCTGCACCCGGCCGGCGAAGCCCGCACCCTCGCGGCGACCGTCCACGGCCATGGCCAGCTTGCTCCAGCGACGGCCGCCAGCCGTCAGCGCCGGCGATGCGAGCCGCAGGTTGGCGGTGGGGCGATCGAGCGAACCGGCGATCGCGGCGTCGATGGAGAGCGTGCCGGCAAGCGGCGTCGCCAGCGGCTGGGACAGGACGTCGAGCCGGCTCAGCGCCAGCGTGGCGCGGGCGTCGATGGTGCCGTCGGTGGCCAGGCCGCCGCTGCCCTCCAGCCGCACATGGGCGCCGTCAGCGCGCAGTGCTGTCGCGCGGATGGCGCCATCCGCCGTCCGGGCGACGGTGACCGACAGGCGCAGCCGGTCCCCCAGCAGGGCAGCCAGTGCGGGCTCGCCGCGCGGGTCGCGCATCTCGATCGCGATGTCGCCGCCGACCACCAGCGTGGCCGCGTCGCCGCGCAGATGCCCGGTCAGGGTCACTGGTCCGTGCACGGGCGCGCCTAGGCGTTGCAGCGGGTCGGCCGCCACGTTGCCAGACAGGCGCAAATCGATGGCGCCCGCCGGATCGGCGGTGCCGGCCGCCTCCAGCGAGCCGTCGGCCGTGGTGATGGAGAGCCGGTCGATCGCCGCGCGCCCATCGGTGCCGACGATGCCGGCAAAGCTCCAGCGCGCATCGCGCACGGGGGCCGGCGCACCGTCCAGCTCTGCCCCGGCAATGCTGCCCTCGGCGGCGATGGCGAAGCGCTCGCCGTCCGGCCGGATGTTGGCGCGCACGGACAGGGCCTCGGCGGCAGCGCCCGCGGCGGCGATCGCGGTTCCGTCGACCGTGAGGGCCAGGGTGGGGGCCTTGGTCGTCCCGGCGATCTCGGCCGTGATGGTGGCGGCCCCGCCCACGGCCTGCCCGGCCGCTGTCCCGATCGGCGCCAGGTCGATCACGGTTGCGTCCAGCCGGGCGGATACGGTCCCATCGGCACCCAGCCGTCCACGGCCGGAAAGCGCCAGGTCGCCCAGCGTCGCGTGCAGCGAATCGAGACGCGTGCCGTCCTCGGCCGCCGTCACGGCCACGGAAAGCCGCAATCCGTCGGCTGCCAGCCCCTGCCACTGCGGCGGCAGCAGGGGCTTCATCTGCACGACGCCATCGGCCGCGATGCGATAGGGGCCGAGCCCGTTCACCGTCAGGGCGATGTCGACGCCGACTTCGTCGCCGGCGATGCCGACCAGCCGTCCCTTCCAGCCGTCCAGCGGCCCGGTACCGTCCAGCGTCAGCCGGACCGGCCGGCTGTCGGCGCGGCCGAGCAGGCGGTCGCCCAGCTTGCCCGACGGCTCGCTCGCCTCCAGCTTGGCTTCCAGGCGGTTCTCGGCCGGCGAAAAGGCGAAGCTGAGGTCGATCGCCCCCTGCTCGCCGTCGAGCTGGCGGATCGACAGCGATCCCTCGGCGCGATCGGAGGCGAGCGAGGCCGCGCCCTCGACCGCCAGCGCCAGGGGCTGCCCCGCCACGGCCGGGCCGATCTCCAGCCGGCCGATCCGGAGCTTGTCGAGCGACAGGGTGACGGGTAGCTGCGGCAGGCCGGGCGGCCCGGCCGGGGCGGCCGTGTCGGCGGCGGGTGGGGTGGCGGGCAGCCGCTCCAGCCGGATCAGGTCGGCCTCCATCAGGCCCAGCCGCAGTCGCCGCGACAGGATCTCGGAGGCCAGCCAGTCGATCTTCATCCGGTCGATCGCCAGCCACGGACCGGCCTCGTCGCTGACGGACAGCCCGCGCACCTCCATCGTGAAGGGGATCAGGCCGTCGATCCGCTCGATCGCGACCGTGCTGCCCGGCTGCGATGCGGCGGATGCGATCTGGCCCGCGATCCAGTCCCGCCCCAGCCTGGTCTGGGCCATGCCAAACAGGCCGCCCGCCAACACCAGCGCCAGCAGGACGAAGACGATGGCGGCACCGAACGTGCGGCGCAGCCACCACATCAGAAGGCCTGCCCCAGGCTGATATAGACCTGGACCAGGTCGTCCACGCCCTTGCGGCGATTGAGCGGCGTGCCGACGTCGAGCCGGACAGGCCCGAAGCCGGTGTAGTAGCGCAGGCCGATGCCGGCCCCGACGAAGAGCCGGCCGCCGAGGCCGGGGATGGAAGATTCGTCCACCGTCCCCGCCTCGAGGAACGGCACGACGCCGATGGTGTCGGTGACCTTGATCCGCAGCTCCGTGCCGACGCTCATCAGCGAGCGCCCACCCAGCGGGTCGTCCTTGGCGTCGACGGGGCCCGCCATCTGGTAGCCGAAGCCGCGGACGCTGCCGCCGCCACCGGCATAGAACCGCTGGGGCGCCGGCACCTTGCCGCGGCGCGCGCCCGCCATCGTGCCAAGGCTGGCATTGGCGGCGAATACCCAGTCGCCGGCCTCGTCCAGCCGCCAGTAGCCGGTCTGGTCGACGCGCAGCTTGAGGAACCCCAGCGCGCTATCCTGGACCCCGAGATAGGGGGTGGCGGTCACCGTCGTGCGGTAGCCGCGGGTCGGGTTCAGCAGGTTGTCCGACGTGTCGCGGCGGATGAAGGTCGGCGTGCTGACCAGATGATAGCGGTTGGTCTCGTCCTGCGCCGTGACGATCTCGCGCTCGTATTGCAGGCCCGTGCCGACGGTCCAGTGCGGCGGCAGGCGCCGCTCGATGCCGACATGCGCGCGCAGATACTGGTTGTCGTAGGCGGGTGGCTTCTCCTGGGCCAGCGTCAGGCTCGAAACCAGGTCCTGGTTGTCTTCCTCGGTCATGAAGAAGGGCCGGCGGTAGGTCGCGGTCGCGCCGAACTCCTGCTGGGCGAAGGTGCCGGACACGCGCACGCGCTCGCCATTGCCGAACAGGTCGCGGTGCTCCCAGAAAAGCTCCGCGCCGAAACCGGTGGAGGTCGAGAAGTTGGCGCCGCCGCCGATGCTGCGTCGCTGCCCCTCCACCAGCGTCAGCGTCATCGGCAGGTCGCCGCCGGCACTTACCGCCTCGGCGCCCGCGATCCGCACGGAGCTGAACAGGCCGGTCGCCGCCAGCGCCTTGCGGGTCGATTCGATGCGGCGCGAATCATACGGGTCGCCCGGTTTCCAGGTGATGCGCCGGCGGACCATCTTCTCGCGGGCGACCGTCAGGCCGGTGATCTCCGTTTCGCCGAATCGGGCGCCGGGCCCCGGGTCGAAGACCCATGCGACCGTGGCCGAGCGCAGCGAATGGTCGACGACGACGCGGCGGTCGACGCGCTTGGCGAGCGGGCGGCCGTTTTCGCCAAGCCGCGTCATGATGTTGCGCTCGGCCGCCAGGATCTCGGCCGTGGTCGCGGCGTCTCCGAGCGACAGGCCGAACCCCTCGGCGGACGGGAAATCCGCCGGCAGGGGGATGGCGCCCGCCGGCACCGTCAGGGTGAGGTCGGCGATCAGGTAGACCGGGCCGGGCTCGACCGTGATCGTCACCTTGATCGGGGTGGCGTTGCGGTCGATGTCCGTCTCGACCCGCGAATCGAAATGGCCCAGCGCGCGCAGCGTGTCGGTGATCCCCTGGCGGTCGTCGGCCACCCGACGGGCCAGTGCCGCCCGGCTTTCGGGAGGGTCTTCCGTCCGCGTCAGGGTCTGGGAGATTTCCCGCAACCGGCGCTCGACCTCCGCCTCGCCGGGGGGAACGACGAGGGTCGCCTCGTATGGCACCCGCCTGGCGGCGGGTGATGCCTCGCCAGCGGGGGTCGGTTCCTGGGCTGTGGCCGACGGCGGCAGGACCCACCCCAAGGCCATCGACATGGCCACGGCCTGCGCACGCAGGGCCCGGCCGCGCCTATTGGCCGCGTGGATGGGGGAACGACCGGGCTCGATGCTCACGACGGGGAAACGCGCACTCGCTGGACGGAGGGGCCGATGCCCGGGATGCCGCGCGCATGCGGACCTCGGTCTACTCGACCGAGACAACGATCGGGCTGCGGTCTGCGTTCCAACGACATCGAGAATTATGCATCAGACCCCGGCGGCGCTGCCGCCGGGGCCGATCACGCGGATGGGTGTCGCGGGCGCTACGCTGCGGCCCGGCGACCACGGCCGGAGCGCCGGGACGGGCCGTCTTCGTCGAACAGCTCGGCCAGCTTGTCGGTCATCGTGCCGCCAAGCTGCTCGGCGTCGACGATGGTGACGGCCCGCTTGTAGTAGCGGGTGACGTCGTGGCCGATGCCGATGGCGACCAGCTCGACCGGCGAGCGCGTCTCGATATAGTCGATCGCCTCGCGCAGGTGCTTTTCCAGGTAGTTGCCGGGATTGACCGACAGCGTGGAATCGTCGACCGGCGCCCCGTCGGAAATGACCATCAGGATCCGCCGCTGCTCGCTGCGCCCGATCAGGCGGCTGTGCGCCCACATCAGCGCCTCGCCGTCGATGTTCTCCTTCAGGATGCCCTCGCGGAGCATCAGGCCTAGGTTCTTGCGCGCTCGGCGCCACGGGGCGTCGGCCGGCTTGTAGATGATGTGGCGCAGGTCGTTCAGACGCCCGGGGTTGGCCGGCTTGCCCTCGGCGATCCAGCGTTCGCGCGCCTGGCCGCCCTTCCACGCCCGGGTGGTGAAGCCCAGGATCTCCACCTTGACGGCGCAGCGCTCCAGCGTGCGGGCCAGGATGTCGGCGCTCATCGCGGCCACGGTGATCGGCCGCCCGCGCATGGAGCCGGAATTGTCGATCAGCAGCGTGACGACGGTGTCGCGGAAGTCGGTATCCAGCTCCTGCTTGAAGGAGAGCGGGATGGCCGGGTTGGTGATGACGCGCGACAGGCGGGCGGCATCGAGGATGCCTTCCTCCAGGTCGAACTCCCACGAGCGGGTCTGCTTGGCCATCAGCCGGCGCTGCAGCCGGTTGGCGAGCTTGCCGATGACGCCCTGGAGGTGGGCCAGCTGCTGGTCCAGCAGGCCGCGCAGCCGCGACAGTTCGTCGGCATCGCACAGCGCATCGGCCAGGACGGTCTCGTCGAAGCGGGTGGTGTAGGCCTTGTAGGTGGCCTCCGCGCCGTCGCCCCACATCGGCCGCGGCACCTGGCCCGGCCGGCCGGGCCGGTTCGGGTCGTCGTCGCCGGTGCCCGGCATCATCTCGCCGTCCTGCTCCTCGGCGGCCGCACCGGAATCATCCTCGCGCGGGTCGCCGGGGGCGGCTTCCATGGTCGACTGCGTGCCGCTGGCCGAGCCTTCGCCCTGCTCGCTCTCGCCGTCGGCATCGGCCGAGTCGTTCTGGTCGTTCTCGCCGTCGCCCTCGGACCCTTCGCTCTCGGTATCGCCCAGATCGAGGTCGAGGTCGGCAATCAGCTTGCGGACGGCCTGGCCGAAGCCCTCCTGGTCGTTCAGGTGCTTTTCCAGGTTGGCCAGGTCCGCACCACCCTTGGCCTCGACCCAGGGACGCCACAGATCGACGACCCGCCTGGCCGATTCGGGCGGCGGCTCGCCGGTCAACTGCTCGCGCGCCAGCAGCCGGACGGCGTCGGCCATGGTCACGTCGGTGCGCTCGGTGATGCGGTCGAAGCCCTGCCGGCGATAGCGTTCGTCGAGCGCCGCCGCCAGGTTGCCGGCGACGCCGGTCATCCTGCGGGCACCGATGGCCTCGACGCGCGCCTGCTCGACCGCGTCGAAGATGGTGCGGGCGAGTTCGCTCGGCGGCGCGCGCTTGGCGTGCAGCCGGGCGTCGTGGTGGCGGTAGCGCAGGGCGATGGCGTCGGCCGCCCCACGGACCTGGGCGGCCTCCTCGGCCGGCAGGTCGCGCGACGGCAGCGGCACGCGGGCCCGCGTGCCGGCCGCGCCCGGCGGGTCGGAGCTGAAGACGACATTGACGTCGTCGCGTTCGGCGATCGCCCGCAACGTGGATGCGGTCGATCGCTTGAACGCCTCGAGCGGTGTCTCGGCCTTGCCCTGGGTCATCGCCGTCTCACACCAGCTTTGCGCGGACCCCGGTTTCCCTGAGCTCGGTCCCGAAGCAACGCTGATAGTACTCGGCCACCGATGCCCGCTCGACCTCGTCGCACTTGTTGAGGAAGGTCAGGCGGAAGGCGAAGCCGATATCACCGAAGATCCGGGCATTCTCGGCCCAGGTGATGACCGTGCGCGGCGACATGACGGTGGAGATGTCGCCATTGATGAAGCCGGCACGCGTCAGGTCGGCGCAGGCGACCATCTGGCCGATGGTCTTCTTGCCCTCGTCCGTCTGGTAGCTCGGCATCTTGGCCAGGACGATCTGGACCTCGTCGTCGTGCGGCAGGTAGTTCAGCACGGCCACGATGTTCCAGCGGTCCATCTGGCCCTGGTTGATCTGCTGGGTGCCGTGATAGAGGCCGGTCGTGTCGCCCAGGCCGACCGTGTTGGCGGTCGAGAACAGGCGGAAGGACGGGTGCGGGCGGATGACCTTGTTCTGGTCGAGCAGGGTCAGCTTGCCCTCGACCTCCAGCACGCGCTGGATCACGAACATCACGTCCGGGCGGCCGGCGTCGTACTCGTCGAACACGATCGCGGTCGGGTGCTGCAGCGCCCAGGGCAGCAGGCCCTCGCGATACTCCGTCACCTGCTTGCCGTCGCGCAGCACGATCGCGTCCTTGCCGACGAGGTCGATGCGGCTGATGTGGCTGTCGAGGTTGATGCGGATGCAGGGCCAGTTCAGGCGGGCCGCGACCTGCTCGATATGGGTCGACTTGCCGGTGCCATGATAGCCCTGGATCATGACGCGCCGGTTGTAGGCAAAGCCGGCGAGGATCGCCAGCGTGGTGTCATGGTCGAAGCGGTAGGCCACGTCCTTGTCCGGCACATGCTCGGTCGGCGTGGAGAAGGCCGGCACCTCGAGGTCGCTGTCGATGCCGAAGGTCTCACGGACGGAAACCTTTGTGTCGGGCAGGCCGTTCGGCGCCGTCTCAGCGGCGCGGGGTGACGTGGCGGTAGCCATCGGGATCGGATCTCGTGGTTTGGAGACAACAGGAAAGAGCGGGCTATGCGAAATAGCCGTTCTTCAGGGTGGCATATGCTTCGTTGATGGATTTTAGACGCTCCTCCGCGGCCTTGTCGCCCCCATTCGCATCGGGGTGGTGCAGCTTGACCAGGGTGAGGTAGCGCGAACGCAGCCGCTCGAAGGTTACCGGCGGCTCCAATTCGAACACGGCGAGCGCGCGGACATGGGCCGCATCGGCCGGCGGCCGGCCCGGCTCGCCCGCCTTCTGGGTGGCATCGTCCTCGAACAGGCCGAACCCGTCATGGACCCGCCAGCGCGGGCCGCGGCCCCGCGGTCCGCCCAGCGGCCAGGTGGGTCGCTGCCACACCGTGTCGCGCCGCAGATCCTCCTCGATGGCGGTCTGCGACATGCCCCGGTAGTAGTCCCAGCTTTTGTTGTATGCCCGCACATGTTCCAGGCAGAACCAGCGATATTGATGCAACTGGTCACGCGATTGCGGCGCGCGGAACTCCCCCTCGCCGGTGCAGCCGGGCCATTCGCAGGTGCGCCTGTTCCGCGCCTCCTCCGGGTCGGGGGCAACGGCGACGCGTTCGAACCGTCGTCTCATGGGGCGAAGTATGGTCGGGCCGGCAGGGCCAGACAAGCGGGGCGGTCGCCGATTGCCGGTGGCGCGCGCGTTGACAGGCCGCCGCCCGATCTGGTCTGCCTTGGCGCCACCCATAGAGAATCAACCGGGTCGCATTGCGGGGGCCGAGATGAGCGTGCAGGACAGTATCCGCGACAAGCTGACGCAGGCGTTCGCGCCGACCGCGCTGGAGATCGCCGACGATTCCCACCGCCATGCCGGCCATGGCGGTGCCCGGCCGGAGGGCGAGACGCATTTCCGGGTCGAGATCGTGTCGGCGGCCTTCGCCGGCCGGTCCCGGGTCGAGCGCCAGCGGATGGTCTATGGCGTGCTGGCGGCCGAGCTGGCCGACCGCGTCCACGCCCTCCAGCTGCGCACCCTGGCCCCGGGCGAGCCGGCCTGATGGGTCAAGCAGCCTGATGGGTCAGGTGGCCAGGCGCGACGGCCTCAGTTCGCCCGAGGCTTCGAGGAGCGGGTAGGCCGCCGCCGCCAGGTGCGCCTCGATGCGCTTCAGGTCGCGGGCGACGTCGAGGCGCAGCCCGGCCTCCTCCACCCCTTCGGCGCGTCCGCTGCGGGCGCGGCCGATCAGGCGCCCGCTGGCGGCCCGCTCCAGGTTGCGGAAACGGTCCTTCTCGACGACCAGGCGCCGGGCGGCATCGCCGTCGCCCGTCATCAGCACCGTGACGGCGAGCTGCAGGTGCTCGATCAGCCGGCGATGCATCTCGTCGATCTCGGCCGTTGCCTCGCCCGGCAGAACCATGTGCTGCTTGATGCGCTTGGCAGCCAGCTCCATCAGGTTCTTTTCGACGATGTCGCCGGCATGCTCCAGGTTGACGGCGAAGGCCAGCAGCTCGGTCAGCCGGCGGCCGTCCTCCTCGTCCATCCCGTCATGGCCGATGGCGGCGAGGTAGCGGTGGACCTGGGCGTAGAGCCCGTCCAGCGTGTCGTCCATCCGCCGGATCTCGGCCACGCGGCGGCGGTCGGCGGTGCGGAACACTTCGCGCGATCCGCGCAGCATGGTTTCCAGTACCTCGGTCATCCGCAGGATCTCGCGGGTGGCGTTGGCGAGCGCGACGGCGGGCGTGTCGATGTCCGCGGGGTCGAGGTGGCGCGCCCGTGCCGGGTCGTCGACCACGGGCGCATCGGGCAGCAGGCGTTGCAGCAGCCGGGCGATCCAGGGCAGCGGCAGGATGAAGACGGCCGCCAGCAACAGGTTGAAGCCGGTATGGAAGTTGACCGCCAGCCGCGTCGGATCGGGGTCGATGCGGCCCAGCCATTCGGCCAGCGGCCCCAGCAGGGGCAGTAGCAAGGCACAACCCAGCAGGCGGTTTGCGAGGTTGCCGAGCGGCAGCCGCAGCCGCGCAGCACCGCCATGGCCGCCCGCCAGCAGCGGGTTGATGGCGCTGCCCAGGTTGGCCCCCAGCACCATCGCCATCACCGCCGTCGGCGTCAGCATCTGGGCGCCCGCCAGCGACATCACGAGCAGGATCGTGGCGACGCTGGAATGGGCGGCCCAGGTCAGGACCGCGGCCAGCAGCAGGGCGATCAGCGGCTCGCCGGTCAGCGCCGCCAGCACCGCGCGCAGGCCGGGAAGCTGCTCCAGCGGCTCGATGGTGGCGACCAGCAGGTGCAGGGCCAGCAGCATCAGGCCGAGCCCGATCGCCACCCGGCCGAGGTCGCGCGTCCGGCTCAGCCGGCCGTTGCGGAAGGCGAAGACGCCGGCCACCAGCAGCACCGGGAAGACCATGGCGATGTCGAACGACAGGACCTGGGTGATCAGGGTGGTGCCGACATTGGCGCCCAGCATCACGGCCAGGGCCGGGGCCAGCTCGACCATGCCGCCGGCGGCGAACGACGTCGCCATCATCGCCGTGGCGGTGCTGCTCTGCAGGATGGCGGTCACGCCCAGGCCGGCGGCGAACGCGCGTGCGCGGGTCTTGAGCCCGACCCCCAACACATGCCGGAGGTTGGCGCCGAAGGCCCGCAGCACCCCGCTATGGACCATGTGGATGCCCCACAGCAGCAGGGCGATTGCCCCCGCCAGGCTGACGAGGACATGCGAGGTCGACATGTCCGCTTCCTATCGAATGCCGGAGAAGTGTGAGCGGCCAACGTGCGACCGCCCGAACGGCTCCGTCAACGGGGGCTTACGGGCCCCGGACCGAGCTGGCGCGTGGCTGCGGTCAGGCGCTCTCGGCCCGCGGCCCGGTGTAGAAGGCCGGCCAGATCCGTTCCACCACCGGCCCGTCCAGCGCGAGCGCGTGGCAGGTGTCGAGATGGGCCGGTCGCCGCTGCGGGCCGCTGGAGGTCGCGGCCTGGGCGCGGCGCTGGCGCTCGCGCCAGGGGAAGATGGTCTGGAAGGCCGTCGTCGCCACCGGTCCCAGAAGTTCGACCAGATGGGTGCAGCCCTCGACCCCGCCCAGGAGGCTGCGCACCTGCTGCGTCCAGCCGGTCTTGATCGACAGGCCGATCACGCGCTGGAAATTGGGGGTGATGTCCGGGCAGATCGGGAACGGGCTCGAGTCGGTTACCGCCTCGATCGCCCGCACCACCAGGTCATCGTCCACGGTCAGGCGGATCCACATGTCGTGCACCGGCGTGCCGGGCGGCATCGCCCCGCGCCAGTTGCTGTCGAACGGATAGGTCTTGGTGTCGACGATGTGGCCTTCGATGTCCCACAGCCCGTCCTCGCGGCGATAGCCGCGGCACTCGACGGTGCGGGTATGCAACTGCTCGCGCGGAGCCGGGGTCGACAGGGGCATGGCTATAGTCCGGGGGGCTGGGCTGCCGCATTCGATGTTGCGGCGCAGCGAACGACCTAAGACGAACCGTCGGCGGCCGTCAATGTTTCCGGCGCGGGCGGCGTGACCCGCAGCGTGGTGATCTGGTTGCGCTGGCGCCGCAGCACCTCGAACCGGAAGCTGTGGAAGGCGAAGACCTGGCCCGCGTCGGGGATCGTCCGCGCCTCGTTCAGCACCAGCCCGGCGATGGTCGACGCGTTGTCGTCCGGCAGGTGCCAGTCGAGCTCGCGCGCCAGGTCGCGCAGCGTCACGGTGCCGGCGACGATATAGGAGCCATCAGGCTGCGGCCGCACGCCCTGCAGCACGACATCGTGCTCGTCGTCGATGTTGCCGACGATCTCTTCCAGGATGTCTTCCAGCGTGACGATCCCGCCGAGCGAGCCGTACTCGTCGACCACGATCGCGAAATGCTCGCGCCGGCGCCGGAAAGCCTCGAGCTGCGCCAGCAGCGTGGTGGTCTCGGGGATGAACCAGGGCGGGGTGGCGATGCCGGCGATGTCGACGCTGCCCACCTGGCCCGCCTGGGCCTTCAGTGCCCGCAGCAGCGCCTTGGCGTGCAGCACGCCGATGATGTTGTCGGGCGTGCTGCGCCAGACCGGGATGCGGGTGTAGGGGCTGGCGAGGATCGCGTCGACCAGTTGCTCGGCCGGCTGGTCGGCGTCGAATGCCACCACACGCCGCCGATGGATCATGATCTCCGACACGGCGACGTCGTCCAGCTCGAGGATCGAGCGGAGCATGGCGCGCTCGCGCTGGGCCTCCCTGGGGCCGTCATCGTCGCCGCCCCGATCGTCCCGCCCGTGCAGCTCGATCGCGCCGCGCAGCTCCTCGACCGACACGCTGACGCCGGATCCCTTGGGTACATGCACCCCGAACAGGCTCAGCACCGCGTTGACGGCGAGCTGCACGACCCGCGTGATCGGCGCCAGCAGCCAGACCACCCGCCGGATCGGCGGGGCTACCGCCATCGCCGCCCGGTCGGCGTGGTGGATGGCCCAGGTCTTGGGCAGCACCTCGCCGAAGATCAGGACCAGCGCCGTCATCGCCACGCTGGCATAGACGACGCCGCGCTCGCCGAAGAGCCCGACCATGGCCCCGGTCGCCAGCGACGAGGCGGTGATGTTGACGACGTTGTTGCCCAGCAGGATGGCGCCGATGAGGCGCTCCTTCTCGGCATGCAGCGCCTCCACCAGCCGCGCGCGCCGGTTGCCCTCCTTGGCCAAGGCGTGCATGCGCGGCCGCGAGGCCGCGGTCAGCGCCGTCTCCGATGCCGAGAAGAAGGCCGACAGGACGAGCAGCGCCAGGATCGCCAGGACGGTCAGCCAGATCAGATCCATTGCGGATGGCCCGGCGGGATCGTGCGGGCGATCAGGCGGCCAGCGCGTCGGCCAGGAGCTCCGTCACGGCTTCGACGGCGACGTCGCGGGCGATGAAGGCGCGGCCGATGCCGTGCGCCAGGATGAAGGTGATCCGTCCATCCTTGGCCTTCTTGTCCTTCGCCATGTGGGCGACCAGCTTGCCTGCCGTCCAGTGCGGCTCGCGGATGCCGGCGATGCCGGTCGGCAACCCCACGGCATCGAAGTGGCGGCGCACCCGCACGGCATCCTGGCCGGGGCAGAACCCTAGCCGGGCCGACAGGTCGAAGGCCATGATGGTGCCCATGGCCACCGCCTCGCCATGCAGCAGTGCGCCGCCGAAGCCGCGCTCGACCTCCAGCGCATGGCCGAAGGTATGGCCGAGGTTGAGGAGCGCGCGGTCGCCGGTCTCGCGCTCGTCGCGGGCGACGATGGCGGCCTTGGCCCGGCAACTGGCGACCACCGCCTGGCGGGCGATGTCGGCATCGCCGGCGGCCAGTGCCGCGCCGTTGGCCTCGCACCACGCGAAGAAGTCGATATCGCCGAGCAGGCCGTATTTCACGACCTCGGCATATCCAGCCAGCAGCTCGCGCCGCGGCAGGGTGGCGAGCGCGTCCATGTCGGCCAGGACCAGGCGCGGCTGGTGGAAGCTGCCGACCAGGTTCTTGCCGCTCGGCATGTCGATCGCGGTCTTGCCGCCGACCGCGCTGTCGACCTGCGACAGCAGGGTGGTCGGGATCTGCACGAAGCCGAGGCCGCGCAGGAGGATGCTGGCGGCAAACCCGGTCAGGTCGCCGATCACGCCCCCGCCCAGCGCCACCATGGTGGTGCCGCGGTCGATGCCGAGCTCCAGCGTGCGTTCGCAGAGCGTCTGCAAGTGGGCGAAATCCTTGGTCGCCTCGCCCGGCGGCAGCACGATCGCGTCGTGGCGCAGCCCGGCCGCATCGAGCCCGGTCAACAGCGTCGGCAAATGCAGCCGGGCCACGGTCTCGTCCGTCACGACGACGACGCGGCGGGACGGCAGGACCGGCTGCATGCGCTGGCCGGCCGTCGCCAGCAGCCCGCGGCCGACCAGGATGTCGTAGCTGCGATCCTCCAGCCCGACCCGGACGGTGTCGATGGTGGCGTCGTGGCGCGCAGTCCGGCTCATGGCGCGGACCCGGCGACCGCGACGCGGCCGACATGGGCTGCGATCGCGGCCAGGCAGCGGTCGACAGTGTTCTCGGTCGGGGCATCGAGGCTGTCGACGATGATGTCGGCCTCGGCATAGACAGGGTGGCGGATGGTCATGAGGCGGGTCAGGATTTCTTTCGGGTCGCCCTGGTTCAGCAGCGGGCGGTGCGTTCTGCGGGCGACGCGGCGCACCAGCACGTCCAGCTCGGCGCGCAGCCACAGCGACAGGCCGCGCTGGTGGATGCAGTCGCGGGTGGCCGGATCCATGAAGGCACCACCGCCCGTCGCCAGGATGTGCACGGGCTCTTCCAGCAGCCGGGCAATCACCCGACGCTCGCCGTCGCGAAAGGCGGCCTCGCCATGGCGGGCGAAGATCTCGGCGATGGTGCAGCCGGCCGCGGTCTCGATCTCGGCGTCGGCATCGATGAAATTCAGGCCGAGCCGCTGGGCGATGCGGCGGCCGACGCTCGTCTTGCCGGCACCCATCAGGCCCACCAGTACCAGCGTCCGTGGCAGCACCATCTTGTCGGCCAAACGCGCAGTTCCCCCGTCCCCCGGCCGGTTCGCCTGCTGGTCATCCACCTCGTGGCGTTGTATCGCCTCCGAGGCGCCGATATTCTGCCCTCCGGCCGCCATCCGGCGTAGTTAGCACAGACGCTGTCGGAAGTCGTCAAGCACCCGGCGGTCGGAGAGTTCACCAATGGCCCGTAAGCTCATCTGGATCGCCGCTTCCGTGGTCCTGGTCCTGTTCGTAGCCGCCATCGGGGCGTTGCTGCTGGTGGATATGCCCGCCCCCAGCAAGCGCATCGAGAAAGTGATCCCGGATGCCAAGCTGGCCCGCTAGCCACGCCGCGCTCCTGGCCCTGGGGCTGTCCCTGGCGGCCCCTGCCCTGGCCTGGGCGCAGACGCCGCCCACGCCGCTGCTGGCCCCGCCCTCCGGCGGACCCGGCATCCGCCTCGACCCGCCGGCGGGGGCCACCACGACGCCCCTACCGCAGGAACGCACGGCGCGGCCGCCGGCCCCGACCGTGACCGCCCGGCCCCTGCCGGCGCTCGACCACGAATCGGCGGGCTGGAACCGGGCTGAGGGCGGTTTTCCGCCGACCCTGTGGCAGGGCAGCGCCTGGCCGGGCGTGGCGCGCCTGCTTGACCGCATTCCGGCCCCGTCCGCGACCCCGGCCCGCCATGCCCTGGCCCGGCGCCTGCTGATGACGGCGGCCGCCCGCCCGGCTGATGCGCCGGCCGGTGCCTTCCTCGAACGCCGCCTCGTGCGGCTGTTGGCCCTGGGCGATGCCCCGGCGGCGACCGCCCTGGCGCGCGCCGTGCCGCAAGCCAGGCTCGACGGGCCGCGCGCCCGGCCGGCGGCGGAGGCGGCATTGCTGGCCGGGGCCTCGGCCGATGCCTGCAAGTGGGCGCGGGCGACCGACGTCGACATGGCCGATCTCTTCTGGCGCCGCCTGCTGCTGGCCTGCGATGCCGCCGACCGTCAGGCCGCCCGTGTCCGCCTCGGCCTCGACCTGCTGCGCGAGCAGGGGCATGAGCCAGGCGGCGGCTTCGCGGCCCTGCTCGAAGGCGCGGTCGGCCTGGGCGACAAGCCGGCCGTGGCGGGTCCGCTCGACGCCACGACCCTGTTCCTGGCCATCCAGGCGGCCGTGCCGGTCGAGGAGAAGGCGGTGGCCCAGGCCACGCCGGCGATCGCCGCTGCCGTAGCGCGGACCGATTCGCTGCCCGTCGCCCTGCGCCTGGCCGCGGCCGAACGGGCGGCTGGCGCCGGCCTGATCGAAGGCGCGCTGCTGGGCCGGCTCTATGCCGAATTTCCGTTGCCGCCCGAACGGCTGGCTGAGCCCCTGGCCGAGGCCGAAAAGCATCCGGGCGCGGAAGGCCGTGCCGTGCTCTACCAGGCCGCCCGGCTTGAGGTGGTGCCCGCTCGCCGGCTCGAACGGCTGGCGGCCGGCTGGCGCCATGCGCGTGACGGCGACGCTGGCTTGGCCTTCGGCCTGGCCGCCGCTCCCCTGGTGCGCGAGGTTTCCCCCTCGCTCGACCTGGCACCCTTCGCCGGGGCGGCCATTCGCATCCTGCTGGCGGGCGGCGAAGGCGCGGCTGCGATGCGCTGGCTGGACATGATCGGCCGGCGGCCGGGCGACGAGGCGGCGATGGCCGCCCACGCCGCGGCCGCCCCGCTGGTGCGCCTGGCGCGCGGCGACGAGGGACCCGCCTGGAATGCCGAGGCGGTGCGCCGCTGGTCGGCCGGGATGGGCGGTCCGGCGGCACCGCGCACGGCCATCGGCCTGTCGCTGCTGGCGGCCCTGGGCGACCTGGCGGCCAGCGACGAATGGCTGGCGCTGTCCCAGGATCCCGGCGGACCCGCGGCGTCGGTACCAGCCTCGGCCACCGTCGTCTGGTTCGCGCAGGAGGCGGCCGCCCGCGAAGGCCGGCTGGGCGAGCAGGTGGCACTGGCCCTGGTCGCGCTCGGTCAGGCACCGGTGCCCCATCCGCTGGCGGCCTTCTCGGCCCTGAACGGATTGCGGCTGGCCGATGAGACGGCCGCCGCCCGGCGGATCGCGGTCGAGATCGCCCTCCAGGCCGGCCTCTAGCGGCGATGGCCGGGCCTACGCTGGCGCAGAGGCACCTCGAAACCTTTCTCGAGATGCTGGCGGCCGAGCGCGGCGCGGCGAACAACACGCAGGACGCCTATCGCCGCGACCTGCTGGACCTTGCGGGCTTCCTCGCCCGCCGCGGCGAATCCCTGGACGCCGCCAGCGAGGACGGCATCCGCGCCTATCTGGGCCATCTTGAAGCCGCTGGCATGGCGCCGCGCACGGCGGCCCGGCGGTTGTCCGCCATCCGTCAGTTCCATCGCTTCCTCTATGCCGAGGGCCTGCGCGCCGACGACCCGACCAGCCGCCTCGATTCGCCTCGCCTCGGCCGGCCGCTGCCCAAGATCATCGACACCGGCGAATGCGATGCCCTGCTGGCGGCCGCCCGCCTGCGCCCGGCGCCCGAGGGGCCGCGCTTGGTGGCCATCGTCGAGCTGCTCTATGCCGGCGGCCTGCGGGTGTCCGAACTGGTCGACCTGCCGGTGCACGCCGTCACCCGCGGGTCGACCACCCTGCTGGTCCGCGGCAAGGGCGACCGCGAGCGGATCGTGCCGCTCGCCGAGTCGGCGGTGACCGCGGTCGGGGCCTACATGGCCGTCCGCCCGGCCTTCCTGCCCAAGGGCGCGCTGCGGGCCATGGCCGAACGCTGGCTCTTTCCCTCGCGCGGCGCCGATGCGCGGCTGACCCGGCGGCGCGTCGGCCAACTGCTGAAGGAACTGGCTTTGCAGGCCGGGCTCGACCCGGCCCGCCTGTCGCCCCATGTCCTGCGCCATGCCTTCGCGACCCACCTGGTCGATGGCGGCGCCGACCTGCGCAGCGTGCAGCGCATGCTGGGCCATGCCGACATCGCGACCACCCAGATCTATACCCATGTCGCCGACGAGCGGCTGTCGCGGCTGGTGCATGACCACCACCCGATGGCGCGCCGTGGCCCCCCCGACAAGGAAGGTTAGGGTGGGTCGGTTCCCAGCCCTGCCCGGCCTGTGCTAGTACCCCGCCCCACCATGCGCAGTTTTCTCGATTTCGAGCAGCCGATCGCCGAGCTGGAAAGCAAGATCGAAGAGCTCCGGCATCTGCCCGGCGCTGCGGACATCAATATCGCCGACGAGGTGGCCAAGCTGCAGGGCAAGGCCGAGCGTCTGTTGCGACAGACCTACTCGCGCCTGACGGCCTGGCAGAAGGTGCAGGTGGCCCGCCACCCGGAGCGCCCGCACTTGTCGGACTACCTGGCGGGCCTCGTGACGGACTTCACGCCCCTGGCGGGCGACCGCACCTTCGCCGAGGACCGGGCGATCATCGGCGGGCTCGGGCGCTTCCGCGGCGAGCCGGTGATGGTCATCGGCCAGGAGAAGGGCGCCGACACCGAAAGCCGGGTGCGCCACAATTTCGGCATGGCCAAGCCCGAGGGCTATCGCAAGGCCCGCCGCCTGATGGAACTGGCCGACCGCTTCGGCCTGCCGATCCTGACCATGGTCGACACCGCCGGCGCCTACCCCGGCATTGGCGCGGAGGAGCGCGGCCAGGCCGAGGCGATCGCGCGGGCGATCGAGGCCGGGCTGGCCGTCGGCGTGCCGTTCGTTTCGGTCATCATCGGCGAGGGCGGGTCGGGCGGCGCCATCGCGCTCGCCACGGCCAACAGCGTGCTGATGCTGGAGCACGCCGTCTATTCGGTGATCTCGCCGGAAGGCTGCGCCTCGATCCTGTGGCGCAGCGGCGAGAATGCCCAGCAGGCGGCCGAGGCGCTGAAGCTGACCGCCCAGGACCTGCTGCGCCTGGGCGTGGCCGACCGCATCATCCCCGAACCGCTGGGCGGCGCCCACCGCGACCGGGTGGCGACCGTACAGGCGGTCGGCGACGCGGTGGCAGAGACCTTTGCCGCGCTGCAGGGGCTGGACGGACCGGCTTTGCGCCTGCGCCGCCGCGAGAAGTTTCTGGCTATCGGACAGAACGGGGCCTGATTCGGTGCCGCGTCCGGCATGACCGAGGGTTTGCCGTGACCGAGGATGGGCACGGCATTCCCTATCTGCGTGAGGTCGTGGTCTTCCTGGCCGCGGCGGGTGTCGTCGTGCCGGTCTTCCACCGGCTGCGGATCAGCCCGGTCCTGGGCTTCCTGGTGGTCGGTCTGGCGATCGGGCCGAACGGGCTGGGCGGGCTGGTGGGCGAGGTGCCCTGGATCCGCAACCTGGTGATCACCGAGCTGGAGGGCGT
Organism: Stella humosa; assembly: GCF_006738645.1. Classification (GTDB taxonomy): domain Bacteria; phylum Pseudomonadota; class Alphaproteobacteria; order ATCC43930; family Allostellaceae; genus Allostella; species Allostella humosa. The sequence continues at coordinate 5,390,247 of NZ_AP019700.1, read as the reverse complement.
GCGCCAGATCGCCGAGCTGGGCGTCGTCTTCCTCCTGTTCACGATCGGTCTGGAACTGTCGCCGCGCCGCCTCTTCTCCATGCGGCTGGCGGTTTTCGGCCTGGGCGGGGCGGCCGTCGCCGCCTGTGCGGGCGTGCTCGGGCTTGCCGCCTGGCTGCTGGGCCACAGCGTTGCCGCCGCATCGGTGATCGGGCTGGCGCTGGCGCTGTCCTCCACGGCGATCGCCATGCCGCTGCTGGCCGAGCGGCGGCAGCAGTCCGGCCCGCTCGGCCGCACGGCCTTTGCCATCCTGCTGTTCCAGGACCTGGCGGTGGTGCCAATCCTGATCCTGATCTCGGTCCTGGGCGGCACCGAGCCGGAGCAATCCGTCTGGGCCATCTTCCAGTCGATCGGCGAGGCGGTTCTGATCATCGCGGCCATCGGCGTCCTCGGACGCTTCGCGCTGCGACCGGCCTTGCGCTCGGCCGCCCGCGTCGGGCCGGAGCTGTTCATGGCCGTCGTGCTACTGGTCGTGCTGGGCACGGCCATGGCAACGGCGGCGGTCGGACTGTCGATGGCGCTGGGCGCCTTCCTGGCCGGACTGCTGATCGCTGAAAGCGAGTACCGCTTCGAGGTCGAGGTCGACATCGAGCCCTTCAAGGGCCTCTTCCTCGGCCTCTTCTTCATCGGTGTCGGCATGGGCGTCGACGGCACCACCTTCGTCCAGATGCCGCTGGCGATCCTGGGCGGGGTGCTGATCCTGTTCCTCGCCAAGGCCCTGGTCATCGGCCTGCTCGTCCGTGCCTTCGGCCAGCCCTGGCCCGTGGCCCTGGAAGTGGGCCTGCTGCTGGGTCAGGCGGGCGAGTTCGGGCTGGTGGCCATCGGGTTGGCGGCCGATGCGCGCATCCTGCCCCGGGCGGAGGCCCAGATGGTGCTGCTCGTGGTCGGCCTCTCATTGATGGCCACGCCGCTGGTGGCGATCGTCGGCCGGCGGCTGGCCAGCCGGCTGGCCGGCCGGGAAGCCCTCCAGCGGGCGGCGGCCGCCGCGGTCGATGCCCCGGCGGGGGCCTATGTGATCCTGGCCGGCTTCGGCCGCGTCGGTCGGACGCTGGCGGCGGCCTTCGATGCCGAAAAGATCGACTATGTGGCGCTCGACCTCGACCCGGCGGTGGCCGAGGCTGCGCGCGCGCGTGGCCAGCGGGTGCATTTCGGCGATGCCGGCCGGGGCGAGGTGCTGCGCCACGCCGGCGCCGACAACTGCCAGGCGATCGTGGTCACGCTGGACGATCCGCGCGCGGCCGAGCGCGCGGTGCGCGCGGCCCGGCGGCGCTGGCCGGGGCTGCCGGTCTTCGCCCGTGCCCGCGACGTGGCGCACGCCAAGCGGCTGATGCAACTGGGTGCGACCGAGGTCATCCCGGAAACGCTGGAACCCAGCCTGCAGCTGGCCGGCCGGGTCATGGCCCGGCTCGGCATGCGCGAGGAGACGGTGACAGAACGCCTGGCCGTCCTGCGCGATGCCTGGTCGGGCCGGCTGCACGAATAGTGCGGCGCCGGCCCGTTCGGCGGTGAATGGCTCAGTTGGCGACGGCGCGCAACCGGTCCTCGCTGAGCCCGACCTTGCGTGCCGTGGCCAGGATGTCGGCCCAGGCGCGATCGGCCAGCGGAATGCCCTCGGCCAGGCGCTTGGCCCGGCTGCGCCGCTCCGGCTCGCCCGGGACCAGGACCTCGCCGCCCGGAGTGGCCGGCCGCGAAGCCTTCACGTAGTCGACATACTGGGCCAACTCGCGGGCGAACCCGTCGTCGGAGTGGAAGCGGTCGACCGCCATGTAGATCGACAGCATGCCGTTGGCGATCTGCCGCGGACCAGGGCCCGAGCAGCCCGACCCGGTGAAGGCGCCGGCCAGCAGCTCGCACATCAGGGCCAGTCCGGAACCCTTCTGCTCGCCAAAGGCGCGCAGGGCGCCCGGACCCAGCCGCGGATCGGGCACCGCACCCGGTGCCACTTCGCCATAGAGCGTCTTCGGGTCGCTCGACAGGGTGCCGTCCGGCTCGATCAGGGCGCCCGCCGGCAGCGGCTTGCCGCCGGACTGGGCGACCAGCGCCTTGCCCTCGGCCACCAGCGAGGTGGCGAAATCCAGGATCACCGGCTCGCCGCCCGCCGTCGGCAGGCCGATGGCGATGGGTGCCGTGGAAAAGCGGCGGTCGACGCCGCCGAAGGGGGCGACCAGCTCGCTGCCGGCGACGTTGACGAAATGGATCGAGACCTGGCCCTCGGCCGCGGCCATCTCCGGATAGTCGCCGATGCGGCCCAGATGGCCGGCATGGCGCAGGCCGACGATCGACACGCCATGGGCCTTGGCCCGGGCGATGCCGAGCTCGACCGCCAGCGGGCCCACCGTCTGGCCGAAGCCGTAATTGCCGTCGACCACCGTGAAGGCGCCGCCATCGACGACCGTGGTCAGGCCGCGGCCGGCATTGACGCGGCCCGCCTGCAACGTCTCGACATAGCGGGGCACGCGGATGACGCCGTGGCTGTCATGGCCGGCGAGGTTGGCGCCCGACAGCATGGTGGCGATGCGCCCGGCCTCGGCCGGGTCGCATCCAGCGGCAATGAAGATGTCGGCGACCAGCCGGACCAGCGGCGCGTGGGCGATGATCAAGGAAGCGTCTCCTCCAGAAGGCAGCCAGCCTGCGGGACGACGGCTTCTCGACCGCGGTCCGGAGGCCGGTCGGCGTTATCTTCGACGGATGCGGGTTCTGCGGCTGGCCGGGGGCGGTAGCAGGGGGCAAGCGCCCCCTACAGCTTGCCGTGGCAGTGCTTGTACTTCTTGCCGCTGCCGCAGGGGCAGGAGCCGTTGCGGTTGACGCGGCCCCAGGTGGCAGGGTCGGCGGGGTCGATGCTGGCCACGGCCGCGACCGCGGTATGGCGCATCGCCGGCCGCGGTTCCGCCTCGCCATCCGGCCCAACCTCGGACAGGGCCGGATCGTAGCGCGTCTCGACCATGCCCTGGGGCATCTCGGGAATGGGCTCAGGCTCCTGCATCCGCACTTCGATATGGCTGAGGAGCTGGATGACGGCCTCGCGCAACTGCACGAGCATCTCCTCGAACAGCTCGAAAGCTTCGCGCTTGTACTCGTTCAGCGGGTCGCGCTGGGCATAGGCACGCAGGCTGATGCCCTGGCGCAGGTGGTCCAGCGACAGCAGGTGGTCCTTCCACACCTGGTCCAGCACCTGAAGCAGGATGCTGCGCTCGGCCATGCGGATCAGCTCGAGGCCGTACGCCTCGGCCTTGGCCGCCATCTTCTCGTCGACCGCCTTGGTGATGCGGCCGCGAATCTCGACGTCGGCGATGCCTTCCTCGCGCACCCAGTCGGCGATCGGCAGGTCGAGGCCGAACAGCCGCAGGCAGGATTCGTGCAGGCCGGCCGCGTCCCACTGCTCGGCATACGCGTTGGGCGGGATGCAGCGGGTGACCTGGGTCTCGATCACCTCGGCGCGCATGTCGGCGATCATCGTCTCGATGTCGTCGGCCTGCATGATGTCGCGGCGCTGCTCGTAGACGACCTTGCGCTGGTCGTTCATCACGTCGTCGTAGCGCAGCAGCTGCTTGCGCACCTCGTAGTTGCGCGCCTCGACCTTTTGCTGCGCCTTTTCCAGGGCCTTGTTGATCCAGGAATGGACGATCGCCTCGCCTTCCTTGATGCCCAGGCGGCGCAGCATGGTGTCCATGCGCTCCGACCCGAAGATGCGCATCAGGTCGTCGTCGAGCGAGACGAAGAACTTGGACCCGCCGGGATCGCCCTGGCGGCCCGACCGGCCGCGCAACTGGTTGTCGATGCGCCGGCTCTCGTGGCGCTCGCTGCCGATGACATAGAGGCCGCCCGCGGCCAGCACGCGCTGCTTGGCGGCGGCGACATCGGTGCGGATCGAGGCCTCCAGATGGGCGCGCTCGTCCGGATCGGTCACCTCGGCCAGCTCGCGGCGGACGCGCAGCTCGACATTGCCGCCCAGTTGGATGTCGGTGCCGCGGCCGGCCATGTTGGTCGCGATGGTGACCGCGCCCGGCCGGCCGGCCTGGGCGATGATGTAGGCTTCCTGCTCATGGTGGCGGGCATTCAGGACCTGGTGCGGGACCTTGCGCTCCTCCAGGAAAGCCGCCAGCAGCTCGGACTTCTCGATGCTGACCGTGCCGACCAGCACCGGCTGGTCCTTCTTCCGGCACTCCTCGATCTGCAGCACGATCGCGTTCATCTTCTCGCGCGCGGTGCGGTAGACCTCGTCGTCGGCGTCCTTGCGCACGCAGGGCACGTTGGTCGGCATCTCGATGACGTCGAGCTTGTAGATGTCCGACAGTTCCTGCGCCTCGGTCATGGCCGTGCCGGTCATGCCGGCCAGCTTGGGATAGAGGCGGAAGTAGTTCTGGAAGGTGATCGAGGCCAGTGTCTGGTTCTCGACCTGGATCGTCACATGCTCCTTGGCCTCCAGCGCCTGGTGCAGGCCCTCGGAATAGCGCCGGCCCTCCATCATGCGGCCGGTGAACTCGTCGACGATGATGACCTTGTCGTCCTTGACGATGTAGTCGGTATCGCGCGCGAAGAGCTTGTGGGCGCGCAGCGCCTGGTTCACGTGATGGACGAGCGAGACGTTGTGGATGTCGTAGAGCCCGCCCTCCTTCTGGAGGCCGGCCTCCTGCAGCAGGCGCTCGATCGTCTCCAGGCCCTTCTCGGTCAGGGTGACGGTGCGCTGCTTCTCGTCCTTCTCGAAGTCGGTCGGGTCGAGCAGGTCCATCAGCACGTCGACCCGGGCATAAAGCTCCGAGGAATCCTCGGCCGGGCCGGAGATGATGAGGGGCGTGCGCGCCTCGTCGATCAGGATGCTGTCGACCTCGTCGACGATCGCGAAGTTGAACGGCCGCTGGACCATGTCCTCCAGCCGGTACTTCATGTTGTCGCGCAGATAGTCGAAGCCGAATTCGTTGTTGGTGCCGTAGGTGACGTCGGCGGCATAGGCCGCGCGGCGCTGCGGGTCGTCGAGTCCATGGACGATGCAGCCGACTTCCAGCCCCAGGAAGCGGTAGATCGTGCCCATCCACTCGGAATCGCGGCTGGCCAGGTAGTCGTTGACGGTGACGACGTGGACGCCCTGGCCCGAGAGGGCGTTGAGATAGACCGGCAGCGTGCCGACCAGGGTCTTGCCTTCACCCGTCTTCATCTCGGCCACCATGCCGCGATGGAGCACGGTGCCGCCCATTAGCTGGACGTCGAAATGCCGTTGGCCCAGCACGCGCTTGGCCGCCTCGCGCACGGTGGCGAAGGCGTCGGGCAGGATATCATCGAGCGTGGCGCCCTTCTCCAGGCGTTCGCGCAGCATCGGCGTGCGGGCGCGCAACTCGTCGTCGGAGAGGCCGACCAGGGACGGTTCCAGCGCGTTCACGTCCCGGACGACGGAGGCGAGGCTCTTGATATAGCGATCGTTGGCTGAGCCAAAGAAGCGGCGGGCGAGAGCGCCGATCATCAAAACCTCGGGCGGAACGGGATGGACGGGGAAGGCCGCACGGGTACGACCCCCCAACACATAGGAGTAAGGGCCAACCCTGTCAACGCGGGCACCCGGCCACCATTTCTCGCCACATTCCGCCATTAAGCGGCTTCGTGTATGTTCCGCGGCCAAGCTGGCCGCCCCTCGCGCTGGCGAAAGGATGACCCCCTGATGAGCCGTTCCGCCTTCGTTGCCTTTGCCGCCCTGGCGGCCCCGCTGCTGCTTGCCCATCCCGCCGCGGCCCAGGCGCCGGCCGGCCAACCAACTGCGCCGACTGCTGCGGATCCTGCCGCCGGTGCCGATCCCGTGGTCGCGCGCGTGAACGGCAAGCCGATCCTGCGCAGCGACGTGCTGGCGGCCCACCGCCAGCTACCCGCCCAGGTGCAGCAGATGCCGCTCGACATGATCTTCCCGCTGGTGGTCGACCAGGTCGTCAGCTCGCGCCTGCTGAGCGATGCCGGCCGCAGCCAGAACCTGCAGAACGACCCCGACGTGAAGAACCAGATGGCCCGCCTGGAGGAGCGCGTGATCGAGCGCGTCTATCTGACGCGGGTCGTCGAGAAGGCCGTCACCGAGGAGAAGCTGAAGGCCAAGTACGCAGAGTTCGTCAAGACCCAGCCCGTGGGCGAAGAGGTGAAGGCGAGCCACATCCTGCTGGAGAAGGAGGATGACGCCAAGCGCCTGACCGCCGAGCTGGAGAAGGGCGGCGACTTCGCCCGCGCCGCGCGCGAGAAGTCGATCGACCCGTCGGGCCGCGAGAATGGCGGCGACCTCGGCTTCTTCCAGAAGGAGCAGATGGTGCCGGAATTCTCGGCCGCCGCCTTCGCCATGAAGAAGGGCGAGACGACCAAGATGCCGGTGAAGAGCCAGTTCGGCTGGCATATCATCCGCGTCACCGACCGCCGCCAGATGGCCGCCCCGACCTTCGAGGCCGCGCGCGAGGAGCTGAGCAGCGAGCTGACCCGCGAGGCGGTCGACGCGCATGTGAAGGGCCTGCGCGAGGGTGCCAAGGTGGAGCTGTTCAACGCCGACGGCACGCCGCTGGCGCCGACCCCCGCCCCGGGCCTGACGCCCGCGCGCTGATTCCGGTCCCCGCTTCGCCACCCGTCACCAGCAATCGTTCAGAGGCCGTCATGGCGCACAAGGTTTCCCCGCTCGCTCCCGAACGCTTTCCCGACCTGCCGCCGATCGCCGGCGTGCGCCTGGGCACCATCGCCGCCGGCGTCCGCTATACCACCGGGCGTGTCGACGTCATGCTGGCCGAGCTGGCGCCGGGCACCACCGTGGCGGGGGTATTCACGCGCTCCAAGACGGCCTCTGCCCCGGTCGACTGGTGCCGCAAGGCCCTGCCCGGCGGCCAGGCCCGCGCCGTCATCGTCAATGCCGGCAACGCCAATGCCTTCACCGGCCAGGCAGGTTTCAAGGCCGTGCAGGTGACGGCCGAGGGCGTGGCCCAGCGCCTGGGCTGCCGGCCGGACGAGGTCTACGTCGCCTCGACCGGCGTCATCGGCGAACCGCTGCCGGCCGAGCGCATCACGGCCGTGCTCGACAAGCTGTCCCAGGACCTGAAGCCCGACCATTGGGCCGAAGCCGCCCGCGCCATCATGACCACCGACACCTATCCGAAGGGCGTGACGGCGACGGCCCGGATCGGCGGCACCACGGTCACGATCAACGGCTTCATCAAGGGCTCGGGCATGATCGCGCCGGACATGGCGACGATGCTGGGCTTCGTCTTCACCGACGCGGCCCTGCCGGCGGACGTCATGCAGGCGCTGCTGACCCGCGGCTCCGACCGCAGCTTCAACTGCATCACGGTCGACAGCGACACCTCGACCAGTGACACGGTGCTGCTGTTCGCGACCGGCCAGGCCGGCAACCCGACCGTCGAGAAGGCGTCCGATCCCCGCCTGGCGGATTTCCGCCGGGTGCTGGACGGCGTCCTGATGGAGCTGGCCCATCTGGTGGTGAAGGACGGCGAGGGGGCCGAGAAGCTGGTGGCGATCCGCGTCGGCGGGGCGGCCACGGCCAAGGCGGCGCGCCGCATCGGACTGGCCATCGCCAACTCGCCTCTGGTCAAGACCGCGATCGCGGCGGGCGATGCCAACTGGGGCCGCATCGTCATGGCGGTCGGCAAGTCGGGCGAGAAGGCCGACCGCGACCGGCTGTCGATCTCGATGGGCGGCGTCGCCGTCGCCCGCAACGGCGTGCGCGTCGAAGGGTTCGACGAGGGGCCGGTTGCCGCGCACATGGCGGGCCGTGCCATCGACATTGATGTCGATGTCGGCGTCGGCCGGGCGTCCGCCACTGTCTGGACCTGCGATCTGACCCACGCCTATATCGACATCAATGGCAGCTACCGCAGTTGAGGCGCTGACGACCGCCCGCCTCGTCCTCAGGCCGATGACGCCGGCCGATGCGCCGGCGATCACGGCCCTGGCCGCCAGCTGGGAGGTCGCGCGCTACACCCAGCGGATCCCGCATCCCTACCCGGCCGGTGCCGCCGAGGCGTTCATCGCCCAGGCGGCGGCCGACCGGGCGGCGGGCCATGCCGAGGTGTTCGCCGTCACGCGGCGCGACGACGGCACCTTCATCGGCAACATCGGCCTGGAGCAGGGCGACCGCGAGGGCGAGCTGGAGGTCGGCTACTGGCTGGGCATGCCTTACTGGGGTCAGGGCTTCGCGACCGAGGCCGTGAAGGGCGCCATCCGCCATGCCTTCTCGTTCGAGGTGCCCCGGATCGTGTTCGCCGAGGTCCACCCGGACAACGTCGCCTCGTGCCGGGTGCTGGAGCGGGCGGGCATGGTCGAGACGGGCCGCGTCCAGACCCGGCTGCGCGGCACCCCGGTCGAGACGGTGCGCTACGAGATCGCCCGGCCGGTGGCGCTGCCGACCCTGCTGGTGGCGGCGGTGGCGCTGGTCGATGCCGACGGCCGCGTGCTGATTGCCGAGCGGCCGCCCGGCAAGTCGATGGCCGGCCTGTGGGAGTTCCCCGGCGGCAAGGTGCAGCCGGGCGAGACGCCGGAGGCAGCCCTGGTGCGCGAGCTGGGCGAGGAGTTGGGGATCGACACGGCCGAGCGCTGCCTGGCGCCGCTCACCTTCGCGTCGCATCGCTACGAGTCGTTCCACCTGCTGATGCCGCTCTTCATCTGCCGCAACTGGCGCGGCACCCCGACGCCGCAGGAGGGCCAGCGGCTGGCCTGGGTGCGCGCCAACCGCCTGCGCGACTATCCCATGCCGCCGGCGGACGAGCCGCTGGTCGCCATGCTGCGGGACCTCTTGTGAGCTTACCGCTTGCAACCCGCGCTGGCCGCCGCTAACAGGATCGCCTGTTCCACATCCGGCCATCGAGGGAGGGCTGCATGATCGACCGCATCCAGCAGCACACCCGTGGGCCTGCCGCCGCCCCGCAGCGTTCCGTTGCGGGGCTGGCCGAAGGTCGGAACTGACGCACCCGTAGCGTCCCACCCTTTCGGGCCTGCCCGCAACGGCGCCTTGGCGCTGTCCCCCCGGCGATGCCGGGGCAGCTGCTTCTCCTGGTTTCGATCCGTGCCGGCCATCCTCCTCGCGAGGTGGGCCCGCACCCGTCGCGAGAGATGCACATGGGCTCGATCAGCCTGCGCAATGTCGGCGTCACTGTCGCCGAACCCCTCTTCCAGAACCTCGACCTCGTCATCGCCGATGGCGACCGCATCGGCCTCGTCGCCGGCAATGGCGGCGGCAAGTCCACCCTGCTGCGCTGTCTGGCCGGGCAGGCGGAACCGTCGGCCGGCACCATCATCCGCTCGCGCGGGTTGAAGGTCGGCTTCGTCGAGCAGGACGTGCCGGCAAACCTGCTCGACCTGCCCTTGGCCGAGATGGTGCGCCGCGCGATACCGCCGGCCGACCGCGAGAGCCAGGGCTGGCGCGTCGACCTCGTGCTGGACGAACTCGAGACGCCGGACGACCTGCGCGCCCGGCCGCTGCGGGCGCTCAGCGGCGGCTGGCAGCGATTGGCGCTGCTTGCCCGCACCTGGGTCGCCGACCCCGACGCCCTGTTGCTCGACGAGCCCACCAACCATCTGGACCTGGACAAGATCCGCCTGCTCGAAGGCTGGATCACCAGCCCGCTGCGCCAGGTGCCGATGGTGATCGCCAGCCACGACCGTCAGTTCCTGGAAGCCTGCACCAACCGCACGCTGTTCGTGCGGCCCGAGGCGTCGCGCCTCTATGCCCATCCCTACTTCGCCGCCCGCGCGCTGCTGGCTGACGACGACCAGGCCGACGCCACCCGGCTGGCGCGCGATGCCAAGGAGGCGACGCGGCTGCGCCAGAGTGCGGCGGCACTGCGCAATGTCGGCATCAACAGCCGCAGCGACGCCGCGCAGAAGAAGTCGATGCAGATGGCCCAGCGCGCCGAGGCGCTGGAACGGACACTGCGTCCGCAGCACCTGGCCCGCACGGCCGATATCCGGCTGGCCAGCCGCACCACCCACGCCCGCGTCCTGGCCGCCTTCGACGATGTGACGGTGCGCACGCCCGACGGCCGGGCACTTTTCCGCACCGGCAAGCTCGAGGTGCGCCAGCAGGACCGCATCGTGCTGCTGGGGCGCAACGGCGTCGGCAAGTCGCAACTGGTCGCCCTGCTGCGCCGGGCCATGGCCGATCCCGAGGCCATGCCCGGCGTCCGCGTCGCCCCGACCGTGGTGCTGGGCTACCTCGACCAGCAGATGTCGCAACTGCCGCCACGGGAGACGCCGCACGACTTCATCGGCGGCACCTTCCGCCTGGGCGACCAGCGCACCACCAGCCTGCTGGCGGGCGCGGGCTTCATGGTCGACCGGCAGCGCCAGACGATCGACCGCCTGTCGCCCGGCCAGAAGGCCCGTCTCGGCCTGCTGGCGATCCGGCTGGCCGAGCCCAATTTCTACCTGATGGACGAGCCGACCAACCATGTCGACATCGCCGGCCAGGAACAGCTCGAGGCCGAGATCCTGGCCCAGCAGGCGACCTCGGTCCTGGTCTCCCACGACCGCAGCTTCGCGCGCGCCATCGGCACGCGCTGGCTGTTGATCGAAGGCGGAAAGATGAAAGAGCTGGACAGTCCTGGCGATCTGGTGTGAGCAGGTCTATATAAGATTTATTATATAGAGCGTGGGGTGGAGATGCTGGCCTTCAAGATCACAACCGTGGGCGGCTCGGCCGGCATCATCCTTACCAAGGAAGCAATGGCCCAGTTGAAGGTGAAGAAGGGGGACACGTTGTTTCTGACGGAGACGCCGGATGGCGGCTATCGACTGACCCCCTACGATCCGGAGTTCGAGCGCCAGATGCGGCTGGCTGAAGATATCCTGCATGACGATCGCGAGATCCTGCGGGCTCTCGCGAAGTGACGGATTGGGCATGGATCGACGCGAAAGTCGTTTTTGCGATCCATGATCGGCTGATCGCCGAGCACGGCGGAGTAGCGGGCATTCGCGATCGCGGCGCCATTGAAGCCGCGCTCGATCGCCCCCGAAACCTTGCAGCCTATGGAACGCCGGACATCGCCGATCTGGCGGCGGCTTGCGCGTGCGGCCTGTTGCGCAATCACGGGTTCCTTGACGGCAACAAGCGCATCGCGTGGATGGCTGCGCGCCTGTTCATTGCCCTGAACGGGTATGCATTTTCCTGCAATGCGCTGGATGCCGTCAGAATGGTCGAACAGGCGGCTGCGCGCCAATCGACCGAAGCCGAATTTGCCGCCTGGCTGCGCGCGCAGACGACCTCACTGTGATCGAGCCGACTGATCGGGCTCGCCGTTCAGCGCCTCGGCCAGCTTGAAGGCAGCGCTGCCCGGCTTCAGCGGCTTCTGCTGGTCGGCGTGGGGGGCCCACCCGGTCATGGTGACGATCTCGAAGGTGGCGCGGATGCGGCCGTCGGCGTCCGCGAAGCGCTCGCCATAGATCTCGGCGGCGCGGAAGAGGGTGGCGCGGCGGGTGGCGGTGCGGCGACGGAGTGCCACCGCATTCGTCTCGCCCATCCCGCGCAGGTCGCGCATCAGGGCGATGGGATCGGCGTAGGTCACGGTGATGCGATCGGTGTCGATCACCGGCAGGGCGAAGCCGGCCCGCTGCAACAGGGCGCCGGCGTCGCGGCCGTCCGCGAAGGGGGAGATGCGCGGGCTGGCCCCGCCTTCGACCTCGATCTCGGCCGCCAGCCACGCCTCGCGCAATTCGCTCAGCGTGTCGCCGCCGAAGATGGCGGCCAGGAACAGGCCGTCCGGCCGCAGGGCACGGCGGATTTGCACCAGAGCGCCGGGCAGGTCGTTGACCCAATGCAGGTCGAGGCAGCTTGCCACCAGGTCGAAGCCACCGGCAAAGGGCAGGGCCTCCGGGTCGGCCACCACCGCGCGCGGCAGGCCCGCCAGTAGGGATGGCGCCAGATCGCTGTGGATGACGACGGTGGATTTGTCGCCAAGCGCGGCCGGGGCATCGCCGCCGCGGGCGGCCAGCGCTCGCGCCATCACGCCACCGCGGGCGCCGATGTCGAGGATGGTGGCGAACTCCCGCCGGACGTCGTCCAGCCGGTCGGCCAAGCGGGCGGCCACCTCGTCGAAGAGAAAGCCGTGCCCGGCGAACCCCGCAGCGGCACGCTCACGATGGCGGCGAACGCTGTGGCGGTCGAACACCCGCATGCCTTCGGGCGGATCAGCCAGGACGGCGGAACGGTTGGTATCGGCAGGAGGCGACATGCCGGCTAATATGGGCGTCCGATGATGGAAGCGCCACGCCGCCCCGCCGCTATCGCCCGGAAAGCCGCCGCGATCGCGGTCGGCGCCGGCCGCCGGGTCATGGACGTGCTGCTGCCGCCGCGCTGCCTTGCCTGCGGTACGATCGTCGCGGCCGATGGCGCGCTGTGCCCGACCTGCTGGTCGACCATCACCTTCATTTCCGCCCCTTGCTGCCGTCGTTGCGGGGTGCCGTTCGCCTTCGACCCCGGCGCCGGCACGGAATGTGCCGAATGCATCCGCCAGCCGCCCGGCTTCGAGCGCGCGCGCTCTGCCGTCCGCTACGACGATGCCAGCCGGCCGCTGATCCTGGGCTTCAAGCACGCAGACCGCACCCATGCCGCCCCGGCCTATGCCGCCTGGATGGCGCGCGCCGCCGGACCGCTGCTGGCGGAAGCCGACGTGGTCGTGCCGGTGCCCCTGCATTGGAGCCGGCTGATCTATCGCCGCTACAACCAGGCGGCGATGCTGGCGATGGCGCTGGGCCGCCTCGGCCGGCGACCGGCAGTTCCCGATGCCCTGGTGCGCCGCCGGCGCACGCCCACCCAGGGCCTGCTGCGGCGGCTCGGACGGTTCCGCAACGTCGCCGGCGCCTTTGCCGTCCATCCCCGCCGGCGCGCGGCAATCAGCGGCAAGCGGGTGCTGCTGGTGGACGACGTGCTGACGACCGGGGCCACGGTCGAGGCCTGCGTGCGTGCCCTGCGCGGGACGGGTGCGGCTGCGGTCGACGTGGTGACGCTGGCGCGCGTGGTGCGCGAGGGCTAGGTCGGGCCGAGGAAGCCGCGGATCTTCTGGGCCATCGCGTCACCCTTGGTCTCGTGGGTGAAGAAGGCTTCCAGCTTGCCGCCAGGACCGGTCAGGTAGACGAAGGCGCTGTGGTCCATGGTGTAGCCGAGCGCGCCCTGCACCGGCACCTTCTTGAAATAGACGCGGTAGGCACGCGCGGCCGCCGTCACTTCCTCGGCCGAGCCGGTCAGGCCGACGATGCGGTCATCGAAGGCGGTGACGAATTCCTTCAGCGCCGCCGGGGTGTCGCGCTCCGGGTCGACCGACACGAACAGCGGCTGCACCTTGGCCGCGGCCGCCGGCCCCAGGGCGTCGAGCGCCACCGACACCTCGCCCAGCGCCAGCGGGCAGACGTCCGGGCAATGGGTGAAGCCGAAGAACACCAGCAGGTGCCGGCCGGGATAGGAATCGGCGGTGACCCGCCGGCCCTCGTGATCGACCAAGGCGAATGGCCCGCCGATCTGCGGCCCCGCCTGCTCGATCAGACGCGGGCCACCCGCCGGCCGCATCAGATAGAGGGTGGCCAGGGTCGCTGCCAGCATGGCCAGGCCGACCAGCAGGATCAGCAGCGCGCGGCGGGCGGGGGCGCTCATGGCGCCGGCGGGCAAGTCGAGGTCATGGGCGGCTATATGGACCGGCGGCCGTCCGGCCGCCAGTCCGTGCGATCAGTAGCCGCGGCCGCGGTCGACCAGGTTGACGAGCGGTCGCCCGTCCCGCACCCGGCGCAGGTTGTCGACGATCTGCGGCGTCGCCGTCAGCGGGTTCGTCAGGGCAGCGGCGTGGGGCGTCAGGATTACCTTGGGGTGCGACCAGTAGCGGTGGTCGGCCGCCAGCGGCTCCTGGTGGAAGACGTCCAGGGCCGCACCGGCGAGATGCCCGGAGTCGAGTGCTGCTAGCAGGTCGGCATCGACGACATGGCGTCCGCGGGCGCAGTTCACCACGAATGCCCCCTGCGGCAACCGCGCCAGCAGCGTCGCGTCGATGATGCCCTCGGTCTCGCCCGTCAGCGGCAGCAGGTTCACCAGGATATCCGTGCTGGCCAGGAAGTCACCGAACCCTTCGGCGCCCGAGAAGGTCTCGATCCCGTCCAGCGTCTTGGGCGTCCGGCTCCAGCCACGCAACTGGAAGCCGAACGGCTTCAGCATGCGCAGCGCATCCTGGCCCAGTTCGCCCAGGCCCATCATGCCGATGCGGCGCTGGTGGGGATGGGGCTGGGAATGGACCTGCCACACCCGGTCGCGCTGCTGGGCGGCGTAGGTCGGCTCCTGGCGGTGGAAGCGCAGCACCTGGAGGACGACGTACTCGCTCATCTCCGACGTCATCGACGGATCGACCAGGCGGCAGAGCGGCAGGTGCTTGGGCACGCGCTCGTCGCCCATGATGGCGTCGACCCCGGCGCCGGTGGCGAAGATCGCCTTCAGGTCGGGCAGGCGCTCGAACAGGCCTTCCGGCGCCTGCCACATCAGCACGGCGTCGACCTCGGCCGGGTTGCCGATCTCGGGCCAGTAGCGGATGTCGATCTCCGGCATCAGCCGGCGCATCTCCGGTGCCCAGACGTCGCTCGAAGGATGCACCCGGCTCACGATCACCAATGCCATCTCAGCTCCTCACCACTCCCGTCTCGACCGCCTCCAGGCGGAGTGCCGCGGCCATCAGCGCCTGCGTGTAGTCCATGCGCGGGCGATCGAAGATCTCCGCCGACGGACCCGTCTCGACGACCTTGCCGTCGCGCATGACGATCACCGTGTCGGCCAAAGCCCTTACCACCTTCAGGTCGTGGCTGATGAAGAGGTAGGCCAGCTTGTGGCGCGACTGAAGGTCGCGGAGCAGGTCGACGATCTGCGCCTGCACGCTCATGTCGAGCGCCGAGGTCGGCTCGTCCAGGACGACGAAGCGCGGCTTCAGGACCAGCGCGCGGGCGATGGCGATGCGCTGGCGCTGCCCGCCCGAGAATTCATGCGGGTAGCGGTCGGCGGTGGCCGGGTCGAGCCCGACTTCCGCCAGGGCGGCCTCGACCATCGCGCGCCGTGTCGCGGTATTGCTGCGGGGCTCGTGCACGCCGATGCCCTCGGCCACGATGTCCATGACCGACAGGCGCGGGCTGAGCGAGCCATAGGGGTCCTGGAAGACGATCTGCATCTCCCGGCGCAGCGGACGCAGCGCGCGCCAGCCGAGCTGGTTGATCGGCCGGCCGACGAAGGCGATCCGGCCTTCGCTGCGTTGCAGGCGCAGCAGAGCCAGCCCCAGCGTCGTCTTGCCCGACCCCGATTCCCCGACGACGCCGACGGTGTGCCCCTCGCGCACCAGCACCGACACGCCGTCGACGGCCTTGATATGGCCGACCGTGCTGCGCATCAGGCCGCGGCGGATGGGAAACCACACCTTGATGTCGTCGCCGCGCATGATCTCGGCCGCATCGGCGGGCGGGTCCAGCGGCGCCCCCTTGGGCTCGGCCGCCAGCAGGCGGCGGGTATAGGGATGCTGCGGGGCGGCGAAGATGTCCGCCATCGGCCCCTTCTCGACCACCCGCCCCTCGGTCATCACCAGCACGCGGCTGGCCATGTTGCGGACGATGCCGAGGTCGTGGGTGATCAGCAGCATGGCCATGCCGAAGCGGGCCTGAAGTTCCTTCAGCAGCTTCAGCAGCTGGGCCTGGATGGTGACGTCGACGGCGGTCGTCGGCTCGTCGGCGATCAGCAGGTCGGGCTCGGTCGCCAGGGCCATGGCGATCATCACCCGCTGGCGCTGACCGCCCGAAAGCTGGTGGGGATAGGCGTCGAGCCGGTCGGCGGCATTGGCGAGGCCGACCATGGACAGCAGTTCCAGCGTGCGTGCCCGCGCCGGCTCGCCGCTCATCCCCTTGTGCAGCAGCAGCGTCTCGCCGATCTGGCGGGCCACCGTGTGCAGCGGGTTGAGCGAGGTCATGGGCTCCTGGAAGACCATGCCGATGCGCCCGCCGCGCACCTTCTGAAGGACGGCCGGCGGCGCCCCCACCAGCTCGGTGCCGTCGAAACGGATGTGGGTGGCGGTACCGTGGCTGGCGTGGGGATAGGGCAGGAGCTGGAGGATCGAGAGCGCGGTGACCGACTTGCCGGAGCCGGATTCGCCAACGATCGCCAGCGTTTCGCCACGCTCCAGGTCGAAGGACACGCCCTTCACCGCCTCGACCGCGCGCGGCCCCTCCCCGAAGGTGACCGTCAGGTCGCGGACTTCCAGCAGCGCCATCAGCGCACGGTCTTGCGTGGGTCGAACGCGTCGCGCACGGCCTCGCCGACAAAGATCAGCAGGCTTAGCATCAGCGCCAGCGTGGCGAACGCGGTCAGCCCGAGCCATGGCGCCTGCAGGTTGGCCTTGCCCTGCGACAGCAGTTCGCCCAGCGACGCCGAGCCGGGCGGCAGCCCGAAGCCCAGGAAGTCGAGGCTGGTCAGCGTCGTGATCGAGCCGTTGAGGATGAAAGGCATGAAGGTCAGCGTGGCGACCATGGCGTTGGGCAGGACATGGCGCACCATGATCACCGTGTCGCCGACGCCGAGCGCGCGGGCGGCGCGGACATAGTCGAAGTTGCGCGCGCGCAGGAATTCCGCCCGCACGACGCCGACCAGCGCCATCCAACTGAACAGCAGCATCAGCGACAGCAGCCACCAGAAGTTGGGCTCCACCACCGATGCCAGGATGATCAGCAGGTAGAGCACCGGCAGGCCAGACCATATTTCGATGAAACGCTGGAAGAACAGGTCGACCAGCCCGCCGAAATAGCCCTGCACCGCGCCGGCCGCGATGCCGATGACGGAACTGGCCAGCGTCAGGGTCAGCCCGAACAGCACGCTGATGCGGAAGCCGTAGATGAGCCGGGCGACGACGTCGCGCCCCTGGTCGTCGGTGCCGAGCCAGTTGGCCGCCGACGGCGGCGCCGGTGCGGGCCTGCCCAGGTCGAAATTGATGGTGTCGTAGCTGTAGGGGATGAGCGGCCAGACCATCCAGCCCTTGGCCTTGATCTCGTCGGCCACGCTGGGGTCGCGATAGTCGGTGTGGGGCAGGAAGCCGCCGAAGGTCGATTCCGGATAGTCGGCGAAGACCGGCCAGTAGTAGGCCCCATCATACTTCACCAGGAACGGCCGGTCGTTGGCCACGAACTCCGCGAAGAGCGACACCAGGAACAGGGCCAGGAACAGCCACAGCGCCCAGAAGCCGCGCCGGTTGGCGCGGAAGCTGGCCAGGCGGCGGGCCGCCAGTGGCGAAATCCGCCGGCCGAGGAAGGTCGGATGGCCGGGGGGCTGGGAGTGGGTGGCAGCGGGTGGCGCCATCAGGCCCTGCGCGCCTCGAAATCGATCCGTGGGTCGATCACCACATACATCAGGTCGCCGACGATGCCGAGCAGCAGCCCGATCAGCGTGAAGAAGTAGAGGGTCCCGAACATCACCGGATAGTCGCGGTTGATCGCGGCCTCGAAGCCCAGCAGGCCCAGCCCGTCGAGCGAGAAGATGACCTCGATCAACAGCGACCCCGTGAACAGCACGCCAACGAAGGCGGCCGGGAAGCCCGCGACCACGATCAGCATGGCGTTGCGGAAGACATGGCCGTACAGGATCTTGCGCTCCGGCAGCCCCTTGGCGCGCGCCGTCAGGACGTACTGCTTGTTGATCTCCTCCAGGAAGGAGTTCTTCGTCAGCATCGTCAGGCTGGCGAAGCCGCCGATCACCATCGCCGTCACCGGCAGGGCGATGTGCCACAGATAGTCGAGGATGCGCTCGGGCCAGGACATCCGGCCCCAGGTTTCCGAGGTCAGCCCGCGCAACGGAAACCAGTCGAGGAAGCTGCCGCCGGCGAACAACACCACCAGCAGGACGGCGAAGAGGAAGCCCGGGATCGCATAGCCGACGATGATGACGGCCGAGGTCCAGATGTCGAAGCCGCTCCCGTCGCGCACCGCCTTGGCGATGCCGAGCGGTATCGAGATCATGTAGACCAGCAGCGTCGTCCACAGGCCAAGTGAGATCGAGACCGGCATCTTGTCCAGGACCAGGTCCACGACGCGCCGGTCGCGGAAGAAGCTGTTGCCGAAATCGAAGAGCACATAGCTCTTCATCATCATGGTGAAGCGCTCGAGCGGCGGCTTGTCGAAGCCGTAGAGCCGCTCGATCTCCTTGATCAGGCTGGGGTCGAGCCCGCGGGCGCCGCGATACTTCGACGCCTCGCCGGACGACCCCGGCACCGATCGTTCGCCCGACTGGGGGGCGGCCGCATCGCCGCCGGTGCCGCCGATCCGTGCCGTGGCATCGACCGCCGTCCCTTTGATGCGGGCGATCATCTGCTCGACCGGCCCGCCGGGTGCCGCCTGGATGATGACGAAGTTCACCACCATGATGCCGAACAGCGTCGGGATCACCAGCAACAGGCGGCGGAGCAGATAGGCCAGCATCAGGCAGCGAACCTAGCGGCTCGCGACCGAATCGTCGACTGCGCCGCAGATTATGTCTGCGACAGGAATCGATCCGTCGGCCGCGTTCATCTACCGCTCGTCGGCGGTCATGCGGGCCGACAGCGAGCGCGGGTCGCGGGCGCCCCAGGTGCCGGATTCGACCTGGTGGAAGAAGCGCAGGACCGCCTGGTTGAAGAGGTCGGGTTCCTCCAGGTTGATGGCGTGGCCGGTCTTGGGGGCGATCCACAGGCCGGATGTCGGGATGCAGCGCTTCAGGAAGACGCCCGGCAGCAGCGTCGGCTCGTCCTCGTCGCCGGTCGCGATCAGGGTGGGTACGGTCAACTGTCGCAGGTCGGCCTCGAACTCGTAGATCGAGGGCCGGCCGGCCTGCACCCCCTTCAGCGTGTTGGCCGAGCCGATGGCGGAATGGCCGGCCAGGTTGTGCGCGAACTCCTGCCAGCCACGCGCGTCCTTGTTCTGGTACTGCACCCGGGTGGGGGAGAGGGCATAGCCTCGGGCACCCTCGGCCATGCCCAGCGCCAACAGCTTGTCGGCGGTGGCGTTCGCGTCGGCGCGGAACTGCGGCTGGCGCTCGATCTCGGCGCCATGGCCGCAGCCGGCGACCACCAGCGAGCGGGCAAGGCCGGGGTGGCGCATGCCGAAATGAACTGTGCAGAAGCCGCCCATGGACAGGCCGACGATGTGGGCCTGGGCGATGCCCAGGGCGTGCAACAGGTCGTGGGCGTCCGCCACGGCGCGGTCCTGGGAATAGCGGCCGGTATCCTCGGGCACGTCGGACGGCGGATAGCCCCGCGCGTTGTAGGTGATGCAGCGATACTGCCGCGACATGGCGCGCACCTGGGGCTCCCAGCTCGAATGATCGCCCGCGAACTCATGGATGAAGAGGATGGGGAAACCCCGGCCGGTCTCCTCGTAGAACAGCTTCACCCCGTCGCTCATCGTCGCGTGCGGCATGGTCGCATCCTCCCGTCGCATGGCCGTCGTTGATCGCCCTCTACGGATAGCCCAAACTCGGCCTCCACTCACCGCCCATTCCGGGAGGACATCCGTGGAAGAGACGCATCGGGGTCGAACGGCGCTGGTCACCGGCGCCGCGCGGGGGATCGGCCGTGCCGTGGCGGAGGGGCTGGCGCGGCGCGGCGCCAGGGTCGCCGTCATGGATATCGCGCTGGACGCGGCCGAAGCGACGGCGGCCGAGATCGGTGGCGGCGCCATCGCGGTGGCGGGCGATGTCGGCGACTGGGAGTCCTTCCAGGCCGCCCACGCCGCCGCGGTCGCCCGCATCGGCGCCTTCGATATCCTGGTCAACAATGCCGGCATCTCGCCCAAGCGCGACGGCGCCCGCGTGCCGGCAGCCGAGATGGACCCGGCCGAGTGGCGCCGCGTCGTCGACATCAACCTCAGCGGCTGCTTCTACGGCGCGCGGCTGGTGGCGCCGGCCATGATCGCTGCCCGGCGCGGCGCCATCGTCAGCTTGTCGTCGGTCGCGGGTAAGCACTATTCCAGCATCGTCGGCGTCCACTATGCCGCGACCAAGGCCGCGATCATCGGGCTGACGCGCCATCTGGCGGGCGAGCTCGGGCCCCACGGCATCCGCGTCAACGCGATCGCCCCCGGTCGGATCGAGAGCCCGATGATCCACACGGTGGGGGCGGCCGTGAACCAGGCGGCCCTGGCGGCGACGCCGCTCGGTCGGCTCGGCACGGCCGCCGAATGCGCGGATGCCATCGCCTACCTCACTTCCGATGCAGCCAGCTTCGTCACCGGCGTCACGCTCGACGTCGCCGGTGGGCTTTCCATGACCTGACGCGGGATCGATCGATGCTTGCCAACGAGAACGCCGCCCATACCATCGTCCGTGCCTTCCGCCGCCATGGGGTGGAGGTGGCGTTCGGCCAGAGCATCCCGACGGCATTTCACCTGATCGCGCCCGGCTATGGCATCCGCCAGTTCGCCTACCGTACCGAGAATGCAGGTGCCGCGATGGCCGACGGCTATGCCCGCATCTCCAACCGCGTGGCCGTGGTGACGGCGCAGAACGGGCCAGCCGCCACCCTGCTGGTGCCGGGCCTGGCGGAGGCCCTGAAGGCTTCCATCCCGATCGTGGCCCTGGTGCAGGACGTGGCCCGGGGGGCCACCGACCGCAACGCCTTCCAGGAGCTGGACCATATCGACCTCTTCCGCGGCGTCGCCAAATGGGTGCGCCGCGTGGCCAAGGCCGACCGCATCGACGACTATGTCGACATGGCCTTCACGGCCGCGGCCGGCGGTCGCCCGGGCCCGGCCGTGTTGATCGTGCCGATCGACCTGTTCCAGGACGCGGCACCCAAGGAGTCGGGCCGGGTCGCCAGCCTCGGCGCCTATCCCCTCGACCGACCGCAGGCCGATCCTGCGATGATCGCGGCCGCGGCCGACCTGCTGGCCGGGGCGGCCCACCCGCTGGTGGTGGCCGGCGGCGGCATCCATTCGTCCGGCGCGGCGGCCGCGCTGGCGGCACTGCAGGAAGCGGCCCACCTCCCGGTCGGCACCACGTCGATGGGCAAGGGGGCAGTCGACGAGGGCCATCCGCTGTCGGTCGGCGTGATCGGCTACTTCATGGGCCGGCGCGGGGTGGGCAAGTTCATGCGCCCGATCGTCGACCGGGCCGACGTGGTGCTGCTGGTCGGCAATCGCACCAACCAGAACGGCACCGATTCGTGGAAGCTGTTCCCCAAGGGAGCGCGCTTCATTCATCTCGATATCGACGGGCAGGAGATCGGGCGCAACTACGAGGCGATGCGCCTGCAAGGGGATGCCCGCGCGACGCTGACCGCCCTGACCGAGGCCCTGGCAGCCCGCGACCTGGGCGCCCGCGCGGCCGGCCGCTCGGCGGTGGAAGCGGCGATCCGCGAGGGCCGCCGCGCCCATCTCGACGAGGCCGCCGCGATGACGGGGGCTACCGCCAGCCCGATGCGGCCCGAGCGCATCATGGCCGAGATCGACCGCCGCCTGACGCCGGACACCATCGTCGTCGCGGATGCCAGCTATGCCTCCATCTGGATCAACAACTATCTGCGGGCGCGCCGGCCGGGCCAGCGGTTCCTGACGCCGCGCGGGATCGCCGGGCTCGGCTGGGGGCTGCCGATGGCGATCGGCGCCAAGGTGGCCTCGCCCGCGAGCCCCGTCATCTGCGTCGCCGGCGACGGCGGCTTCGCCCATGTCTGGGCCGAGCTGGAAACGGCGCGGCGCATGGGCACGCCCGTCGCCATTACCGTCCTCAACAATCAGATCCTGGGCTACCAGAAGCATGCCGAGACGGCGACGCACGGCGCGCATACCGACGCCGTCGCCTTCGCCCCGGTCGACCATGCCGCCATCGCCCGGGCTTGCGGCTGCCTCGGTGTGCGCATCGAGGATCCGGAGGCGTACGGCCCGGCGCTGGAGGCGGCATTGGCGGCCGACCGGCCGACCGTGATCGACGTCGTCACCGATCCGGAGGCCTATCCGCCGGTCACTGCCTTCGACGGCCGGCTGGGGGGCCAGTAGCATGATCTGGGACACGATCGTGGTCGGCGCCGGGTCCGCTGGCGCCGTGCTGGCCGCCCGCCTGTCGGAAGACGCCGGCCACCGCGTGCTGCTGCTGGAGGCGGGCCGCGACTATCGCTCGGCCGAGGCGCCGCCCGAGATGGCGAGCGCCAATCCGCTGCGCATCATCCTGCCGCCGGCGATGCAGGCGGAATGGCAGTGGCCGGGCCTGTTCGCCAGGCGCACCCGCGTGCAGGAGCCCAAGCACTATTGGCGCGGCCGCGGCATGGGCGGCTCGTCCGCCGTGAATGCCCAGATCGCCATCCGCGGCGTGCCCGATGCCTTCGAGGACTGGGCCGAGCGCGGCTGCGAGGGCTGGGGCTGGGACGAGGTGCTGCCCTATTTCAACCGGCTGGAAAGCGATGGCGACCATGGTGCCGCGCGCTGGCACGGCTCGGGTGGCCCGATCCCGGTCTATCGCGCCCCCCGCGAGCAGTGGGGGCCGGTCGACCGCGCGCTGGCCGACGCAGCTCTGGGGCTGGGTTATCCGTGGAACGACGACCTCAATGCGCCCGACAGCAGCGGCGTCGCCTGCTATCCGATCAACAGCCGCGACGGGCGCCGGGTATCGACCAACGACGCCTATATCGAGCCGGCCCGCGGCCGCGCCAACCTGCGGGTGCAGTCTGGCGCGTTGGTCGACCGCATCGTCTTCGAGGGCAAGCGCGCGACCGCCGTCGAGGCCGCGATCGGCGGCCAGATGCAGCGCTTCGCCGGGCGCCGCATCATCCTGTCGGCAGGGGCGGTGCATTCGCCGGCGATCCTGATGCGTTCGGGCGTCGGCGACCCGGCGGTGCTGGTGCGCTTCGGCATTCCGGTCGTCCATGCCAACCCGCATGTCGGCCGCCACATGCTGGAGCATCCGACGATCCGCGCGCTTATCCGCATCCGGCCGGAACTGCGGCCGACCGACATCGATTTCCGCCATACCAACTGCTGCGTCACCTGGACGTCGGGCATGGCTGGCGGCGGGCACAACGACATGATCTTCATGGCCTTCAATCATCGCGGCTTCGAGGCGGACGATCCGGCGCGGGCAGGGGACGGTGGCATCGCCACCGCCCTGTTCCAGTCCTTCTCGGAGGGGGAGATCGTGCTGCGCTCGCGCGACCCGGCGGTCGATCCGCTGGTTGAGGCGAACATGCTGGACGACGAGCGCGACCGCATTCGCCTGCGCCACGGCGTGCGGCGGCTGGCGGCGATCACGGCCCACTCGGCGGTGTCCGGCATCGCCGAACGGATCGGCTTCGGTTTCGCCGACATGCTGATGGCGACCGCCGCGGTCCTGCCGGATGACGAACTGGATCAGGCGATCCTGGCGGAGTGCGGCGATGCCCAGCACCCGGTCTCGACCTGCCGAATGACGGCGCATGAAGACCCGCGCGGCGTCGTCGACCCGCACTGCCGGGTGCGCGGGGTGGAGGGGTTGTGGGTCGCCGACGCCGCGATCATGCCGTCCGATTGTCGTGCCAACACCCACCTGACGACGGTGATGATCGGCGAGAAGGTGGCCGACGAGCTGAAGCGAAGCCCGGCCTAGCGGAAAGGCAGGCACCGCCATGTTCCACCGCCTGACCGAGAATGTCGTAGTCCAGGAAGCGCGGCCACCGGCCGGTGCAGTCGCGGTGTCCTGGGACGACCGGGCCGCCCCTGCCGCCAGGACCGACCGGATCGCCCATGCCGTCCAGTTCTACCGCGCCGATGGGTTGGCGGAACGGACCCAGGCGCGCACGGCGGAGAGCATGCGTCGAGCGGCCGCGACGGCGATGGGCGTCCGGCTGGTGGCGGTGACGATGGCGGGGGAGCCGGACGCCGTGCCGGCGGGGTTCGTCTCTTCACCCCCGCTGGAACGCGTGGTCACCGATCTGCGGCCGTTTGCCGTGCCGCGGCCCCTGCCGCTGCTGTTCGACATCCTGCGGTCGGCCAGTGCAGCGGGCTGGCCTGACGGCTACCTTGTCTTCACCAACAGCGATATCTGCCTGCAGGAACACTTCTACCGAGGCGTCCGGGCGCTGCTCGATGCCGGCGCCGACTGCCTCGTGATCAACCGTCGTACGGTGGGGGATCTGGCCGGCTATGGCGGCCGGGACGACCTCGCCGCCCTGGAGGCCGGCGCGGAGCATGAGGGGTTCGACTGCTTCGTCTTCCCGACGTCGTGGCTGGCGGATTTCGCCGCCAACGATTGCTGTGTCGGCATCGCGCTAATCGGGCGCTCGTTGCTCTACAACATGGTGGCGAGGGCCGAGCGAATGGTCATCCTGCGCGGCGCCGCGCTCACCTATCACTATGGCGACGATCGGCAGTGGCAGGATGACCGTTTCCGCGACTACAACCGGCACAACCTGATCGCCCTGGGCCAGTCGATGAGCCGCCTGCTGGCCGATTCCCACCACCGCCGGCGCCTCGAGGCGTTCCTCGGCGCCTATCCCGAACCCCAGGGAATCGCCTGGTGGGATGCTCGGCTACGGGACGACGCGCGCCGCGCGGTTGCCAGCAGGGCTTGACGCGCGGCGCTGGCGACGGCCGGCCAGCCTACTTCTTCTTGGGGGCGCCGGCGGCCGGCGCCTTGCCGGGTGGCAGGGTGGAGAAGGGGGAGACGATCGGGCCGGTCTTCGTCTTGGCGGCCTGCTTGGGCTTCTTGGTTTCACGATTGCTGCGCTGCTGACCCTTGGCCATGGGGCACTCCGGGATGGGCGGGATCGCGCGCGGCGATGTCGGCGACAGGCGGGGCGCGACGCCCGGCCGATGGTACGCCCTTTTGCGCGCCCTGTCAGATCAAAGGGTTGCCTGATCGAAGAGTTGCCAATCGAAGAGGCGCCGCGGCCTCAGGCGCCGATCACCAGGGGGCTGGCGAGCTGGCGCACGGTCTTGGCGACCGCCATGGCGACGAGGCGCCCGGTCTTCGGGTTGTCGTCGGTCGGGATGATCTCCTCCCGGAAGGTGAAGCGCCCGAAATGCCCCTCGGCCTCGATCTCGACAACATGCACGGTGATGCCGGGGTCGGCGACGATGACGAGGCGCGTGCGATCGAGCCCGATGCCGGCCAGGGCGGCCGCGGCGGAGATGTTGACGTTCTGCGGGTAGGCGCGGGCCCCCTCGCGCACCGGCCCGTCATGCAGGACGAACGGCGCCGTCAGCCCGTCGAGGTCGACCTGCCGCTCGGCGATCGTTCCCTTCCAGGACAGCGGATCCTTGCGCACGGTGACCGTCACCCGGTCGAGGCCGCCGACCGCGCCGGCGGCCAGGATGTCGAGCGCGCCGATGCCGGCCGACGGCAGGATCAGTCGTCGCCCGCTGTCCGACGCGGCCTGCTGCAGGCGGGCAAAGAGCGCATCGTCGGTCAGCGCGCCGACCGAGGTGAGAAGGAGATCGGCCCCGGCCCGCAGCGCGCGCTCGCCATGGTCGCGAACGGCCTGGTGGCCGGCGCCCTCGACGACGGCATCGAAGCCGGCGGCGAAGAATCGGTCGGGATCATGGGTCAGCCCCGGCACGCCGCTGTCCGGTCGCGGACGGCGTACCAGGACGGCAGCCGCCTCGATCGGCCCCAGTGTGCCGGTGCCGATCCGCTCGAGCAGGTCGCGGCCGATGGCGCCCAGGCCGATCAGGCCGATGCGATAGGTGCGGGTCACGCCCTGCGCTTTCGCAGCTTGTCCACGATCACCCCGCAGATGCCGTTGGGCATGTAGATGATGAAGAGGATCAGCATCGCGCCATAGATGGTGGCCGCCGCGCCGATGAAGCGGGTGCCGAAGAGGACACGCAGGTATTCCTGCAGCACGATGGTCAGGATGGCGCCGACCGTGGGGCCGAGGATGACGTACATCCCGCCCGAGATCGCCGCGAAGACGATCTGCAGCGAGACCCCGACGCCGGCCATCGTCTCGGGGTTGATGTACATCTGGTACTGGCCGACGAGGCCGCCGCCCAGCGCCGTCATCGCCGCACTGATGGTCGTCACCGTCAGCTTCTGCCGGGTGACGTCGATGCCGACGGCGGCGGCCGCCGTCTCGTCGTCGGCGATCGCATCCATGGCCGATCGCGTCATGCTGCGGTCGACCCGGTGCCAGACATAGAGGCCGAGGGCCCAGGCCGAAAGCGCCACCCAGTACCAGGTCGGGCGGGTGAACTGCATCGCCTCCAGGCTGTTCGGCGGCACCGTATTGGGCGTCATGCCGAGCGAGCCGCCGGTGACGTCGCGCCAGGCGACGATCGACAGCCGCACCACCTCGGTCAGGGCCAGGGTCACCAGCGCGAAGTAGTGACCCACGACCTTCAGGCGCGAGCAGGGATAGCCGATGACCAGGGCCACGACGACGGCGACCACGATACCGAGCGGCAGGCCCAGCCACGGCGACAGGCCGTAGTGGTTCCACAGCAGGGCCGTCGCGTAGGTGCCGAGGCCGAGGAATGCGCCGTGGCCCAGCGACACCAGCCCGAAGCGCCCCATCACCGTCCAGCTCGTATAGACGAAGGCCCAGAGCAGGATGAGGATCAGGATGTGCAGCGTGTAGTCGGAGATCGGCAGGAACGGCGGCAGCAGCAGCGCCAGCCCGAGCAGGATCCAGCCCGCCTTCACGACTTCACCCCAAACAGGCCCTGCGGTCGCACGAAGATCATCACGATGAAGAGCAGGAAGGCCAGCACGTAGGACAGCTCGATCGAGGTGTAGAAACCGCCGACCGAGATGATCTGGCTCATGATGAAGGCGGCGACGAAGCCGCCGATCATGCTGCCGAGCCCGCCCAGCACGCAGATCATGAAGGTGATCGGCCCGAAGGACAGGCCGATGAAGGGGTGCACGTCGTATTGCAGCACCAGCAGCGCCGACGCCAGGCCCGCCAGGCCGCCGCCCAGTGCCGAGGTGATGAGATAGACCCGCTTGGGGTCGACCCCCATCAGGATCATGATCTCGCGATCCTGGGCGATGGCGCGGATGGCGGTGCCGACATAGGTCCGCTTGAGGAACAGCCACAATCCGATCATGCCGAGAAGGGCTGCGCCGAACGCCAGCAGGCGGGCGAAGCTGATGAAGAGGTCGCCCACCTCGATGATCGGCAGGCGCAGGCCGATGTTGCGGAAGTCCGCCCCGAACAGCAGCGTCGCGAAGCTCTGGAGGAAGAAGAGCAGCCCGCCCGTCGCCAGCAGCTGGTTGATCGGCGCCGATCCCAGGATGGGCGAGATGATGAGCTTGTGGACCAGCACGCCCAGGATGGCGACGAAGACGATGGCGATGACGGCCGCGATCGGCAGCGGCACGCCATGGACGGCATAGAGCCAGTAGATGGCGTACATGCCGCACATCACCAGCTCGGCGTAGGATATCCACACGACGTCGATGACGCCGAAGATGAGGTTGAGGCCCAGCGCCAGCAGCGCCAGGATGCCGCCCAGCAGGATGCCGTTGACGATCGCCTCGACCAGGAAGATGTCGGGCACGAGAAAGTCCATGGGGGTCCCTTCCTCAGATGCCGAGATAGGCTTCGCGGATCGCCGGATCGGACTTCAGCGCGGCGGCCGTGCCCGACTTGCGGATGGTGCCGACCTCAAGCACGTAGGCGCGGTCGACCAGTTCCAGCACCTGGCGCACGTTCTGCTCCACGATCAGCACGGTGAAACCTTCCTGGCGGATGCGACGGACTAGGTCGAACACCTGGTCGACGATGACCGGCGCCAGCCCGGCCGACGGCTCGTCCATCAGCAGCAGCTTGGGCTTGGACATCAGCGCCCGGCCGATGGCGCACATCTGCTGCTCGCCGCCCGACATGGTGCCGGCGACCTGGAGGCGGCGCTCGCGCATGCGCGGAAAGAGCGAATAGACCCATTCCAGCCGCTCGGCGAAGTGCGGCCGGGCGGCGGGCGAGAAGGCACCCATCTTCAGGTTCTCCTCCACCGTCAGGCGGGGGAAGAGGCGTCGGTTCTCGGGCACATGGGCGATGCCGCGCTCGACGATGCGGTGCGGCGGCACCGTCGTCAGGTCGGTGCCCTCGAAATCGACGCGGCCGGCACGCGGCGCCAGCAGGCCGGAGATCGCGCGCATCAGCGTCGTCTTGCCGGCACCGTTGGGGCCGACGACGGCAACGGCCTCGCCGGCCGCGACGGTCAACTGGATGTCGTGCAGCGCCCGGAAGCCGCCATAGCCTGCCTCCAGGCCGGAGACGACCAGCATCGGCCGCCCGGCACCGCTTCCCGTGGCGCCCCCCACCTCAGTGCCCGCCATGGTCCCGGCCCAGATAGACCTCGATGACGCGCGGGTCGCGGACGACGTCGGCGGGCAACCCCTCGGCCACCTTCTCGCCGTGGTGCAGCACCATCACCCGGTCGACCACCTTCATCAGCACGCCCATGATGTGTTCGACCCAGACGATGGTGATGCCCATCTCGCCACGGACGCGGCGCAGCATGTCGGCCGCCTGCTGCATCTCGGAATGGTCGAGCCCGCCCAGGCTTTCGTCGGCCAGCAGCAGCCGCGGCTGGGTCGCCAGCGCGCGCGCCAGCTCCAGCTTCTTCAGGCCGGCGGCGCCCAGCCCATCCACCCGGGCGTCGGCATCGGTCGGCAGCCCGACCAGGGCGAGCGCGCCGCGCGCGCGCTCCTCGGCCGTCGCCCGGTCGATCCGCCCGGCGCGGCCGAAATGGGCGGCCACGATGGCATTCTCCAGGATCGACAGCTTGCGGAACGGCCGCGGGATCTGGAACGTGCGGGCCAGTCCGCGATGGACGATGTCGCTGGCCGACCGGCCCCCCAGCTCGGTCCCCTCGAAGCGGATCGAGCCCCGGGTCGGCGCCAGCGCGCCCGAGATCAGGTTGAAGGTCGTGCTCTTGCCCGACCCGTTCGGCCCGATCAGCCCAAGGATCTCCCCCTGGGCGACCGAGAAGGACACGGCGTTGACGGCCACGAACCCGCCAAAGGTTCGCGTCAACCCCTCCACCTCCAGCATGCGCCGGTCCCGGCTGGCGTCGCCCGCCCCTCAGCGCATGCCGTAGGGCGAGCTCGCCGGCAGCGGGATCACGGGGTCGATCGTGCGCAAGGCCGTCGGCCAGGCGATCTTGGTCTCGCCGCCGACATACTGCATTACGACCGGGCTCGACCGCTCGTTCTGGCCCGCCATCGGCGTCCCGGGCTCGAAGAACTTCACGCCGTAGCCCTGCACGGTGCCGCCCTCGGGAATGTCGACCTCGAGTGCCGCCTTGCGGATCGCCTCGGCGCCGAACCCGCCATGCTTCTGCATGGCTGCCGGCAGCACGCTGTCGAGCAGGATCCAGGTCTGGTTGAAGCCCATGCTGGCGTGCGGCGGCACTTCCTTGGCGCCGGTCTTTTCCTTGTAGCGACGGACCATCTCGGCCGTCAGGTCGCCGATGCCGGGCTTCAGCGACTTGGGATCGAGCAACTGGGCCGCGACGGGGTCGACGTTGAAGACGTGGTCGACATCCTTGCCGAAGGTCTCCACCAGCTTGTCGATCTGGCCATAGCCGGCGCCATGGCCGATCAGCGCCTTGAAGCGCAGGCCCTGCTCGCGCGACTGGCGCAGCAGCAGGGTGATGTCCGGGTTGTAGCCGGTGTGCAGGATCACGTCGGGGCGGGCGCGGCGCAGCTTCGTCACCAGCGACGACAGGTCGGGCGAGGTCGCGGCATAGCCCTCCTTGAGGACGATCTGCATGCCGTGGCGCTTGGCCCCGCTCTCGTTGGCCGAGGCCACGCCGACGCCGTAGGGGCCGTCCTCGTAGATGATCGCGACTTTGATATCCTTGGCCTCGACGCCGAGCTTGGACTTGGCGATTTCGGCCAGGAAGTCGGTGGATGCCGCGCCGAACTGGTCGGAATGGACCTGG
This sequence comes from Stella humosa, assembly GCF_006738645.1. Lineage (GTDB taxonomy): Bacteria > Pseudomonadota > Alphaproteobacteria > ATCC43930 > Allostellaceae > Allostella > Allostella humosa. The sequence continues at coordinate 5,360,364 of NZ_AP019700.1, read as the reverse complement.
GCGCGGAACGAGTACTGCAGGTTGCGGTCCTTGAAGACGGCCGTGGCGATCGCCGTGGTGATCCAGAAGATCTTCTTCTGGGTGTCGACCTTCTGGGCGATCGGCACGGCGTGGGCCGACGAGAACACGCCCAGCAGGACGTCGGCCTTCTCCTGGCTCAGCAGGCGCTCGGCCTCGTTGATGGCGACGTCGGCCTTGCTCTGGGCGTCGGCCGCGATCGGCACGATCTTGTGCTTGCCGAGGATGCCGCCCTTCTCGTTCACCATCTCGATGGCGATGTTGGCACCGACGGCCGACGCGACCGAGCCGGCGGCGGCAAGCGGGCCGGACAGGTCGTAGAGGACGCCGATCCGCACGTCCTGGGCGGAGGCCGTGGAAAAGCCGGCGGCAATGCCTGCCGCGGCGAGCAATACGCTGCGCATGGTCGTTTCCTTCCCCATCATGGTCGCCGGATCCGCCGCACCTTATCCGGGCGCTGGCGGCCGATCTTATCCATCGTGGCGACGACGCTAGCGGCCGATGCTTCGTGGCGTCAAGCCGTAGCCTGACTGCAGACCGCGCCAACCACCGCGCTACCAGAGGCCGGGCCTGTCTCTATCGGCGGTCCAAAGAAGCTGTGGGCGCATGGTCGAAAAAGTTGCATCATCGCCGCCAACGAACGCGTTGCGCCGGACCGTAACAATTTGATGGCATGCTCCGTGCGTCGACTGTGTTCGGCCAAACAAGGACAGGCGGGGTTCGCGATGACGAGGTTCGGTACGGGATTCGTGGTGGCGCTCGCGGCGGCACTGGCGGCGGGGGCGGCGTCGGCCAAGACCCAGCTCACGGTCTATACGGCGCTCGAGAACGAGCAGCTTCGCCCCTACAAGGCAGCGTTCGAGGCGGCCAACCCCGATGTCGAGATCGTCTGGGTGCGCGATTCGACCGGCGTCATCACCGCCCGCCTGCTGGCCGAGAAGGCCAACCCGAAGGCCGACGTGATCATGGGCGTGGCCGTCACCAGCCTCATCCTGTTCGAGAACGAAGGGATGATCGAGCCTTACGCGGTGCGCGGCGCCGACCAGTTGCGGCCAGCCTTCCGCGACGCGAAGAACCCGCCGGCCTGGATCGGCATGGACGCCTACATGTCGGCCGTCTGCTACAACACGGTCGAGGGTCAGAAGAAGAACATCCCGCAGCCGACGAGCTGGGCCGACCTGCTGAAGCCCGAGTATCGCGGCCAGATCGTCATGCCGAACCCGGCCTCGTCGGGCACGGGGTTCCTGTCCGTCAGCGGCTGGCTGCAGTCGATGGGCGAGGCGCCCGGCTGGAAGTACATGGACGGCCTGCACCAGAACGTGGCCGTCTACACCCATTCGGGTTCTGCCCCTTGCGTCCAGGCCGCCCGCGGCGAGTACGTCGTCGGCATCTCGTTCGAGTATCGCGCCGCCCAGGAAAAGACCAAGGGCGCGCCGATCTCGGTCATCCTGCCGACCGAGGGCGTGGGCTGGGACCTGGAGGCGTCGGCCATCCACAAGGGCACCAAGAACCTCGAAGCTGCCAAGAAGCTGATGGACTGGACGGCGACCAAGGACGCCAACGTCCTCTTCAACAACTACTTCGGCGTGGTCGCCTATCCCGGGGTCAACAAGGAAGTGGCGAACTATCCCAAGGACGCCGAGGCCAAGATGATCAAGAACGACTTTGCCTTCTCGGCCAAGAATCGCGACGCGATCCTGACGGAATGGACGAAGCGCTACGACGGCAAGTCGGCGCCGAAGAAGTAGGGCTTCCCCTCCCATGCGGAGTGAACCCGGCGCCCGTCCCGTGCCCGCGGGCGGGCGCCTGCCTTATCTGTCGGTCGCCGGGCTGGAGAAGCGGTTCGGCGGCTTCACGGCGTTGAGCGACATCGACCTGACGATCCAGGAGGGGGAGTTCGTCTGCTTCCTGGGGCCGTCGGGCTGTGGCAAGACCACGCTCCTGCGGGCCATCGCCGGTCTCGACCCGCAGACGCGCGGCACGATCATCCAGGCCGGCCGCGACATCTCGTACCTGCCGCCGTCGCAGCGCGACTACGGCATCGTGTTCCAGTCCTACGCGCTCTTTCCCAACCTGACGGTGGAGGAGAACGTCGCCTACGGTCTGGTCAACCGGCGGATGAAGCGGCCCGAGATCGCGGTGCGGGTCGAGGAACTGCTGGCGATGATCGGCATGCTGGGCAGCGGGGCCAAGTATCCGAGCCAGCTCTCGGGCGGCCAGCAGCAGCGTGTCGCGTTGGCCAGGGCGCTGGCCACGCGGCCGGGCCTGCTGCTGCTCGACGAGCCGCTCTCGGCGCTGGACGCGCGCGTGCGCCTGCGGCTGCGCGGCGAGATCCGCGAGCTTCAGCGCCGGCTCGGCGTCACCACGATCATGGTCACCCACGACCAGGAGGAGGCGATCTCGATCGCCGACCGGATCGTGGTGATGAATCACGGGCACATCGAACAGGTCGACACGCCGGACGCCATCTATCGCACGCCGGGCACGATGTTCGTGGCGGGCTTCGTCGGCACCATGAACTTTCTGACCGGCATGCGCTCGACGGCCGACCGCGTGCGGCTCGGCACGCTCGACCTGCGGGTGCCGCCCGGCGGGTCGCCCATCGGCCAGACCTGCACCGCCTGCGCCCGGCCGGAGGATTTCATCATCCGCAATGTCGGCCGCGACACGCCCAACGCCTTCTCGGCCACCATCGAGGCGACGGAGTTCCTGGGGCCGGTCGTGCGCGCGCGGCTGCGGGCGCCGGCATTGCCCGGCATGCCGGTGCTGGCGGATTTCTCGCTGAATGCGATCACCGATCTCGGCCTGGAACTGGGCCGGACGGTGACCGTGGCCCTGCCGCCGGAACGGGTGCGGGTCTTCGCAGGCGCGCCGGAATGAGCGTCCAGTCGGTCGGCGGCCGCTCGCTGCGGTTCGACCGCGAGGCCTGGGTGCTGCGGGCCTGCCTGGCGCTGATCATCCTCTGCCTGTTGCTGGCGATCGTGCTGCCGCTATGGTCGATCCTGTCCAAGAGCTTCGAGGACCGCGCCGGCGGCTTCGTGGGGCTGGCCAACTACGCACGATTCTTCGCCACGCCCAGCCTGGCCGATTCGATCCTGAACAGCCTGTTCGTGGCGGGCCTGACGACGCTGATCGTAGTGCCGCTCGCCTTCGTCTACGCCTATGCGCTGACGCGGACCTGCGTGCCGGGCAAGGGGCTGCTGACCGGGATCGCGCTGGTGCCGATCCTGTCGCCGTCGATGCTGCCGGCGATCGCGCTGGTCTATCTCTTCGGCAACCAGGGCATGATCCGCGGCCTGCTGATGGGGGAATCGATCTATGGCCCGATCGGCATCGTCATGGGCCAGGTCTTCTACTGCTTCCCCCATGCCCTGCTGATCCTGACGACGGCCCTGTCCCTGGCCGATGCCCGCCTCTACGAGGCCGCCCAGGCACTCGGCACCAGCCACCGCCGCGTCTTCTTCACCGTCACCCTGCCCAGCGCCAAGTACGGGCTGGTCAGTGCCGGCTTCGTCGTCTTCACCCTGGTGATGACCGATTTCGGCATCCCCGTCGTCATCGGCGGGCGCTTCAACGTGCTGGCGACCGACGTCTACAAGCAGGTGATGGGCCAGCAGAACTTCCAGATGGGTGCTGTCGTCGCGGTCATCCTCATCATCCCGGCGCTGGCCTCGTTCGTCGTCGACCGGCTGGTGCAGCGTCGCCAAGTGGCGTTGCTGGGTGCGCGCTCGGTGCCCCTGGTGCCGCAGCCCAAGGCCCTGCGCGACTGGGCGATGCTGGGGTTCTGCGCGGCGGTGGGCGCCGTCATCCTCGGCATCCTCGGCACCGCCATCTTCGCCTCGCTGGTGAAGCTGTGGCCCTACAACCTGTCGCTGGGTTTCGCCAACTACATCTTCGACGACTTCGATTCCGACGGCTGGCGATCCTACTTAAACAGCCTGAGGATGGCGGCCGCCACGGCGATCGTCGGCACGGCCGTCATCTTCACGGGTGCATACCTGGTGGAGAAGGGCAAGGGCTCGGCTCCCGCCCGCACCCTCTTCCACCTGATGGCGATGGTGCCGCTGGCGGTGCCGGGGCTGGTGCTGGGGCTGGCCTACGTCTTCTTCTTCAATGCGCCGGGCAACCCGTTCGGCTTCCTCTACGGCACCATGGCGCTGCTGGTGCTGTGCACCGTGGCGCACTTCTATACAGTCGCGCACCTGACGGCGACGACGGCGCTGAAGCAGCTCGATCCCGAGTTCGAGGCGGTGTCGGCCTCGCTCCAGGTGCCGTTCTGGCGCACCTTCCTGCGAGTGACCGTGCCGGTCTGCCTGCCGGCGATCATCAACATCGCGATCTACCTCTTCGTGAACGCGATGACGACGGTCTCGGCCGTCATCTTCATCTACACCGCCCAGACTAAGCTGGCCTCGGTCGCCATCGTCAACATGAACGACAGCGGCGCCATTGCGGCTGCGGCCGCCATGGCGGTCGTCGTCACCGCCACGTCCGCCTGCGTCAAGCTGGCCGAGACGCTCGTTTCCGGGGTGCTGCTGCGGCGGACCCAGCGCTGGCGGAAACGGTAGTCGCCGACGGGGTTCCCGCCAGTGTCGGCGAGGGGGCGTAGAGTGCGCGCACCCAGACGTCGGTCAGGGCCTCGGTGATGGCTTCGGGATCGTCGGCGAAGCGCGCGAGCGGCGGTTCGGCTGCGCCATAGACCTTGCGCAGCAGCGCATCGACCGTGCCGATCACGGCGTGGATCAGCAGCTCCTGCTGGCGCAACGGCAGACTGGCGACGGGGGCCCCGAAGCGCTCCAGACTGCGGATCACCCGTGTCGTCAGGCCGGCGTCCGCCCGGCTGCCGATCTCGGCCACCAGCGGGTCGTCGGTGCGCAAGGTCAGCAGGCAGCGCATCAGGCCGATATTCTGGCGATAGACCTCGACATAGTGGCGGTTGGCCGCGTGGATGGCGACCCGCGGGTCGGCCACTTTCGACAGGGACGGGCGCATGCCGCGGATCGAGCCCAGGAATCCTTGCAGCACCGCCAGCACGATCTCGTGCTTGCCGGCGTAGTAGCGATAGAACGTGCCGTGGGCGAGGCCGGCCCGGGCGGTGATGTCGTCGACCGTCAGCCGGCCGTAGCTCCACTCTGCCAGCAACTCGGCCGTGGCGATCTCCAGGCGCAGGCGCGTGCGCTCAACCTTGCGGGCACCCGCCTGCTCGGCAAGCCGCCGGGCCAGATGCTGGGCGTAGTCGACGACGGCCATAAAACCTCCATGCCGGGCAATCTTTCAATGCACCAGCGAACGCCCGTTGACAAGAAATGACGCACTCGTCACTTTTCCCCGACCGCTGACTTCCGGGAAGGGGCCGAGGCGCGATGCAACAGGCCGGCAATGGTACGACGAAGGGTGCCTCCGTCGTGTTTCGCGGCCTTCGCCAGGTCTATGGCACGACCGTGGCGCTCGAGGATTTCAGCCTCGAGGTCGCGGCGGGCGAGTTCCTGACGCTGCTCGGGCCGTCCGGCTCGGGCAAGACGACGGCGCTGAACGCGCTGGCCGGCTTCATCGAGATGAGCTCGGGCCACATCGCCATCGGCGGCGTCTCGATCTCGGACCTGCCGACCGAGAAGCGGAACATCGGCATGGTGTTCCAGAACTACTCGCTCTTCCCCCATCTCGACGTTCTCGACAACATCGCCTTCCCGTTGCGCATGCGCGGCGTCGCACGGCGCCAGGCGCGCACGACCGCCCAGCAGGCGCTCGACCTGGTGCGGCTGGCCGAGTACGGGCGCCGCATGCCCCACCAGTTGTCGGGCGGGCAGAAGCAGCGGGTGGCATTCGCGCGCGCCATCGTCTTCGAGCCGCGGGTGCTGCTGATGGACGAGCCGCTGGGCGCGCTCGATCTCAAGCTGCGCGAGGCGATGCAGCTCGAGATCAAGCAGTTCCAGCGCCAGATCGGCTGCACCGTGATCTACGTCACCCACGACCAGGGCGAGGCACTGACGCTGTCCGACCGCATCGTCGTGATGGACAAGGGCCGCGTGCTGCAGGTCGGCACGCCCAAGGAAATCTACGACGCGCCCACGACCCGCTTCGTGGCGGAGTTCATCGGTGTCAACAACGTGGTCGCGGTCGGCCGCGACGCCGGCGGCGCGACGATGCTGGAAGGCATCGGCCCGGTCGCCGCGGCTGCCCCCGCTGATGCCCGCTTTGCAGCATTGCGGCCGGAGATCCTGCGCGCGGTGCCGGGCGGCAACGGACCGGTCATGGGCACGATCACCGACGTCATCTTCCTGGGCGACGTGGTGCGCTACGCTGCCCGCTGCGACGCCGGTGCCAGCCTGCTCTTCGCCCAGCGGCGCGAGCCGGGCGGCGGCGCGCATGCCATCGGCGCCCGCGTCGCCTTCACGATCGAGCCCGGCGACATCGTCTTTCTCGCCGCCTGAGCACAGTCTTCGCGTTCGCACCGACCCCATCCGCCATCGAGACGAGGAGAATCCGAGCATGACCAGCATCTCCCGCCGCAGCTTCGCCACCGGCATCGCCGCCGCCGGCGCGGTCGCAATCCTGGCCGGCCCTGCCGCCGCCCAGGTCACGATCACGGTCAACGGGTCGGGCGGCGCGCTGGCCACCACCATCACCAAGGTCTACGAGGAACCCTTCTTCAAGGAGACGGGCGTGAAGGTGCGGGCGACCGCCCCCGTCAGCCTGCCCAAGCTGAAGGCGATGGTCGAGTCCGGCAATGTCGAGTGGGACATGACCGAACTCGGCGGCTCCGACGTGATCGAGGCGACCAAGGGCGGCTGGCTGCAGCCGGTCGACTGGAAGTTCGTCGACCCGGACAACAAGCTGCCGGAGATCGCCAAGCGGCCGAACGCGATGGTCACCTCGACCTTCTCGACCGTGCTGGCCTACCGCACCGACAAGTTCGCCGCCGGCAAGGAGCCCAAGAGCTGGGCCGACTTCTGGAACGTGAAGGGCTTCCCCGGCCCGCGCGCCCTGCAGAACTCGCCCGTCGGCAATCTCGAATTCGCGCTGCTGGCCGATGGCGTCGCCCCCGACAAGCTCTATCCGCTCGATGTCGAGCGCGCCTTCAAGAAGCTCGACCAGATCAAGGACAAGGTCACCGTCTGGTGGACGACCGGTGCCCAGCACGTCCAGTTGCTGATCGACGGCGAGGTGGTGATGACGTCGGTGTGGAACGGCCGTATCTCGCCGCTGCGCAAGGAAGGCCGCCCGGTCGCCATCAACTATGCCGGCGGTTCGCTCCAGCTCTCCTACTGGGGCATCCCCAAGGGCGCCAAGTTCCCCAAGGAGGCGATGATGTACATGCGCACCCGCCTCGACCCCGAGAAGGGTGAGAAGTTCGTCTCCGAGGTGCCCTATCCCGGCTTCGTGCCCGGCCTGATCGAGCGCCTGACGCCGGAAGTGGCGCGCGACCTGCCGATCCATCCCGACAACGTCGCCGTGCAGTTCCAGTTCAATCCGGAATGGTGGGCCGCCCAGCGCGCGCCGCTGACCGAGCGCTGGAACGCCTGGCTGCTGCAGTAGCCCGCCAGTCCCGCCAGCCCGCCAGTCCCGACCGGAAGGACACGAGTCCGATGAGCCGTCGCCGCTCCTACCAGCTGGCCATCCTGCTCGGGCCCGCGGTGGCGCTCATCGGGCTGCTCTTCCTGTTCCCGCTGTTCGGGGTGATGAAGCAGAGCATCTTCAACCCCGGCTTCACGCTGGAATCGGTCGAGAAGCTGATGACCTCGCCGGTCGCTTCCATCGTCATGCGGCGGACCTTCGTCCTGGCCTTGTCCGTGACGGCGCTCTGCTGCGTGCTGGGCTATCCGCTGGCCTACTTCCTGGCGACCATGTCCAAGCGCTGGCGCGCCTTCTTCCTCTACCTGATCCTGCTGCCGTTCTGGATCAGCGTGCTCATCCGCACCTACACCTGGATGGTGCTGCTCGGGCGCGAGGGCCTGGTGAACAACGCCATGCTGGGCCTGGGCATCGTCGACGAGCCCGTGCAGATGCTCTTCACCGGCTTTGCCGTCCATCTCGCCATGGTGCAGATCCTGCTGCCGATCGTGATCCTCACCTGCTTTGCCTCGATGGTGGAGATCGACCCGCAGCTCGTGCGGGCCGCGCGCACCCTGGGCGCCACCCCCTTCAAGGCCTTCCTGCGGGTGTTCTTCCCCATGAGCATCGGCGGGGCGGCGGCCGGCGCCATCATCTGCTTCATCCTGTCGCTGGGATTCTACGTTACCCCGGCACTGCTGGGCGGCCGGCGCAACATCATGCTGGCCAACCTGATCGACTTCGAGGTCCACCAGACCCTGAACTGGAGCTTCGCCTCGGCGCTGGCGCTGGTCCTGCTGGCGGCGACGCTGATCCTGCTCGGGCTCTTCCGCCTCGTGGCGCCCGAGCGCCGGCTGCACGGCTGAGCGCAGGGGGACGCTGCCATGACCCGCTTCCTGCTGGGCGTCTATTTCGCCATCGCCGTCGCCTTCCTGGTGATGCCGCTGGTCTTGTTGGTGCCGATCTCGCTGACCGACAGCCAGTTCCTGGAATTCCCGCCCAAGCACATCTCGATGCGCTGGTATCGCGAGTTCTTCGTCGATGCGAGCTGGGTCAACGCCACCCTGCTCAGCTTCAAGGTCGGCATTGGGGCGACGCTGGTGGCCCTGGTGGTGGGCACCCTGGCCTCGGTCGCCATCGTGCGCGGCAACTTCCCCGGCCGGCGCGTGCTGCACGCCCTGCTGGTGGCGCCGCTGATCATCCCGACCGTGATCCTGGCGCTGGCGCTCTTCATCGTCTTCCTGCGCTGGAAGTGGGTCGACAGCGTGCCGGCCCTGATCTTCGCCCATGCCGTGGTGGCGCTCCCCTACGTCGTGCTGATCGTCTCCTCCTCGCTGCGCAGCTTCGACACGACGCTGGAGCGCGCGGCCCGCGTGCTGGGGGCGGGGCCGTTGCGCGCCTTCTTCAGCGTGACACTGCCCTATCTCGGGCCGTCGATGTTCGCCTCCTCGCTGCTGGCGTTCTTCGCGTCCTTCGACGAACTGATCATCACGCTCTTCGTCTCGGGCGGCCTGCAGACCCTGCCGGTGCGCATCTGGACCGACCTCATGCTCCGGCTCGACCCCACCGTCGCCGCGGCGGCCACGATGCTGATCGTGGTCAGCGTCGTCGGCATGGGCGTGGCCGAGTATTTCCGCCAACGCAACGTCCGCCGCTACGGCAACTGAGGCCCCAGCGGCACCTTCAGGAGAGCCTACCTTGAGCCAGTCCCTGCTCGAACATGTGGCCCAGCTCCGGGCGCGCATCGAGGCGACGCCGTTCGCGCCCAACCTCGGCGCCTTCATCGACGAGGCGGTCGCGCGCAACGGCGGCGCCACCCTGTGGACCTTCTTCGACGACAGCCGCACGGCCACATATGCCGAGGCCAAGACGGCGATCGACCGCATGGCGTCCGCCCTTCACCATGCCGGCGTGCGCCAGGGCACCCATGTCGGCGTGATGCTGCCGAACGTGCCGGAATTCCCGACGACCTGGCTGGCGCTGGCGCGCCTGGGTGCGGTCATGGTGCCGATCAACATCGGCTACACCGCGCGCGAACTGCACTATGTCCTGACCGATTCCGAGGCGAGCTTCCTCGTCATCGACGCCTCGTGCCTGGCGACGCTCGACCAGATGACGGCCGAGACGCCGGTGCTGGATGCCGATCATGTCCTGGTGCTGGGCGGCGACGGTTCGCGCGGGCGGGCGGTCGCGAGCCTGTTGGCCGAAGCGCCGGACCATCCGGGTCCGTGGCCCCAGCCCAAGCTCGATGACCTGATGAACATCCAGTACACCTCGGGCACCACGGGCTTCCCCAAGGGCTGCATGCTGACCCACCGCTACTGGCTGACGCTGGGCAAGGTGGCGGCGATGCGCGGCGAGGACGAGTGCCGGCGCATCCTGGTGGCGCAGCCCTACTACTACATGGACCCGCAGTGGCTGCTGCTGATGGCGATGTACAGCGACGGCCAGGTCTTCGTCGCGCGGCGCGCCAGCTCCAGCCGCTTCATGGACTGGGTGCGCGCCTACGACATCGAGTACTGCCTCTTCCCCGGCGTCGTCGACAAGGAGCCGCCCAGCCCCCTCGACCGGCAGAACAAGCTGAAGCGCGTCTCGGTCTTCGGTCTGGCCAAGCAGGCCCATGCCGATCTCGAAAAGCGCTTCGGCATGATCGCGCGCGAATCCTTCGGCATGACCGAGGTGGGGTCGGCCCTCTTCATGCCGCGCGAGGCGACGGACATGGTGGGGTCGGGCGCCTGCGGCGTGCCCTCGCCCTATCGCGAGGCCAAGGTCTGCGACGAGGCGGGCAACGAGGTCCCGGTGGGCGAGATCGGCGAGCTCTGCATCCGCGGGCCCGGCATCCTGCTCGGCTACTACCGCAAGCCGGAAGCCAACGCCGCCAGCTTCCGCGATGGCTGGTTCCGCACCGGCGACCTGTTCCGCAAGGACGAGAAAGGCTTCCACTACATCGTCGGCCGGGTGAAGGACATGATCCGCCGCTCGGGCGAGAACATCGCCGCCCGCGAGCTGGAGGCGGTGATGCGCGAGATCGACGAGATCGCCGAGGCCGCGGCCGTGGGCGTGCCGGACTCCCGCCGCGGGCAGGAGGTGAAGGCCTACATCGTGCTGAAGCCGGGGGTCGACCGGTCGGCGGTGTCGCCGGAGCGCTTCTTCGCCCACTGCGAGGCACGCCTGGCGAAGTTCAAGGTGCCCCGCTACCTGGAATATCGCGACAGCCTGCCCAAGACCCCGTCGGAGAAGATCGCCAAGCAGCGTCTCGTCGACGAGAAGCCCGACCTGCGCGCCGACAGCTACGACCGCGTCGACGGCGTCTGGCGCTGAACCTTAAGGAGACGGATCATGCCGCTCGAATACGAGAAGAAGGGCCACGTCGCCTATTTCACGATCCGCAACGGATCGGTGAACCCGATGACGCCGTCCATCCACAAGCAGATGTACCACACGATGCTGGATTTCCTCGCCGACGAGGACATCCGGGTGGGCATCATGACCGGGGCGGGCGAGCGGGCCTTCTCGGCCGGCGACGACATCAAGACGCCCTATGCCAAGTTCGAGACCCCGGCCGAAGAGATGGCGGCCCATCTGTGGCCCAAGCATCGCGTCGAGGAAGAGGACCCGCAGACCTTCGCCTGGTCGCGCGACGTCCTGGCGCTGGAACGCTACAAGCCGATCATCGCCGCGGTCCGGGGCTACTGCCTGGGCCAGGGCATGATCTACCTCCTGCACCTAACCGACATCCGCGTGGCCTCCGACGACGCCAAGTTCGGCTTCCCCGAGATCGCCTACGGCATGGGCGGCGCCGGCGGCTCGTCGCGCCTGTCGCGCCATCTGCCCCATACCGTGGCGATGGAGATGCTGCTGACCGGCGACCCGATGTCGGCTGCCGACGCGCTGAAGCACAACCTCGTCAACCGGGTCGTGGACGGCGACGCGGTGATGGCCGAGGCCGAGGCGATCGCGGCGCGCATCGCCCGCCATCCGCCGCTGGCCGTGCGCATCGAGATGGAGGCGTACTACCGGTCGATCGACCAGACCAAGCTGGATGCGCTGGCGGCCACCAAGCATCTCTATCGCATGCAGCGGCTGGTGCATGGCGGCGGCAGCGAGAAGGTCGGCCGCTTCCTCTACAAGAACGACGCCGCCGACTGAGAAAGCCGCCGGCACCCCTTCCGGCATCGGTCCCGTCTTGTCGCAATGGGCGGGCAGCCCTAGGGTTGCCCGCCAATTTGGGGAAATGAGGGGAACACGCGATGCAGCCCAGGGACGTTCGCACGGCCGCCGATGCCAAGGCCATCGTCGAAGCGCGCGGTCTGACGCATGTGAAGGTCGGCGCCTTCGACGCCGACGGCGTGCTGCGCGGCAAGTACATGTCGCGGGCGAAGTTCCTGTCGGCGCTGGAAAGCGGCTTCGGCTTCTGCGACGTGGTCCTGGGCTGGGATTCCAACGACCAGCTCTACGACAACACCACCTATACCGGCTGGCACACCGCCTATCCCGATGCCCCGGTGCGGATCATCCCCGAGAGCTGCCGCGAGATCCCCTTCGAGGCGCCGGGCCTGCTGTTCCTGGCGGAGTTCGCCGCCCCGGCCGATACCGTATGCCCGCGTGGCACGCTGCGCCGGGTGCTGGATCGCGCGGAGGCCATGGGCTACCGGGTGAAGGCCGCCGTCGAATACGAGTTCTTCGTCTTCGACGAGACGCCGGATTCGGTGCGCGAGAAGGGCTATCGCAACCTGAAGCCGATCACGCCCGGCAATTTCGGCTACTCGGTCCTGCGAAACTCGGTCTGGTCGGACTTCTACAACGAGCTGCTCGATACGTGCGAGCGCATGGACATGCCGATCGAAGGGCTGCACACCGAGACCGGCCCGGGCGTGCTGGAGGCGGCGATCACCGTCGACGACGCGCTGGCCTCGGCCGACAAGGCCGCACTCTTCAAGACCTTCGCCAAGGTGGTGGCGCAGCGCCGCAACCTGATGGCCACCTTCATGGCCAAGTGGTCGCCCGACTATCCCGGCCAGTCCGGCCATATCCATGTCTCGCTGGTCGACGCCGACGGCAAGTCGGTGTTCCACGACCCGTCGGCCGAGCATGGGATGTCGGCCGCCATGCACCAGTTCGTGGCCGGCCAGCAGGCGCTCCTGCCCCAGGTCCTGGGCATGGTGGCGCCGACCGTCAATTCCTATACCCGCCTGATCCCGGGCTTCTGGGCGCCGACCAGCGCCACCTGGGGGGTGGAGAACCGCACGACGGCACTCCGCGTCATTCCCGGCAGCGCCAAGTCGCAGCGGGTCGAGTACCGGATCGCGGCCGCCGACGGAAATCCGTACCTGGCGCTGGCGGCCGCCATCGGCAGCGGCCTGTGGGGGATCGAGAACAAGCTGGAAGCCACGCCGCGGATGGTGGGCAACGCCTATGAGCAGGCGGCCCCAGCCCACCTGGCCCTGCCCGCGACGCTGTGGGACGCGGCCCAGAATCTGAAAGGGTCCAAGGCCGCGCGCAGCCTCTTCGGCGACGCCTTCGTCGACCATTTCGCCGCCACCCGCGAGTGGGAGGAACGCCAGGCCCGGCGCGCCATCACCGACTGGCAGCTTGCCCGCTACTTCGAGATCATCTGAAAGCCCTGCCATGTCTGCTCCTGCCATGTCTGCCCCTGCCAGCGACTATCGCCACCTGCGTGCCAACTGGAGCTACCCGACCGCCGTCCGCTTCGGCGTCGGCCGACTGAAGGAACTGGGCGAAGCCTGCCGGTCGGTCGGCATGACACGCCCGCTGGTCGTCACCGACCCCGGCCTGGCGAAGCTGCCGCTGCTGGCCGAGGCCATGGGCATCCTGGAAGCGGACGGTCTCAAGGCCACCCTCTTCTCGGCGATCAAGCCCAACCCCGAGGGCCGCAACATCGACGACGGCGTCGCCGTCTATCGCGCGGGCGGGCATGACGGCGTCGTCGCCATCGGCGGCGGCAGCGCGCTCGATGCCGGCAAGGCGATCGCGTTCCTGGCCGGCCAGACCCGGCCGCTGTGGGATTTCGAGGATGTCGGCGACTGGTGGACGCGGGCCGATGCCGCCGCCATCGCCCCCATCGTCGCCGTGCCGACCACGGCCGGCACGGGGTCCGAGGTCGGCCGCGCCTCGGTCGTCACGCATGAGCCGACGCGGACCAAGAAGATCATCTTCCATCCGAAGATGCTTCCCTCCGTCGTCATCTCCGATCCGGCGGTGACAGCCGGCCTGCCGGCCAACATCACCGCCTGGACCGGCATGGACGCGCTGGCCCACAACCTCGAAGCCTACTCCTCGACCTATCACCACCCGCTGGGCGACGGCATCGCGGTCGAAGGCATGCGGCTGGTGAAGGAATGGCTGCCGCGCGCGGTCGCCGACGGCAGCGACCTGGAGGCCCGCGCACACATGCTGGCGGCCGCCAGCATGGGTGCCATCGCCTTCCAGAAGGGCCTGGGCGCCATCCACGCGCTGAGCCATCCGGTGGGCGCCATCTACGACACCCATCATGGCCTGACCAACGCCGTCTTCATGCCCTACGTGCTGGCCTTCAACCGCTCGGCGGTCGAAGTGAAGCTGGCGCGGGCCGCAGCCTATATCGGCCTGAAGGACGCCAGCTTCGACGGCTTCCTGGCCTGGGTCCTCGAGCTGCGCCAGCAACTGAAGATCCCCCACACGGCAGGAGAGATCGGCGTCGGCACGGACAAGCTCGACCTCCTGTCGCAGATGGCGGCCGAGGACCCGACCGCCGGCGGCAACCCGGTCAAGGTCGGCACGCCGGAACTCCGCGCGCTCTACGACCGCTCGCTGGCCGGCACGGTCTGAACTGGAGAAGAGGGCGCTGCCTGGCGCCTTCTTCGACTCAGTTGCGCTGCGACAGCAGCCCGCGGCCGATCACCTGGGCCTGGATCTCGGCTGCGCCCTCGAAGATGTTGAGGATTCGGGCGTCGCACAGCACGCGGCTGATCTCGTATTCCAGCGCATAGCCGTTGCCGCCATGGATCTGCAGGCTGGTGTCGGCGTTGCTCCAGGCGACGCGGGCGGCTAGCAACTTGGCCATGCCGGCCTCGATGTCGCAGCGCTTGCCGCTGTCCTTCTGGCGGGCGGCGGCATAGGTCAGCTCGCGGGCCATCACGGTCTCGACCGCCATCATCGCCAGCTTGTCGGCCACCCGCGGGAAACGGATGATGGGGCGGCCGAACTGGCGGCGCTCCAGCGCATAGCCCAGGCCCAGCTCGTAGGCGCGACGCGCCACGCCCAGCGCCCGGGCGGCGGTCTGGATGCGGGCACCCTCGAAGGTGCGCATGAGCTGCTTGAAGCCGCGGCCGGGGGCGGCGCCCAGCAGGCTGCCGGCCGGGACCGCGAAGCCCTCGAACGCGATCTCGTATTCCTTCATCCCGCGATAGCCCAGCACCGGGATCTCGCCGCCCTGCATGCCGGGCGCGGGGAACGGGTCGGCGTCGGTGCCGCGCGGCTTGGGCGCCAGCAGCATGCTCAGCCCCTCATAGCCGTCGGTGTCGGGCTCCGTGCGCACCAGCAGGGTCATCAGGTCGCTGCGCGCGGCATGGGTGATCCAGGTCTTGTTGCCGTCGACCCGCCAGCCGCCGTCCGCCGTCGCCCGCGCGCGGGTGCGTAGGCTGCCGAGGTCGGAGCCGGTGTCGGGCTCGGTGAAGACGGCCGTCGGCAGCACTTCGCCGGAGGCGATGCGCGGCAGCCATGCCGCCTTCTGCTCGGGCGTGCCCGATTCGGAGATCAGCTCGCCCGCGATCTCCGACCGGGTGCCGAGCGATCCTGCCGCGATCCAGGCGCGGCTCAGCTCCTCGGACACCACGCACATGGCGAGCTTGCCGAGGCCGAGGCCGCCATGCTCGGGCGCGATGCAGATGCCGAATACCCCCATCTCGGCCATCTCGGCCACGACGGCGTCGGGTATCAGCTCGTCGGCCAGGTGCCAGCCATGGGCGCCCGGCAGCACGCGCTGGTCGGCGAAGCGGCGAAACTGGCCGCGGATCAGGTCCAGCGTCTCGTCGCCCAGGGCCTCGTCGATCTGGCCGCCGTCCGCCAGGTGCTCCACCAGGGCAGCCCGGCGCGCTGCGACATTGCCCGCCTGCATGAACCAGGCGACGGCCGGATCGGCGGCCAGGCTTGCCGCCGCGGCGGCCAGGCCCAGCTCGCCCGGCCGCACCATCTCGTTCTGGCTCATGGGGATGCCGCCAGCGAGCTGGTGCAGGTATTCGCCAAGGCCGATCGCCAGGACCAGCGCCTCGCCCGCGGCCAGCGCGTCGCGGCGCAGCAGGGCCTCGGCCCAGGCGGTGGTGGCGGCGATCGCCTCGACCGTGGTGGCGATCCAGGCGAAGCCATGCAGCAGGCGCTGGTCGCGGTCGGCGGCCGCCACGTCGATCCGCCCGTCGCGAACGACACCCGCCTCGGCCGCCGCCTTGGCAGCGGCGGCGAAGGTGCGCGCCGCCAGCGTCGCCATCCGCGCGGCTGCCGTCAGCTCGCTGGCCGACTTGTCCCCGGCCGTGCCTGCCCCGTCCATCCCTGGCCTCCCTCGTATCCTGGACGACCGCGTATGCCCGCCCCGGCCCGCTATCGCAAGCACGGCAAAGCGACCGGCGCTAGGATCGCCCCACCGATGAGGAGCGAGGAGACCCAAGCCCATGTTCAGCCATGTCACCGTCGGCACCAACGACTATGCCGCCGCCAAGGCGTTCTATGACGCGATCCTGCCGGCCCTCGGCCTGCAATGCATCCATGCCAGCGCCGAGGAAGGGGCGGCGGGCTGGGCCGTCGACCCCGACCGTGCGCCGCATTTCTGGATCCTGCGGCCGTTCGACGGCGGCACCGCCTCGATCGGGAACGGCATCACCGTCGCCTTCGAGGCAAAACGGCGCGCCGAGGTCGATGCCTTCCACGCCGCCGGACTCGCGGCCGGGGGCAAGGATGAGGGCGCGCCCGGCCTGCGCCCGCACTATCACCCGGACTATTACGGCGCCTATCTGCGCGATCTCGACGGCAACAAGCTGTGCATCGTCTGCCACCGCCCGGAATGAGCGGGCGTCACCCGGCCTGAAGCTGCCGGCGCAGTTCCGCGTTCTCGGCCTCGAGCGCGCGGATGCGCTGGTCCATGGCGTCGAGCGCCGGCAGTACCTCCACCGCCGGGAAGAGCTGGGGGATGTGCTGGCGGCAGTTCACGTCCCAGGCCGCGATCTCGAACAGCACGGCACGTTCTCCGCGGGCGGCATAGCCCGCCGGGAACAGCCGTGCGACGAGTGCCGGGTCATCCTCGATGACGCGCGCCCGGCCCCACAGCTTCACCCGCCGGCGGGTCTCGTAGTCCATGACGAACAGCATGGCCTGCGGGTTTTCGCCCAGATTGCCCAGCGTGATGTACTGCCGGTTGCCGGCGAAGTCGGCAAAGCCGATCGTGCGCCGGTCGATCAGCTGCAGGAAGCCCTTCGGCCCGCCACGATGCTGGATGTAGGGCTGGCCAGCCGCGCTGGCGGTGGCCAGGAAGACGCTCGTGGCCGCCCCCAGGAACTGTTCCAGCTCGTCCGTCGCCTCGGTCGGCCAGTCGGGCCGCCGCGCGAAATGGTCGCGCGACCCAAGCCGCTGCTGCACGGCCTTGACCGCGGGCGAGAAGGCGACATCGGAGGTGTGCGGCATCGGGCTACTCCCTTAACTGCAGATGCCGATGGATGTCGCACCGCTTCACACGACAATAAAGAGGCCGTATCGGTATTCATCCTTCCAGATATCGGGAGAGTGGCCGTGGATCGGCTCGATGCGACGCGGATATTCCTGGCGGTGGCCGATGCCGGCAGCCTGACGGCCGGTGCCGGGCGCCTGGGCCTGCCGCTCGCCACGGTCAGCCGCAAGCTGGCCGCCCTGGAGGATCATCTGGGCGCCCGCCTGCTGGCGCGCACCACGCGCCGGGTGGTCCTGACAGAGGCGGGACGGGGCTATCTCGAGGCCGGGCGGCGAATCCTGACCGACCTGGATGCGGCCGAACGCGCCGTCCATGGCATCACCGACATCCCGCGCGGCCGCCTCGGCATCACCGCGCCCTATGTTTTCGGCCGCCTCCATATCCTACCGGTGGTGACGCAGTTCCTGGCGGCGCATCCCGAGGTCGACGTCCGGCTGCTGCTGCTGGACCGGGTCGTCGACCTGCTGGACGAGGGGCTCGACCTGGCCGTCCGCATCGGTCCGATCGCCGATGGCGCGATGGTGGCCACCAGCCTGGGGGCGATCGGCCGCGTGGTCTGCGCCAGCCCGGCCTATCTGGCGGCCCACGGCACGCCGATGCAGCCGGCCGACCTGGAGGGGCATGCCTGCGTCGCCTTCTCGGCGGCCGCTGTGGTGGATCGCTGGGTCTTTCCCGGCAAGGACGCACGCCACGAGATGGCCGTGGCGATCCGTACCCGCCTGGTGGTCTCGACGGCGGAGGCCGCAATCGACGCGGCCGAAGCCGGCCTGGGCATCGTCCGCGTCCTGTCCTATCAGGCCGCAGCCGCCCTGGCGGCCGGCCGGCTGCGGCGCATCCTGGCGGCGTTCGAGCCGCCGCCGGAGCCGGTCAGTCTTGCCTGGCCGCAAGGCCGGCTGCTGCCGGCCAAGGTGCGCGCCTTCGTCGACTTTGCCGCGCCCCGCCTGCGCCGCGCGCTGGCGGGAGAAGGCGTCAGTGGTCGTGCTGGCGAATGAACGCTCGCACCTTCGGCAGGGTCTCCGTCCGCCAGCGTCGGCCGTTGAAGACGCCATAGTGGCCGACATGCGGCTGCAAATGGTGGGTCTGCTTGTCGGCTGCGAGCGAGGTGGTCAGGCGGTGGGCGGCCGCCGTCTGGCCGGGGGCGGAGATGTCGTCCTGCTCGCCCTCGACCGTCATCATGGCGGTGCGGGTGATGGCGGCCGGCTCCACCAGGTGGCCATGCCAGAACATCTCGCCCTTCGGCAGGGCATGCTCCTGGAACACCAGCTCGATGGTCTGCAGGTAGAATTCGGCCGACAGGTCCATGACCGCGAAATACTCGTCATAGAAGCGCCGGTGGGCCTCGGCGCTGTCGCCATCGCCCTTCACCAGGTTGCGGAACAGCTCCAGGTGGGCGCCGACATGCCGGTCGAGGTTCATCGACATGAAGCCGGTGAGCTGCAGGAAGCCCGGATAGACCCGCCGTCCCATCGCCGGGTATGGCGCCGGCACGGTGGTGATGACGTTGTTCTCGAACCAGGACAGCGGCCGCGTCTTGGCGAGCTGGTTGACGCCGGTCGGGTTCTCGCGCGTGTCGATCGGCCCGCCCATCAGCACCATGGAGCGCGGCTGGTCGCGGTCGTCGGCCAGCGCCAGCATCGACACGGCCGCCAGCACCGGCACGGTCGGCTGGCACACGGCGATGACGTGCGTCTCCCCGCCCAACTGCCGCAGCATCTGCAGGATGTAGGTGACGTAGTCCTCGAAGTCGAAAGCACCCTGGAAGGCCGGGACGTTGCGCGCGTCGATCCAGTCGGTGATGTAGACGTCGTGGTCGGGCAGCAGGTCGCGCACCGTGCCGCGCAGCAGAGTGGCGTGGTGGCCGGAAACCGGCGCCACCAGCAGTACCCGCGGCCCCATCGGCCCGGTCGACTTCTCGAAATGCAGCAGCCGGCAGAAGGGCTTGGCGTCGGCTACGCGCTCGGTCACGACGGCCTCGCCGGCGGCGGTCTGGACGGCCTCGATGCCGAAGGCCGGCTTGTCGTAGCGGCGGGTGAGGCGGCTGAACAATTCGCACTGCGCGGCCATGGTGCGCGCCAGCTTGGTCCCCGAATGGGGCGCCCAGGGATACTGCAGCGATACCTGCATCGCGTCCGCTGCCATGCGGAAGGGCAGGGCCATCATGTGGGCGGTCTCGTAGGCGTGATACAGCATGGACTGGGGGCCTCGAACCGAGGGATCGGGCCGTCGGGGGCGGGCGGCCGTCGTTGCGCAACCATGGAGCCGGCGGTATCAACCTACCCGCCAGTACGCAAGGGACGCGGAGTGTGATCCGCTTCGTCCCCTGCGACAACAAGTTTCCAGAAGGCCGCTTGCAATAGTAACAAACGGTCTGTGCGGCTTTTCGTTGCTAGGCGCGATTCATGCGGTTGCCGACCAGGTCGTCGACCACGCCGGGGTCGGCCAGGGTCGAGGTGTCGCCTAGCTGGCCATGCTCGTTGGCGGCGATCTTGCGCAGGATGCGGCGCATGATCTTGCCCGACCGGGTCTTGGGCAGGCCCGGCGCCCACTGGATCAGGTCGGGCGTGGCGATCGGGCCGATCTCCTTGCGCACCCACTGCACCAGTTCCCGGCGCAGCTCCTCGGTCGTGGCCTCGCCGGCCACCAGCGTCACATAGGCGTAGATGCCCTGGCCCTTGATGTCGTGCGGATATCCCACGACGGCGGCCTCGGCCACCTTCGGGTGGGCGACCAGCGCGCTCTCGATCTCGGCCGTGCCCAGGCGATGGCCCGCCACGTTGATGACGTCGTCGACGCGGCCGGTGATCCAGTAGTAGCCGTCCTCGTCCCGCCGGGCGCCGTCGCCGGTGAAGTACATGCCCTTGAAGGTCGAGAAGTAGGTCTCCACGAAGCGCTTGTGGTCGCCATAGACGGTGCGCATCTGCCCCGGCCAGCTGTCGGCCAGGCACAGGTTGCCCTCGGTCGCCCCTTCCAGGTGATTGCCCTCGTTGTCGACGATGACCGGGCGCACCCCGAAGAAGGGCAGGGTGGCCGACCCGGGCTTCAGCGCCGTGGCACCCGGCAGCGGGGTGATCAGGATGCCGCCCGTCTCCGTCTGCCACCAGGTGTCGACGATCGGGCAGCGGCCCTCGCCGACGACGTTCCAGTACCAGAGCCAGGCCTCGGGATTGATCGGCTCGCCGACCGATCCCAACAAGCGGAGCGACTGGCGGCTGGCCTTCTTCACGGGCGCCTCGCCCTCGCGCATGAGCGCGCGGATGGCGGTGGGTGCGGTGTAGAAGATGTTCACCTTGTGCTTGTCGACCACCTGCCAGAAGCGCGAGGCGTCGGGATAGTTCGGCACGCCCTCGAACATCAGCGTGGTGGCGCCGTTGGCGAGCGGGCCATAGACGATGTAGCTATGGCCGGTGACCCAGCCGACATCGGCGGTGCACCAGTAGATCTCGCCGTCGCGATAGTCGAAGACCGCCTCGTGGGTCATCGACGCGAAGACGAGGTAGCCGCCGGTGGTGTGCAGCACCCCCTTGGGCTTGCCGGTCGAGCCCGAGGTATAGAGGATGAAGAGCGGGTCCTCGGCCGACATCTCCTCGACGGGGCAGTCGCGCGAGGCAGCCGCGGTCGCCTCATGGTACCAGACGTCGCGGCCCTCGGCCCAGCCGACCTTGCCGCCGGTGCGGCGCACGACGATGACGCTGTGGACGGCCGGGCAATGTTCCAGGGCGGCGTCCACATTGGCCTTCAGCGGCACCTTGCGGCCGCCGCGCAGTCCCTCGTCGGCGGTGATGACCACGGCCGAATCGCAGTCCTGAATGCGGCCGATCAGCGATTCCGGCGAGAAGCCGCCGAATACCACCGAATGGACGGCGCCGATGCGCGCGCAGGCCAGCATGGCATAGGCCGCCTCGGGGATCATCGGCATGTAGATGGTGACGCGGTCGCCCTTCTTGACGCCGCGCGCCTTCAGCACGTTGGCCAGCCGGCAGATCGCCTCATGCATCTCGCCATAGGTGACATGGCGGTCCTCGGCCGGGTCGTCGCCTTCCCATAGGATGGCGGTCTGTCCGGCGCGTGCCGGCAGGTGGCGGTCGACGCAGTTCCAGCAGGCGTTCAGCGTGCCGTCATGGAACCAGCGGATGCGCACGTCGCCCGTATAGTCGACGTCCTTCACCTGGGTATAGGGGCGGATCCAGTTCAGCCGCCGGCCCTGCTCGGCCCAGAACCCTTCCGGGTCGCGGATGGAGCGTTCGTACATCGCCTTGTACCGCGCCTCGTCGATCCTGGCATGGGCAGCGACCGCCGGCGGCACGGGAATGACGCTTGGGCTGGACATCCGTTTCTCTCCCTCGGGAAGGCTTGCTTTCTGGCCGGATGATGGGCGGGTTCGCGGCCCGAAACAAGGTCTTGAAGCCCCCCGGCGCGGCGGCTAGCGTCGCCCGACCCCTGCCACGAGGAGACGGCGTCGATGCAGCTTCAACTCAGCACCTGGCACGAGGTGCAGGACTATCTCAAGACCTCCACCGGCGTCGTCATCCCGATCGGCTCGACCGAGCAGCATGGCCCCAACGGCCTGGTCGGTACCGACGCCCTGACGGCCGAGATCATCGGCCGCGCGCTGGGCGAGAAGATCGGCTGCCTGGTGGCGCCGACCATCTCGGTCGGCATGGCGGTCCACCACATGGACTTCACCGGCAGCATGACCTACCGGCCGTCGACGCTGATCGCGGTCATCTTCGACTATGTGCAGTCGCTCGCCCGGCACGGCTTCACGCGGATCATGTTCGTCAACGGCCATGGCGGCAACATCGCCACGACCAATGCCGCCTTCTACGAAATCTACAACCACCGCCAGTCCGACCCCGGCAAGGGCAACCAGCCGGTGAAGTGCCTGCTCGCCAACTGGTGGGAAGGGCCCGAGACGCGCAAGCTGTGCGCCGACCTCTATCCCACGGGCCACGGCTCGCACGCCACGCCGAGCGAGGTCGCCGTCACCTGGGCCGCATATCCCGACCGGGTGAAGTACATGGAGATGGAGCCGGAGATCGCGCCGACCGGCCGCTTCACGGACGCGGCCGACTATCGCCGCCGCTTCCCCGACGGCCGCATCGGCTCCAACCCGAACCTCGCGAAGATCGAGGACGGCAAGCGGCTGATCGAGGCATCCGTCGCCGATCTCACCACCACCTATCGTGAGTTCCTGGCGGCGTGACCAACCCGGAAATGGCGGCGGGGGCGCGCATCCTCGTCGCCATTCCGCACTATGTCGGCCCGCCGGTGCCGGGTGGCACCCTCTATGGCTCGGGCATGCCCGACGCGGCTGCGGCCCGGGCCCAGGCGCTGACCCGCACCATCGCCGGCCTGCGCATCCATCTGGGCGAGCGCCAGGGGCGCGTCGGCTGGAGCGGGCCCGACCTGCCGGCAGGCCTGCCCACGGTTGCCGACCGCACCCATGTGCGGATCGAGCGGGCGAACGCGCCGACCCTGCCGGACCGGCTCGACATCGTCGTCGTCATCGTCGGCCGGCGCCACGCGCTGGATCGGGTCGCCCTGCCGGCCAGCACTTTCGAGGTCGAGGAGACGACGCTCGATCGCCTGGGCGGCGACCCGCGGATGCTGGGCTTTGCCTGCCACGAGGTGCTGGCGGCCCGCGCCGCCCGGTATGACTGGGCCTGCTATCTCGAGGACGACACGGTGATCGCCGACCCGTGGTTCCTGCGCAAGATCGCCCTGGTCGAGCGGGCGACCGAGGGCCAGGGCGTGCTGCTGCCGAACCGGTTCGAGGCCGATCCGGCCGGCCGTTTCCAGAAGCTCTATGTCGACGGGCCAGTGCCGGTGGAGACCACCGCGGCCTGGCAGGACATCGCCCACCAGCCGGCCATCGGCATCCGCCACCTGGGCGGTCAGGCGATGCTGGAGCGGCCGACCAACCCGCACGCCGGCTGCTTCTTCCTGACCCGCCGGCAGTTCGCCCGCTGGCGGGCGGAGCCCCATTTCGGCCGGCGCGAGCCGCTGTTCGCCGGCGCTTTGGAAAGTGCCGCCACGCTCGGCATCATGCGCACTTTCCGCCTCTACAAGCCGGCGCTGGAGAATGCCGACTTCCTGGAGGCCGAGCACCTCAACAACCGCGAGTGGCTGACCTTCAAGAGGTAGGGGAAGCCGGCGGGGAAGCGGGCGGCGCCGGCGGCGGCGGCCGGACGTCGGGCTCCATCAGCAGAATTTCGCCCCCCTCTTCGGCGACGTCGACCGGGTCCAGCGCCAAGCCCCGGCAGGGGCCGCGCAGGCACATCCCGTCCTCCACCTCGAAGAGCGCGCCATGGGTGGCGCAGATCAGGAAGCGACCGTCGTTGGTGAAGAAGCGGTCGGGCATCCAGTCGAGCGGCGTGCCGGCATGGGGGCAGGAGTTGAGGTAGCCGTAGACCCGGCCCTCCTTGCGCACCACGAAGATCTCGCGCTTCTGGCGGCCCTCGCCCAGGACGAAGCCCTTGCCGCCCGCCTCGCCGATCTCGTCCGCCCGGCACAGCACCCGGGGCTCGAACGGAAGGGCCGCCTCGGTTTCGCTGCTCATGCCTTGATCCCCGCCATGCGACACAGCAATGTCCACTCCTCGTCTCCGACCGGCACCACCGACAGGCGCGACTGCCGCACCAGCGCCAGGTCGGCCAGCGCCGGTTCGGCCTTGATCTCGGCCAGCGTCACCGGCTTCTTCACCGGCTTGACCGGCGCGATGTCGACCATGACGAAGCGCCCGCTCTCGTCGCTGGGGTCTGGATAGAACTCTCGCACGATCGAGACCACGCCCACGATCGCGAGCCCCTCGTTGGAATGATAGAAGAAGGCGCGGTCGCCCTTCTTCATGGCCTTCAGGTTGTTCGCCGCCTGATGGTTGCGCACGCCGTTCCAGTGGGTGCGGCCATCGGCCACCATCTGGTCCCAGGAGTATTTGAAGGGCTCGGATTTCAGCAGCCAGTGGGCCATCGGCAGCGACCTTGCAGCAGGGGCGGAAGCATCGGCGACCGTAGCGCAGGCCCGCCGCCGCTGCCTACCCCGTGCGGCCTAAAGCGAGCTTTGAAGTTCCCGCCGCCGCTGCCGGAACTCGGCATGCAGGGTGCGAGCCTCGTCGGAATAGTCCCGGGCGGGGGCCGGCTCCAGGTCGAAATGGCCGTACCGGTCCTGCCCGGCGACCAGGAAGGCGCTGTCGCGGCGCGGCGACTTCTGCCGCACCTGGGTGGCGAAGTAGCGGGCAGCGAAGCCGATCCGCCGATCGTTCGATCGGTTGCGGTCCGAGCCGTGGACGATGTTGACGTGGTGCAGCGACATCTCGCCCGGCGCCAGCACCAGGTCGACCCAGTCGCCCGCCTTCACCTCGACCGCCACCTCCTGGCCGCGCGACAGGAGGTTGTCCGGGTCGTAGGTGTCGCGGTGGGGCGCCAGGTCCAGCATGTGCGACCCGGGGACGACCCGCATGCAGCCGCTTTCCACCGTGCTGGGCGACAGGGCCAGCCAGGCGGTGATCACCTGGTCGCCCGGCTCCAGCCCCCAATAGGTCAGATCCTGGTGCCAGGAGATGAACTCCGGCCCGCCCGCCTCCTTGGTGAACAGCACCGTCTCCCAGCACAGGATGTCGGGTCCGATCAGCGGCTCGATCCGCTCCAGGATCGCCGGGTGGCGGGCAAGCTCGGCCGCCCAGCCGAACAGCAGATGCGGCTTGGTGCGCTCCTCGCGGGTGAGCGTGCGGCCGATCGCCTGCTCCGCCTGTTCCAGGCGGGTGCGATAGTGCCCGGCATCTTCCGCCGATAGCACCGGGATCGGCGCGCAATAGCCGCGCTGCCGGTAGGTTTCGCCGATCGTCGATCCGTCCATCGTTTCCTCTGCGGGCGTTGCCGGTCGCCATTGATCGGAGGATAGACCCGGGTGCTGCGCCGGCGCACCCGCTCAGTAGACGTCGCGGCGATATCGGCCCGTCTCGGCCAGATGGTCGAGCGCGCTTTCGCCCAGCACGTCGGCCAGGACGGCATGCACGCCCGGCGCCATGCCCTCGGCGCTGCCGCAGACGAGGATCGAGGCATCGTCCGCCATCCAGCGCGTCAGGTCGGCGGCGGCCGCCCGCAGCCGGTGCTGGACATGGATGCGCTCGACCTGGTCGCGCGAGAAGGCGAGGTCGAGGCGGGCGAGGATCCCGGATTGCCTCCAGGCTTCGATCTCGCCCTGGTGAAAATAGTCCGCCTGGCGTCGGCGCTCGCCGAACAGCAGCCAGTTGCCGCCCTGGCCGCGGGCGGCCCGCGCCTTCAGGTGGGCGCGCAATCCGGCAAGGCCGGTGCCGTTGCCGATCAGGACGAGCGGCCGGTCGCCCGCCGGGGCGTGGAAGCCGGCATTGGATCGAACCTGCAGCGATGCCGTTCCGCCGACTGCCAGTTCCTGCGTCAGCCAGCCGGACCCCAGTCCCAGGCCACCGTCGGCATGGCGGGCCAGCCGCACCAGCAGGTCGAGCCGGCCGTCCTCGGGGATGGATGCGATGGAATAGTCCCGGCGCGCCGGCTTCCCGCCTGCCGATGGCTGGCCGATCTCCACCCGGACCAGGTCCCCTGCCACCCACTCGCAGCTCCCCTCGACCGGGGCGAAGGAGAGGTGGAAGGCGGGATGGTCGGGGCTGTCGGGGTTGAGGCAGCGGCGCTCGACCAGCCGCCATGGCTGGAACGGGCGTTCCTCGCCCCAGCCGGCAGGGCCGCCGGCGGCGTCGGCACCGAGCGCTGCCAGCGCCACCCGCCATTGCTCCAATGCGGCGGCGTCGCCGTCATCGACCTCGATCATCGGGAACAGCGCGACCGCGCCCGACGCGGCGAGCCACTGGTCGACCGCCCGGCCGAAGGCGCAGAACTGGCGATAGCTGCGATCGCCCAGCGCCAGCAAGCCGTAGCGCAGATGATCCAGGTTGGCCGGCTGCGGCAGCAGGCGACGGGCGAAGCCGGCGGCGGGGTCGGGCGCGTCGCCTTCGCCGGTCGTGCTCAGGACGAAGAGGACGCGGCCCGCGGCTGCCAGCCGGTCCTGGTCCAGTTCGCCGATGGCCACAGGATGGGCCGCCCGGCCCGCCGCCACCAACATGGCGGCGGTCTGGCGCGCGACCGTCTCGGCAAAGCCGGTCTGGCTGGCATGGACGACCAGGATCGCGCCGCTCTCAACCGTGGCCGCCGGGGTGGCCGCGCGGCGACGCTGGCGATGGCCGAGCACGGCATTGCCGCACAGCCCGACATAGCCGGCCGCGACGGCGATCGCCGTCAGCAGGCGGGTGCCGTCCGGGGCCAGCAGTTCCGACAGCGGCATCGGCCGTCTCCTAGCCCGCCATGGCCGCCAGGGCCGGGCTGGCGCGCTGCCCGTGGGGCAGCACGAACAGCACGGCCAGGTCGTGGCGCCGGGCATGGTCCATGCCGGCATCGGGCCCCATCACCGTCAGTGCGGTCGCCAGCGCGTCGGCCGCCATGCAGCTCGCGTGCAGCACGGTCACGGCCGGGACGGCATCGGCCACCGGCCAGCCGGTGCGCGGGTCGATCGTGTGGGCGAAGCGGCGCCCATCCCGATCGAAGCAGCGGCGGTAGTTGCCGGACGTGGCGACCGACAGCCCGTGCAGGGCGACCAGCGTTTCCGGCCCGGCCGCCCCGGGCGGCTGCTCCAGCGCCACCCACCAGGGCTGGCCGTCGGGCTTGACGCCCTCGCCGCGCAGCTCGCCGCCCACCTCGACCAGGTGGGAGCGGATGCCGATGTCGGTCAATGCCACGCTCGCCAGGTCGACGGCCCAGCCCTTGGCGATACCGGACAGGTCGAGCGCCAGCCCGCCCGGCTGCAGGGCCGCCCGCCGCTCGGGATCGAGCAGCAGCCGTTCCCAGCCGACGTGGGCATGGGCGGCGGCGATGGCGGCATCGGTCGGCCGGTCGTGGCGCGGGCCGGGCGGGCCGAAGCCCCACAGGTCGACCAGGGGCGCCACCGTCGGATCGCAGGCGCCGCCCGTGGCGCGCGCCAGCGCGACTGCATGCTGCAGCACGCCGAACAGGCCGGCCGGCAGCATCTCGACCGTGCCGGCCGCCGCGCGGTTGAAGCGGCAGAGGGCGGAATCCGGCTCCCAGCCGCTGGCCTCGGCGATCACCCGATCGAACACGGCCTCGATGGCGGCCCGGACGACGCCCGGCCCGGCATCCCGGGGGGCGACGAAGCGGACCTGCCAGGTCGTGCCCATGGTCCGGCCGGCCAGCGCCATCACCCGTCCGCCGCCCGTCGGCGGGAAGCCGGCCGGCAGCAGGGGCGGGATCAGGATGCGCCGGTCGGCCGCCGGGGTCGAGACCGCGGCGCCTGGCGTCAGGGCAGCACCTCCAGCGTCGTGCTGTAGCCGGCGCGCCGCTCCTTGGCTTCCTTGATCGCGGTCTTGTCGTCGCGTGCGCTGGCCTCGATCCAGTACATGCCTGGCTCCTTCCAGGTGACGGCGAAACCGCCATCGGCGCCGGTGGTGAGCGTCAGCTCCTCCAGCTTGTCGCGATAGCGGATGCCGCCGCGGATGACGGTGACCTTCACCCCCGGGGCCGGCTTGCCGTCGAGCAGGAAGCGGAACTTGGCCTCGTTGCCGACCGACAGGTCGTTGGGATGGGTGACCGGGGCCAGCTCCAGTCCCTCGCCGGTCGGCTTCAGCACGCCCTCGGTCGGCTTGCCGGAGGTGACGAAGACCTCCATGCGGCTCTGCGACTGGGTCACGCGCAGTTCCTGGGCGTCCTTCGGCACCTCGGTCGCGAACTTGTCGGCCGTGCCGCGCCAGCGCTTGTTCTGGCCGTTCTCCTTCCAGGACGCGAACAGGCCGGCATTGACGACCGCCAGCTTGTAGGTGCCGGTCTGGTCCAGCTTCACGTCGAAGGTGCTGCGATAGCGGCCGGTCGCCTGGTTCTCGGCCTTGGCCGGGGTGCCGTCCGGGGCCGACACGACCAGGCCCTCCAGGCGCATCGGATGATGCTCGAAGAAGAACAGGTCGTTCGAGATCGCGGCGTCGACGGTGACCCAGACATCCTTGCCGGACAGAACGGTCGCCGACGGCAGCATCCAGGCGCGATGCGCCTGTGCCGCCATCGGGAAGGCAAGCGCGATGGCGGCCGCGGCGGCCGCGAGCTTCAGCGGAAGGCGCATGGTGGTTCTCCTCTGGGATGTCACGGCTTCACGGCGAGCTGGACCTTGCCCAACTCGTGCTCGCCCTGGGCAGTCTGACTGGCGGCTTCCTTGGGCGGCCACTGGAAGGGAACGCGCAGCATCTCGCGCCCGCCCACCTCGCGCGCGGCTTCGACGGCCAGCCGGTACTCGCCGGGCGGCAGGTCGGCCAGTGGCCCCTTGTCGCCCGCGAAGGTCAGTGAATGCTCGCCCGGCGCCCGGGTCGGGCTGGACAGCCCATCGGCCGGCATCGTCAGCTCGCGGCCGGACTTGCGCCACCACTGGCGCATGTCCTTCAACCACTTGGTGCCCTCGTTGTTCTTCAGCTTCACGTCGTACCAGACGGCCAGGTTGGCGGCGACGCTCTGGTCCGGCCGCTCGATCCACACCGCGACATAGGGGCGGTGGTACTCGGCCACCGTCAGGCGGGGGATCTCGACCTTGACGGCGATGTCGGCCGCGGCCGCCGGAAGGGTGAGGAAGGTTGTCGGAAGGGCGAGGAAGGCCGGGGCCATCGCGGGATAGAAGGGGCGCATCGCAAGCCTCGTCAGTGGATGAAGAGAAGGGCCAGCAGCATCGGCGCGACCAGGCCGAAGCCGACGACCGGCCAAGTCGCCGGCCGGCCGCCGGCATGCAGCTTCAGCAGGAACAGCCCGGTCACGCAGAAGACCAGGCAGGCGACGGCGAAGAGGTCGAGGAACCAGCTCCAGGCGCGCCCGGCATTGCGGCCCTTGTGCAGGTCGTTGAGGTAGGAGATCCAGCCGCGGTCCGTCGTCTCGTGCCGCACCGCGCCGTCGGCGCGATCAATCGAAACCCAGGCGTCGCCCCCCGGCCGCGGCAGGGCCAGGTAGATCTCGTCCGCCGACCACTCGGCCTCACGGCCGGCTGCGCGCACCGACAGCTCGGCCGCCAGCCAGTCCGCGACCGTGGGCGGCAGCGGCCAGCGATCCTTCGCCGGCTTCGCGGCCAGGGCTTCCAGCAAGGCGGGCGGCAGCTTTTTCTCGACCGTGGTCACCCGCGGCTGCGCCTCGATCTCGCCGGCATGGTTCAGCGTGATGCCGGTCGCGGCGAACAGGATCATGCCGACCAGGCACAGGGCGGCGCTGATCCAGTGCCAGCGATGCAGGTGCTTCAGCCAGAAGGATCGCCGGCGGTGGTCGGCATTCGGTCGCATTCGCAATGTCGCGTTCATCTGGGCCGGTCGACGGAAGTCGCTCCGAATGCTGCCGGAGGGTGCCCGGACGGTCAGGGATGCGGGATGCCCGCGAGGTAATCACAAACGATAATCAGTTGCAATATCAGAGTTTGTGCGGTGCGGCGGGACCGGTGGATCATCTCTGCCAGCCGGTACCTGGCGAAGCGCATGTGCCAGAGGTCTGGTGGATCGAGAGACCGAGCTACGGTCCGGTTGGATCCCGCCTTGCTTGGGCAGAGGTGCCGCGCGCCTTGGGCTTGACCCGCCGCCAGAGCGGCGCAATCACGTAGCCAACGGCGGGAATGGCGATCAGTCCGATCGCTATTCCGGCCAAGCCTGCACCTGCCGCCTCGACCAGCCAGCGGACAGCGGCGGCGGATGCGGGCAGTGTCTGCGCCGCCCTTTCGGCGGCGGCGTGGATGAAATGGGCGGGGCTGTCGAAACCGTAGGTCTCCAAGCCGTGCACGACGATGCCGCCGCCGACCCAGATCATGGCGGCGGTGCCGACGATGCCAAGAGCCTTCAGGAAATACGGCATGCCCAGAACGAGCATCCGACCGCCGGCCCGCAACAGGGCACCCGGCGGCGAAGCCGACTTCATGCCGGCCATCGCCAGGCCGAGGTCGTCGGCTTTGACGATCAGGGCGACCACGCCATAGACGGCAACCGTGATGCCCACGCCGACGACCGCCAGGACGGTGGCTTGGGTGACGAAGCCGCTGTCCGGCACGGACGCCAGCGTAATGGCCATGATCTCGGCCGAAAGGATGAAGTCGGTCTTGATCGCGCTCGCCACCTTGGCGTCCTCTTGGGACTGCGCGTTGGGATCGATCGAGCTGAGCTCGGCCTCATGGCTGTGCGCGGCATGCGGCACGACGGCCTCGTAGACCTTCTCGACGCCTTCGTAGCAGAGGTATGCGCCGCCGATCATCAGCAGCGGGGTGATCGCTTGCGGCGCGAGAAGACTCAACACCAAGGCTGCCGGCAGCAGGATCAACAGCTTGTTGCGGACCGAGCCGATGGCAATCTTGCGGATGATCGGCAGTTCGCGGGCCGCCGTGAAGCCGGTGATGTAGCGCGGCGTGACCGCCGCATCGTCGATGACGACGCCGGCTGCCTTTGCCCCCGCCTTGGCGGCCTGGCCGGCAATATCGTCCAGAGAGGCCGCGGCGACTTTTGCCAGGGCCGCGATGTCGTCGAGAAGGGCGATCAGGCCTACACTCATCGCTGCCGGCCGCCCCGCTGTTTGCTGTCGATTGCACAAGAAACGCGTCGTGGCTGAGAACGCAACGAGCGTCACCGCGCGCCGGAGCGTCTCGCGCCATCGATCAGAGGTAGCTGGGTTACCTTAGCCGGGGAAGCGGGCGAAAGCACGAGTTGGCCATCCTCCGAGCGGGGCAAGGATGGTGTCTACGCCTTCACCCCGGCCCCGATAGCCCTGGCGGCGGTCGGATCCAGTGGCCAGCGCGGGCGCGGGGCGAAGTCCAGCCCGTCCTGCTGGCCCAGGCGGAAACGCTCGATGCCGGCCCAGGCAATCATGGCGCCATTGTCGGTGCAGAGGCGGTGCGGCGGGGCCACGAAGGGCAGGTCGGCGTCGGTCGCCAGCCGTTCCAGTGAGGCGCGCAGGGCCGTGTTGGCGGCGACGCCGCCGGCCACCACCAGGGCTCCGCCGGTGGGGTGGCGGTCGCGGAAGAGGGCAATGGCGCGGCGGCAGCGGTCGGCCATGACGGCGGCCACCGTCGCCTGGAACGAGGCCGCCATGTCGGCAACGTCGCGGGCCGACAGGGGCGCGGGCAGGTCGGCCAGGGCATGGCGAACGGCGGTCTTCAGGCCGGAGAAGGAGAAGTCGCAGCCGGGCCGCCCGATCATCGGCCGGGGCAGGGCGAAGCGGCGCGGGTCGCCGTCGCGGGCGGCGCGCTCGATGGCCGGTCCGCCGGGATAGGGCAGGCCCAGCAGCTTGGCGGTCTTGTCGAAGGCCTCGCCCGCCGCGTCGTCGATCGTGGTGCCGAGGCGCGTGTAGCGGCCGACCCCCTCCACCACCAGCAGCTGGGTATGGCCGCCCGACACGAGCAGCAGCAGGTAGGGGAACTCCAGCCCGTGGCTGAGGCGCGCGGTCAGCGCGTGCCCCTCCAGGTGGTTCACGGCCAGGAAGGGCAGGCCGCGGGCGAGCGCCATGCCCTTGGCCGCCATGACGCCGACCATGACGCCGCCGATCAGGCCGGGCCCGCCGGTAGCCGCCACCGCGTCGATGCCGTCGAGCCCGATGCCGGCCTCCGCCAGGGCATCGCGGATCAGCCCGTCCAGATGGTCGAGATGGGCGCGGGCCGCGATCTCGGGCACGATGCCGCCATAGGGGGCGTGGACGCCGGTCTGCGACAGCACCCGGTCGGCCAGGATGCGGCGGTCGGCGTCGACGATGGCGACGGCGGTCTCGTCGCAGCTCGTCTCGATGCCGAGGACGCGGAGCGGGTGAGCGTGGTGGGGAGTGGCGGCGGTCATTCCGCCGCTATATGACGCCGCATGGCCCGGTTGAGAAGGACGGCGAGCGGCAGCGTCGCCAGGACCATGGCCGCCACCGCCAGCATGGCATGCGTCACCCCGGTCCAGTCGCCCAGCAGGCCGTAGAAGATGGGCGACAGGGCGCCGGCGCCGATGGTGCCGGTATAGAAGATGCCGAAGGCCCGGGTCCGTCGCGATTCCGGCACCAGTTCCGGCACCGTGCCGTAGAGGACGGACGACGTGCCGTTCAGCGCCACCCCGATCAGCGGCAGCAGCGCCAGGCCGGCTTCCAGCTCCAGGGGCAGCAAGGCCAGGATGCCGATGGCGGTCAGACCCTCGGTCAGCAGGACCGTGCGCAGCACGCCCAGCCGGGCGCCGAGCCAGGCGCAGACCAGCTTGCCGGCGGCCCCGCCGGCGAAGATCAGGGTCAGCGCCAGGCCGATGGTCGGCAGCTCCGCCCCCTTGGCCGCCAGCAGGAAGGGCAGGAAGGTGAGGAAGCCCGAGCGCGTGCCGGTATCGATGATGCCGATCGCCAGTAGCAGGCGGAAGCCGCCCTTGACCGGTGCGGCCGTGCCCGGGCGGGCGAGGGTCTTGGCGGCCGGGCGCCCATGGCCGGCCGGCGTCGCCACCAGGATGGCGATGGCCGCCAGG
Organism: Stella humosa; assembly: GCF_006738645.1. Classification (GTDB taxonomy): domain Bacteria; phylum Pseudomonadota; class Alphaproteobacteria; order ATCC43930; family Allostellaceae; genus Allostella; species Allostella humosa. The sequence continues at coordinate 5,327,569 of NZ_AP019700.1, read as the reverse complement.
ATGCCGATGGCAAAGAGCGCCCACATGGCGGTGCGCCAGGGCAGCAGCGTTAGCAGCAAGGCGGTGCCGGCCGGCAGCAGCATCTTGCCGATGTCGCCCGCGAAATTGTAGGTCCCGAGTGCCGTGCGCGACCGCACCCCGTGATAGGCCCGCGCGACGACGGCGGACGCGATCGGGTGCTGGACGCTGGCGCCGATGCCGCCCACCACCAGGGCCGCCGCCAGCGGCAGGAAGCCGTGTCCCAGGGCGGCCAGTGGAAAGGCGGCGGCCGCCATCACCGTGCCGATCGCCAGCATCAGCCCGGCGCCGAAGCGGTCGCCCAGCGAGCCGGCCGGGATCTGGAACAGCGCCATGGCGCCGGAATAGAGGCCGCGCAGCGCCCCGACCGCGGCATATCCCAGCCCCAGCTCGGACTGCCACAGCGGCAGCATCACATAGAGGACGTCGGTATAGCCGTCATGCACGGCGTGGGCGCCGCAGGCAGTGCCCATGGCCCGCCGCTCTGCACCGGTCGTGCGCGGCCGGTCGGCCGCATCTGCCAATCCGTGGGTCATGGGGCCGAGGATACGCCCGGCGCCGGCGCCGGCACAGACGGATGACAGTTCGATGTCATCCGTCCGGCGACGGGTGTTTCAGTGGTCGAAGATCACCATCTGGCGCACGGTCCTGCCCGACGCCAGCCGGTCGAAGGCGGCGTTGATGTCGTCCAGCCGGATGCGGTCGCTCATCAGCCGGTCGACCGGCAAGCGGCCGCGGCGATAGAGGTCGATGTAGCGTGGCAGGTCGCGGCCCGGCACGCAGGAGCCGATGTAGGAGCCCTTCACCGTGCGCTCCTCGGCCACCAGGTTCACATGTTGCAGCGGCCACAGATGCGCAGGATTGGGCAGGCCGGCGGTGACGGTGGTGCCGCCGCGCCGGGTGACGCGATAGGCCAGTTCCATCGCCTTGACCGAGCCCGCGGTCTCCACCGCTACGTCGACACCGCCCGCGGTCAGGGCCTTCACCTGCTCGATGGCGTCGGCAGCACCCGCATTGACCGTGTCGGTGGCGCCAAGCTGGCGGGCGAGATCCAGCTTCTCGTCGAGCATGTCGATCGCGACCACCTGGCGGGCCCCCGACACGATCGCCCCCAGCATGGCGTTGAGGCCGACGCCGCCCAGCCCGACGATGGCCACCGTGGAGCCGGCGCGCACGTCGCCCGTGTTGACGACCGCCCCCACCCCGGTCAGCACGCCGCAGCCGAAGAGGGCGGCCTCGGCATGATCGAGCTTGCCTTCGACCTTCACCAGCGAGCGGCGCGAGACGACGGTGTATTCGGCGAAGGCCGACACGCCGACATGGTGGTGGATCGCCTCGCCATCGCGCGACAGGCGCCGGTCGCCCGACAGCAGCGTGCCGGCGCCGTTCGTGGCGGCCGCCGGCTCGCAGAGTGCCGGCCGGCCCTCCATGCAGGGCATGCATTGGCCGCAGCTCGGCACGAAGATCATCACCACATGGTCGCCCGGCGCCAGGTCGTCGACGCCCGGCCCGCACTCGGCGACGATGCCGGACGCCTCATGTCCCAGCACCATCGGCAGAGGTCGCGGCCGGTCGCCGTTCACCACCGACAGGTCGGAATGGCAGAGGCTGGCCGCCTTCACCTGCACCAGCACCTCGCCCGGGCCGGGCGGGTCCAGCTCCACTTCCTCGATCGAGAGCGGCCGGCTTTCCGCATAGGGCGCAACGGCCCCCATCTGCCGCAGGACGGCTGCCTTTATCTTCATGGATCGTTTCCTTCGGTCCTAGACGCTGCGACCGCCATCCACTTCCATGGCGATGCCGGTGATGAATTCCGCCTCGTCGGAGGCCAGCCACAGGGCGGCGTTGGCGATGTCGGCCGGCGTGCTGAAGCGGCCGAGCGGGATGGTGGCCAGGAAACGCTCGCGCGTCTCGGCATCGTCGCGCCCCATGAAGGACGGCAGCAGCGGCGTTTCGCCCGCCACCGGGCACAGGCAGTTGACGCGGATCTGGTCGGCCGCCAGCTCGACCGCCATCGACTTGGTCATGGTGATGACCGCCCCCTTGGTCGAGTTGTACCAGGTGAGGCCGGGGCGGGGGCGCAGCCCCGCGGTCGATGCGATGTTGATGAAGTTGCCGCCGCCCAGGCGGCGGAACTGCGGCACGCAATGGATGGCGGCGTGATAGATCGCCTTCACGTTGACCGCGAAGACGCGGTCGAACTCGGCCTCGCTCACCTCGGTCAGCGGCTGGTTGCGATGGGTGACGCCGGCATTGTTCACCATGCAGTCGATCTGGCCGAAGGCGCGGATGGCGGCCTCCACCAGCACGCCCACGCCCTCGCTCTTCGACACGTCCGACTGCACGAAGAGGGCGCGGCCGCCATCCTGGACGATGCCGCCGGCCACCCGCTCGCCGCCGTCGCGGCTGATGTCGTTGACGATGACGGCGGCACCCTCGCCGGCGAAGCGCCGGGCGATGCCCTCGCCGAAGCCAGAGCCGCCGCCGGTGACGATCGCCACCTTGCCGTCCAACCGCATCCTGCCGCTCCCCCCGCTGGGCGGCGATTGTAGCGGCCGGCGGCAGCCGGCGTCGAGCGGCCGCTAGGCGCTGGGAGCGGGGCGCGCGTCCGCCAGTTCCAGGCGGATGCGGACGACGGCCGGGTCGGCGGATGCCGCTTCGGGGCGGAAGCCCAGGTCGCGGGCCAGCTCCAGCATCGGCTGGTTCTCGCGCAGCACGTCGCCCACGATGCGGCCGATGCCGCGGCTGCGGGCATAGGCGATGATGCGGCCCATCAGCAGCCAGCCCAGCCCGTGGCCCTTGGCGTCGCTGCGCATGCCGATGGCGAACTCCGCCTGCTCGCGGCCCGGATCGGCCAGCAGGCGGGCGACCCCCAGGCCGGCACCCTCCGTCGCACCGGCATCGGCGAAGGCGATGAAGGCCATCTCCCGGTCGTAGTCGATCTGCGTCAGCCGGGCGAGCAGCAGGTCGGGCAAGCGGCGCATCGGCGCGAAGAAGCGCATGCGCAGGTCGTCCGGCGTCATCCCGGCGATGATCGATTCCAGCGCGGGCGCATCCTCCGGCCGGATCGGGCGCAGGCGGATGGCCGTGCCGTCCGGCAGGCTGGTCGCCTCCTCCAGCTCCTGCGGGTAGGGGCGGATGGCGAAGCGGTCGGTGCCGGGCCGGGTGGCGGGCGCGACGCGGATGCGGGCGTCCAGCGCCACCACGCCGTGGGCGTCGACGAGCAGCGGGTTGATGTCGAGCTCGACGATCTCGGGATGGTCGGCGGCCAGCTCCGACAGGCGGATCAGCGCATGGACGATGCCGTCGATATCGGCCGGCGGCCGGCCGCGGAACCCGGCCAGCAGGCGCGATACGCGAGTGCGGCCGATCATCTCGCGCGCCAGCACCTCGTCCAGCGGCGGCAGGCCCAGGGCCTTGTCGTCCAGCACCTCGACCGCGACGCCGCCCTGGCCGAACAGCAGCACTGGCCCGAAAGTCTCGTCGTCGACGATGCCGAGGATCAGTTCCAGCGCACCCGGCCGGGCGATCATCGGCTGCACGGTGAAGCCCTCGATCCGCGCCTCCGGCGCCAGGCGGGCGACGCCCTGCAGCATCCGCTCGGCCGCGATCCGCACGGCCTGCGGGTCGGCCAGGTCGAGCGCCACGCCGCCGACGTCGGTCTTGTGGGTGATGTCGGGCGACAGGATCTTCAGGGCGGCCGGCAGGCCCAGCCGGCCGGCGGTGGCGGCCGCCTCGTCCGGGGTGGCCGCGATCTCGGTCGGCACGATCGGGATGGCATAGGCGGTCATCACCGCCTTGGCCTCCACCTCCGACAGCCAGGGGCGGCCCTCGGCCAGCGCCTGCTCGATCGGGCAGCGCGCGGCGGCGCGGTCGGAGCGCCGGCCGGTGCCGACCAGGCGCGGCACGCGGCGCAGCAGCTCCTGGTTCCGGCGGTACTGCACCAGGTGCATGAAGGCGCGCACCGCCTGGTCGGGCGTCTCGTAGGTCGGGATGCCGGCGCGTGCGAACAGCGCCCGGCCGGGCGCGGCCGCCCCCGCCCCCAGCCAGTTAGTCAGGACCAGCCGGCGCCGGTCGCCGATGGTGTCGATCACCGCCTCGGCCGCCTCGGTCGGGTCGGCGATGGCGGTCGGGCAGTTCAGCACCAGCACGGCGTCGGCATTGGGATCCGACAGCACGGCGTCTAGTGCGGCCCGATAGCGCTCGGCCGGGGCGTCGCCGATGATGTCGACCGGGTTGCCGTGCGACCAGGTGGGCGGCAGGGCGGCGTCGAGGGCGGCGATGGTCGCCGGCGCCAGGTCGGCCAGCGCGCCGCCGCGGTCGATCAGCGCGTCGGTCGCCAGCACGCCCGGCCCGCCGCCATTGGTCAGGATCGCCAGCCGTTCGCCCGGCAGGTTGCCGCCCAGGCGCGATGCCACCAGCGCCAGCGTCTCGACCGCGTCGAACAGCTCGGCTGTGTCGTGCACCCGCAGCATGCCGGCGCGGCGGAAGGCCGCGTCGTAGACCGCGTCCGACCCGGCCAGCGCACCGGTGTGCGACCGCGCGGCCCGCGCCCCCTCGCTCCGCCGGCCCGACTTCACCACCAGCACGGGCTTGGCCCGGGCGGCCGCGCGCGCGGCCGACATGAACTTGCGCGGGCTGGTGATGCCCTCGACATAGAGCAGGATGGCCCGCACCGCCGGGTCCTGGCCCAACTGGTCCAGCAGGTCGCCGAAATCGACGTCCGCCATCCCGCCCATCGAGATGAGATGCGAGAAGCCGATGTTGCGCGACGCCGCCCAGTCCAGCAGGGCCGTCACGATGGCACCCGACTGGGTCAGGAACGCCAGGTCCCCCGGCTTGGCCCCGATATGGGCAAAGGACGCGTTGAGCCCGATGCCCGGCACCAGCAGCCCGACGCAGTTCGGCCCCAGCACGCGCAGCAGGTGCGGCCGGGCGGCGTCCAGCATCGCCTGGCGCAACGCCGTCCCGGCGGCATTGCCGCCCTCGCCGAACCCCGCCGTCAGCACGACGGCCGCCCGCGTGCCGCGCTGCCCCAGCTCGGCGATCAGCCCCGGCACGGTGTGCGGCGGCGTGGCGATGACCGCCAGGTCGGGCGCGATCGGCAGGGACGCCACGTCGGGATAGGCCAGCACGCCCTCGATCGCCGCGTGGCGCGGGTTCACCGGCAGGATCGGCCCCTTGAACCCGCCATGCAGCAGGTTGCGGGCCGTGACCTGGCCCACCGAACGGGGTTGCGGCGAGGCACCGATCAGGGCGACGGACCCCGGCGTCAGCAGGCGGTCGAGATTGCGTATGGTCATCGCCGGCGCACTCTCCCCTCAATCATGCTGCGGCGCAACATGGCTGGGTGGCATGGCCGCCATGCGCACCCTCTTGAAGCGCGGCCACAGGCTCGCTATTCATGGGGCGCGTCGCGCGGCGGCCTGTCCGCCCCCCGGATGCGGGTGTAGCTCAATGGTAGAGCAGAAGCTTCCCAAGCTTACGACGAGGGTTCGATTCCCTTCACCCGCTCCAATCTTCAAGCGATCTGATTGCCGCCAGCGTCTCGTTGGTTGGAATAGGGCGTGTTTGAGCGGTGCGGGCGCGCGGCCAAGCTACCATTTGTGACAGCCCAGCCTTGATGCTGAGCGATAGCGATACAGCTTGTTAGTTAAACCCGTTAGCGTGATGTCCGGGTTTGTCAGGCCAGCAGGCCAATGAGTATTCCATCTGCCCAACTCTATCGCTTCGCCACCTGAAGATCTTCACAAAATTCACGTTAAGCTTCGCGAAGAAATTCTGATCATTTATCTCAAATAATGTCACACTTCAGGTAATTGTATATTGAGGTGAAACTATGAGTAATTCTGTTTTCGCCGTTATATTCTGCGCTACAGCCATATTATTTATTTCGGGCTGTGGAGACGCAAGCGTCCGGCGAACAGAAATTATTACTAGTGCACCTACTGGAGGGAGCGCCACGGCTGGCCCCGGGGACACCGTTCTTGATATTCGGGTTGTGCGGCCACTGCCCAATGCATTCGGGAAAGCCGACGTATTTGGGCGAACGACCGATGCTGGAAGAGTGGTCGTTCGCTACATCGGCAGTCACGACGGAATGGCAGTGTTTACGCGACAGGATCTTCTCATCGACAGCAATGAGACGACCATGTCGCGCACGCCCCTGCTGATACCAAGTATATCAACGACAACGACCTCAGGAGTGGTTGGCGGTACACCTTTCTCCGCACAACAATCGGCGCCTGGCTACATTGTTGTTCCACCGCGTCCTTCTCAAAGAGCCACGGGAGCGCTCGATCCAATTACACTCCGAGCTCAAGCAGGTGCGCATATATTGGTAGAAGGGCATAAGATAGAAATCTATAGAGTAGAGTCTGATTTTATTCAGTATGTTATTCGTAATAATTAAAACATTTATATGGTGTGTATTATAAACAACAAAGCTATCATGACAATTCCTACCCTATTGGACGCTGGCCTTCTTGATGCAAAGTTTCTTCTTTATTTTTGCTACCGGCACAGCATCCGCAGCACCGTATCCACCGCACTCCGCCGCCGCCTCTCGCGTGCGGCGGGATCAGCCATGTCGTGGCCGAAAACCTGGCGGATGCTGGCCCGGTTCGAGACGTTGTAGAAGCTGAGCGCACTGATCGTCAGGTGGATGTCGATGGGGTCGAGGCCGCAGCGGAACACGCCATCGGCCAGGCCGCGTTCATAGACCGCGCGGATCATGTCGATCGCCGACAGGTTCAGCGCGGCGATCCGGGGCGAGCTTTCCAGGTGCCGGGCGTGGTGGATGTTCTCGACCATGACGAGGCGGACGAAGTCCGGGTTGTCGGCGTGGTAGTCGAAGGTGAAGCCGGCCAGCCGCTCGATGGCCTCGCGTGGCGGCAGGGCGTCGAGGTCCAGGCTGCGCTCGAAGGTGCGGATGCGGGCGTACATCTCCTCCAGCACCGCGCGGTAGAGGCCCTCCTTGTCGCCAAAATAGTAGTAGATCATCCTCTTGCTGGCGGCCGTCCGGGCGGCGATCTCGTCCACGCGCGCGCCGCTCAACCCTTTCTCGACGAATTCCGCGCGGGCGACGGCCAGGATGTCGCGCCGCACGCCTTCCGGGTCCTGTGTCCAGCCGGCCGATTTCCGGCCGGTCGGCGCCGGCCGCGGCGGGGCGGGGCTGATCTCGTTCATGTCGCACCTTGGGCGCCGGCCGCAAATGGACCGGGTGGTTAATTTCGCTTGAAGCGATTGAACCAATTAGTACAATTGCCGCCGACGACAAAGGGGGAATGCGGATCGGCCCGCCCAGAAAGCCGACCGCCCAGGAACGCCATGAACTACAGGCTCAACTTCACGCCGGTGATCGAGGCGCTGCCCGGCCTGCTTTCGGCGTGCCTGGGCACGCTGGTGCTGGCGCTGGGCGGCATGGCGCTGGCCATCGTCATCGGAATCGGCGGGGTGTTACTGCGGCAGTCGCGCATCCGCCAGGTCCGCTGGCTGGTGATGGCGTTCGTCGAGCTGATCCGCAACACGCCCTTCCTGGTACAGATCTACTTCATCTATTTCGCCCTGCCGCTGGCCGGCCTGCGCTTCGACCCGACGCCGGCCGCCCTCATCGCGCTCGGCATCAATGGCGGAGCCTACGCCATCGAGATCATCCGCGGCGGCGTGCAGTCGATCGCCCGCGGCCAGGTGGAGGCCGGTCTGGCGCTCGGCCTGCACCGCGGCCTGGTGTTCCGGCTGATCGTGCTGAAGCCGGCCTTGCGCGCGATCTTCCCCTCGCTCACCAGCCAGTTCGTGCTGCTGACGCTGACCACCAGCGTCGCCTCGGCCATCTCGGCCTATGAGCTGACCTCGGTCGCCCAGCGCATCGAATCCGACAGCTTCCGCAGTTTCGAGGTCTACGGCACGGTGACGCTGTTCTACCTCGCCATGTCCTGGCTGCTGATGCGGCTCTTCGCGTTGATCCAGGCGCGCTATCTCAGCTATCCGGTCCGGTGAGGGCGGCCACCCCGTGGGACCGAACGAATTCGTCTTCCTCCTGGTCGGCCTGAAATGGACCGTGGCACTCTCGGCCATCGGCTTCCTCGGCGGCGGCCTGGCCGGGCTGGCGGTGGCGCTGGCGAGGACGTCGGGGGTCCGGATGCTGGAGCGGGGGACGGCCGGCTACATCGCGCTCTTCCAGGGCACGCCGCTGCTGATGCAGCTCTTCGTCGTCTATTACGGGCTGGCCCTGGCCGGGCTGAAGCTCGATGCGTGGGCGGCGGTCGCGATCGGCTTCACGCTGCACGCCAGCGCCTATCTGGGCGAGATCTGGCGCGGCTCGATCGCGGCGGTGCCGCGCGGCCAGGCCGAGGCGGCGCTGTCGCTCAGCCTGGGCTACGTGCCGCGGATGGCCCGCGTGATCCTGCCGCAGGCGCTGCGCATCTCGCTGCCGGCCACCGTCGGCTTCCTGGTGCAGCTCATCAAGGGCACCTCGCTGGCGGCCATCGTCGGCTTCACCGAGCTGACGCGCGCCGGCAACATCATCTCCAACCAGATATTCCAGCCCCTGGTCGTCTTCGCGATCGTGGGGGCGCTCTACTTCGTCCTGTGCTGGCCGCTGTCGCTATTCGGTGCGCGGCTGGAACGCCAGCTAGCCGTGTCGGCGCGGTGATGCGGCCGTCCGGTTCAACAAGATCAGGTTCAACCAGGGGAGAGCGCCATGAAGAACGCGAATGACGGTCGGCCGGGCAAGCTGATGGTGGGGCGCCGGCAGGTTCTGCTGGGCGCCGCCGTGGCCCTGGCGGCCCCGGCCGTGCTCGTGCGCCGGGCAGCGGCCGTCACGCCGGCCGAGATCAAGGGCAAGGGCAAGCTGGTGGTCGGCATCCAGGGCGACAACCCGCCCTGGGGCTTCGTCAATTCCAGCGGCAAGCAGGAGGGCTTCGACGCCGACATCGGCGCGCTCTTCGCGGCCGAGCTGGGCGTCCCGGTGGAATTCTCGCCGCTGGCCGTGGCCAACCGCATCCCGGCCCTGACCAGCGGGCGCGTCGACATCCTGTTCGCCACCATGGGCATGCTGCCGGACCGGGCCAAGGTCGTGCAGTTCAGCAAGCCCTACGTCGCCAATATCATCTCGCTGGTGGCCGCCAAGGGGACCGAGATCAAGACCAATGCCGACATGGGCAAGGTCACCATCGGCGTCCCGCGCTCCAGCGTGCAGGACACCCAGGTGACCAACAACGCGCCTGCCGGCACGACTATCCGTCGGTTCGACGACGATGCCGCCACCATCCAGGCCCTGCTGTCCGGCCAGGTCCAGGCCGTGGGCGCCAACATGTTCTATGTCCAGCGCCTCGACCAGGCCAAGCCCGGCATGTTCGAGAACAAGCTGGAGTTCACCAAGCTCTACAACGGCGCCTGCACCCGCCTGGGCGAGAAGGAGATCAACGCCGCGGTGAACGCCTTCATCGACAAGATCAAGGCCAACGGCGATCTTGCGAAGACCTATGCCAAGTGGATGAAGCTCTCGCCGCCGGAGTTCCCGGCCAGCATCGAGAACATCCCCTTCGTCGCCAGCTAAGCGGCACCGCCAACCAGGATGTCGAGGAGAAGCCCGATGGGTGAAGCAAAGCCGCTGCAACTCGGCATCCTGGGTGCGGCCAATATCGCGCGCGCCTTCACCAGCGGCGTGGCGCCGTCCGCCGACGTCGCGATCGCGGCCGTCGCCAGCCGCGATCCCGCCAAGGCCGAAGCGTTCGCGCGCGAATGCGGCATCCCCCGCTTCCATGGCTCCTACGAGGCCATGCTGGCCGACCCGGACATCGAGGCGATCTACAACCCGCTGCCCAACTCGCTGCACGCCGAATGGTCGATCCGCGCGGTCGAGGCGGGCAAGCATGTGCTGTGCGAGAAGCCGCTGGCGATGACGGCGGCAGAGGCCCGCGCCATGTTCGATGCCGCCCGCCGGCACGGGCGCCATCTGGTCGAGGCCTATCCCTACCGCGCCCAGGCGCAGACCCTGAAGATGCGCGAGCTGCTGGCCGCGGGCGCCATCGGCCGGGTCGAGCTGGTCCGCTCCAGCTTCGGCATCCCCTTCTCCGACCCGACCAACATCCGCCTGAAGCCGGAGGTGGGCGGCGGCGCCTTGCTCGATGCCGGCAGCTACGCCGTCAGCCTGGCCCTGCTGGCGGTGGGAGAGCGGCCCGAGCGGGTGAGCGCCACGTCCCGATGGAGTGCCACCGGCGTCGACCTTTCGACCGTCGCCACGCTGGAGTTTCCGGGCGGCGCGCTGGGTCTCGTCTCGTGCAGCTTCGCCACGGCCTACCATCGCCAGGCCCTGATCTCGGGCGCGGCCGGCACCATCGAGACGACCTACCTCAACCACCCGCCGATGGGTGGCCCGCCGGTCCTGTCGGTCAAGCGCGGCACGACCGCGGCGGCCGTGGCCGAGATCGTCGAGGTGGCACCCGGCAACGGCTTCCTGGCCGAGGCCGAATCCTTTGTGCGCCTGCTGCGCCAGGGGCGGGAACACTGGACCGGGGCTACGCCCGAGGAGTCGATCGACATCGCCCTGACCCTGGACGCGATCGGGGAAAGCGCCCGGTCGGGTGCCGCCGTGCGCGTCGCCGCCTAGCCGGCGCCATGATCCGCGGCACGACCCGGCTGATCGCCCATCTGGGCTACCCGACCGCGGCCTTCCGGTCGCCGATGATCTACAACCCCTACTTCGCCGCCCGCGGCATCGACGCGGTCGTCGTGCCGATGGGCTGCAGGGCCGACGACTACGCCGATTTCCTGAAGCTCGTCTTCCGCCTGTCCAACATCCATGGCGCGCTCGTCACCATGCCGCACAAGGTGGCGACGGTGGCGCTGCTGGACGAGGTGCGGCCGACAGCCCGCGTGGCGGGCGCCTGCAACGCGGTGCGCCTGGGGCCGGGCGGGACGCTGGTCGGCGACATGTTCGATGGCGAGGGCTTCGTGCGCGGCGTGCTGCGCAAGGGGCGGGTGCTGGCTGGCGCCCGCGCGCTGGTGGTGGGGGCGGGCGGCGTCGGCTCGGCCATCGCGGCATCGCTGGCCCAGGCCGGGGTGGCCGCACTGGCGCTGTTCGACGCCGAAGTGCCGGCGATGATGGGCCTGGCCGGGCGGCTGCGGCGGCACCATCCGGGGCTGGCGGTCACCGTCGGGTCGGCCGACCCGGCCGGCTTCGATCTCGTCGTCAACGCCACGCCGCTCGGCATGCAGGCGGGCGACCCGCTGCCGATGGATGTCGAGCGCATCGCCCCCTCTACCTTCGTGGGCGAGGTCGTGATGGCGGCCGAGATCACGCCCTTCCTGGAGGCGGTCCGCCGCCGCGGCTGCGCCTTCCAGGTCGGCAGCGACATGCTGTTCGAGCAGATCCCGGCCTATCTCGAGTTCTTCGGGTTTCCCCCGGCCACGCCCGACGAGCTGCGCTGCCTGGCGGCGAGCTGACCGCCTACGAGGTTCCCGCCGCCCGGTGCAGGGCTGCCCGGGCCAGCAGGCGGGTGGAATCGAGCGTCGGCAGGGGCGAGTTCGTGTCGTCCATGATCAGCGGGATCTCGGTGCAGCCGAGGATGACCGCGTCGCAGGCCTCGTCCCGCATCCTCCCCATGACCCGTTGGAAGCACTCCACCGATTCCGGCTTGAAGATGCCGTAGACCAGCTCGTCCATGATGATGCGGTTGATCGCTTCCCGCTCGTCCAGGTCGGGCCGCATGACCCCCAGCCCATGGGCCGCCAGCTTGCCCGGATAGACCGTACTCTCGACCAGCCAGCGGGTGCCGGTCAGGCCCAGCCGCTGGAATCCACGGGCGGCCGCTTCGGCGGCGACCACCTCGGCGATGTGGAGCCAGGGCAGGGGCGAGCGGTCCTCGATCCCGGGCAGGGCCTGGTGGATGGTGTTGTCGGGGCAGATCAGGAAGTCCGCACCACTGCCGGCCAGCTTGCGCGCCGAGGCCAGCATGATCTCGCCCACGCCGGCCCAGTCGCCGCGGTCGATGCAGGCCATGTAGTCGGCCAGCGAGGGCGTGTGCAGCGTCACTTCGGGATGGGCATGCGGGCCGAACAGCCCTGCGCCCTCGGTGCAGATGGTGCGGTAGCAGAGGGCGGCACCCTCGGCCGAGCAGCCGACAATTCCGATGTGCAGGGGCATGATGTCCGTCCCGAATGGCTTGCCGCTCGAATGTAGCAGCTCAGAGCACGCCCTTGCTGGTCAGGCTGGTCAGTTCTGCCATCAGTGCCGCGTCGTCATATCGTGCCAGGCTGAGCGGGTGGGCATGCGCCGGCAGCGCCGCGCCGGTGATCCACTTCGCGCAGAGGTCGCCCGCGGCGCAGGCCGCCATGGTGCCGAAGCCCGATAGCGCGGTCGCCATGAAGGCACCCGCGGTGCGCATCGGCCCGACCAGCGGCCAGTTCTCGGGCGTCATCGTGTAGTAGCCGCCATAGAGCACGCAAGGCCGTGGCAGCCGGCCATAATAGGCCTTGAGCGCCGGGTTGAGGCGGGCCGCACCCCGCAGCACCACCTCGGGGAAATGCGGGTCGAAGGCGGGCGCCTCCACGACCGGGCCGGGCACGTCGTTGTAGGCCCAGCCGAGCTTGATCCAGCGGCCGCCGTCGCCGCCCTCGGGCCGGCAATGGATGCTGCCCGGCATGGCGCCCGCCAGCCAGGCATGCTGCGGGTCGGCGGCCAGCGCCGCCCGCTCCTCGCAGCTCCAGTCGATCTCCTGGCCGTCGAGGTCGATCGAGAACGGCATCTGCCGCGGGATCGCGCCCTCGCGGTCCTCGAAGGTGATCTTCTGCTGCAGCACGTTGGCGATGGGCAGGCTCTCCCCCAGCATCGCCGCCACCGCCCCGGCATGGGGGCCGGCTGCGTTGACGAGAATGTCGGCGCGCAGGCGGCGAGGGCCATCGGCGGTGTCCAGGGCCAGGGTGAAGCCCGGGCCGGTCGCGATCCCTGTTACCCGGCCGCGGAGCAGGCGCCCCCCGGCCGCGCGCAGGCCCTCCAGCATGAATTGTCCCATCTGCTGGCTGCCGATCGAGCCGGCACGGCGGATGTGGAGGATAGCGGCCACATCGTGGGCGAAGCTGGGGAAGGTCCGGCGGATCAGGTCCTGGTCGAGCAGCACGTCGACCCCGTCAGGCGCGGTCTCCCAGTCGGCCGAGACGGGCGGACGGTAGGTCGGGCTGTCGGCCCGGTCGTGCAGCCGGACGCTGGCGGCGGCGTCGGTGCCATAGCCGACATGGAGTTGCTCGATCAGGTCGTCGGGGTGTTGTTGCCGGGTCGCCAGGACGTAGCCGCGCCGGGTCATGGCGATGCGGTTGCCGGTCTGGCGCGCGATCGCCTCCATCAGCGTCGTGCTGTGGTCGGTGAAGGCCGTCATCACCCCGTGCGGCCACCAGTTGCGATAGTTCTCGCCCGACTGGGCCGACGTCAGGGCCATCGGCTGCCCGGCATCGATCAGGGCGATCGGCCCCCGCCCGGCGGCAGCCAGGTAGTGGGCCACGGCAATGCCGACGATGCCGGCGCCGACGATGGCGATCTCGACCGCGTCCGTGGCGGTGTCCTGGGTGGTCATGGGGCAGCTCCGGATGCGGGGATTGTGCCGACGGTCTGCCGATGTTAGACAATCTGGATAAGATTGTATCCAATCATGAGGGCGCGCCATGACGGACATGGAGGATGGAGGGGCTGGCTCGGCGCCCCATCGCCTCTATGCCGAACTGCGCGACCGCATCCTCGACGGCACGCTGGCTGGCGGCATGCCGCTGCGCCAGGAGGAACTGGCCGCTCGCCACGGCGTCAGCCGCAGCCCCGTGCGCGAGGCCCTGCGCCGGCTGGAGGCGGACGGCCTCGTCACCTACCAAGCCAATCGCGGCGCCGTCGTGTCGCAGGTGTCGCTGGCCGACGCCCTGGAGATGCTGGACATCCGCATCGCGCTGGAATGCCGCGCGCTTCGCCTGGCGGTGCCGGCGATGACCGATCCAGACTTCGCGCGCATCGAGGCGGTGCTGGATGCCTATGGTGCGGCGACCGACGTGGCGGAACTGGCCCGGCTCAATCGCGACTTCCACCTGGCGCTCTATGCGCCGGCCGACCGGCCGCGCCTGCTGGCGTTGATCCAGGACAATATCGACAACGCGCATCGCTTCGCCCGCGTGCAGGTGTCCAACGCGACCGGGCGCGACCGGCCGCACCGCGAGCATCGCGACATTTTTCGCGCTTGCCGCGCGGGGGATATTGACGCCGCGGTGCAATTGCTCGATGCGCATATCGCCTACTCGCAGAAGGCGCTGGTGGCGACCGTGCGGCGCGGCGGGCACGGATCTTGAGTGTTTCTGCAGGCCGACCTGGGGTCAACGAGGCTGGAAGGGGAGTACGAGCAATGCGTGGGATGATGACGAAGCTGGCGGCCGTGGCGCTGGCCGCGCTGGCGACCGCACCGATCGCCGCCGAGGCGCAGACCGCCTCGCCGGGGGCCAAGAGCGCGACGCTGGCCGCCGTCAAGGCGCGCGGGCACCTCGAATGCGGCGTCCATACCGGCATCCCCGGCTGGTCCTTCCCCAACGACAAGGGCGAGTGGAGCGGGCTCGATGTCGACCTGTGCCGGTCGGTGGCGGCCGCCATCTTCGGCGACGCCGGCAAGGTGAAGTACACGCCGACCACCGTGCAGCAGCGCTGGTCGGTGCTGTCCTCGGGCCAGGTCGACCTGCTGTCGCGCATCTCCACGCTGACCTTCAAGCGCGACACCGAGCTCGGCTTCAACTTCGTCCAGATCAACTATTTCGAGGGCCAGACCTTCATCGTCCGCAAGGCGGCGAACATCAAGGAAGCCAAGGACCTGGATGGGGCCGCCATTTGCGTCGCCGCCGGCTCGACCGAGGAGCGCAACGCGACCGACTGGTTCCGCGAGCGCAACCTGAAGATCAACATCGTGAAGTTCGAGAAGAACGACGACGCCATCGCGGCCTATGATTCCGAGCGCTGCGACACCTACACCGCCGGCACCGGGGCGCTGGCCGGCCAGCGCCGCAAGCTGAAGAATCCGGCCGACCATGTCATCCTGGCCGGCACGATCTCGCGCGATCCCCAGGGCCCGGTCACCCGCGAGGGCGATGACGGCTGGGACAACATCATCCGCTGGGTTTTCAACGGTACGCTGATCGCCGAGCTGCACGGCGTCACCTCGGCCAACGTCGACAAGATGCGGGCGGAATCGCGCAACGCCGAGGTCCGCATGCTGCTCGGCGCCGACGGCAATGCCGGCCAGATCCTGGGCCTGCCCAAGGAATGGATGTTCAACGCCATCAAGCAGGTGGGGAACTATGGCGAGCAGTTCGAGCGCTCGGTCGGCATGGGCAGCGACCTGAAGCTGGAGCGCGGCTTCAACCAGCTATGGACCAAGGGTGGCCTGATGTTCTCGCCCGTCCTCGACTGATCGGCGGAAACGGGGGGCGCGGGCCTTGTCCTCCATCGACGTCATGCGGCCCGGCCGTCTGCTGCATGACGGCCGGGTGCGCGGCTGGCTGGCCCAGGCCGGCATCGCGCTCGGCGTGGTCGGGCTGGTCTGGTTCTTCGTCGACAATGCCGGCGAGAACCTGGCGCGCAGCGGCGTCGCCACCGGCTTCGACTTCATGGGCGCGCGCTCGGGCGTCGACATCGACTTCAAGCTGATCCAGTACGGGCCGGATTCTTCCTACGGCCGGCTGCTGCTGGTCGGCATCGCCAATACGCTGTTCGTATCGTTCTTCGGCATCCTGCTGGCGACCGTCCTCGGCTTTGCGGTCGGCATCGGTCGGCTGTCGGGCAACTGGCTGCTGGCCGGTTTCTCGACGATTTATGTCGAGGCGGTGCGCAACGTGCCGCTGCTGCTGTTCGTCCTGCTCTGGTACTACCTCGTCATCCGCGGCCTGCCCGCACCCCGCCAGAGCATCGACCTGGCCGGCATGGGTTTCGTCAACAACCGCGGCATCTTCCTGCCCTCGCCGACCGACCCATCCCCGTTCCAGGCAGTGATCGTGGCACTGGCCGTCGGTGTCGCCGCCACTTGGCTGCTGCGGCGCTGGGCGCGGTCGCGCCAGGACGCGACGGGGCAGCCTTTCCCCACCGTCCTCGCCGGTGTGGGCCTCGTGGCCGGCCTGCCGCTGGCGGCAGCCCTGGTGGCGGCGACCATGACGGCATGGAACTGGCCCGCCCTCAGCCGCTTCGGCGTGCGCGGCGGCACCACCGTTATCCCCGAGTTCCTGGCCCTGCTGGCTGCACTCGGCACCTACACGGCGGCCTTCATCGCGGAGATCGTGCGCGGCGGCATCCTGTCGGTCACGCGCGGCCAGCGCGAGGCCGCCGCAGCACTCGGCCTCAACCGACGCCAGATCCTGCGCCTGGTGGTGCTGCCGCAGGCGATGCGGGTGATCATCCCGCCGCTCACCAGCCAGTACGTCAACCTGATCAAGAACTCGTCCTATGCGGCGGTCATCGCCTATCCCGAGATCGTGTCGGTCTTCGTCGGCTCGGCGCTCAACAACACCGGGCGCGCGGTCGAGATCATCGCCATCACGCTGGCGATCTACCTGGCGATCAACGTGTCGGTGTCGCTCCTGATGAACTGGTACGACGCGCGCACCCGGATGGTCGGTCGATGACCACGGCTTCCGGCCAGACACCGCCGCTCGTGGCACGCTCCGGCCCGTGGCGCTGGGTGCGGACGCGGCTGTTCCGCGGCCCGGTGGACACGGCGATAACGCTCGCCTGCCTCTATCTGCTCTGGCTGGTCGTGCCGCCGTTGCTGGACTGGCTGGTGCTGAGCGCCCGCTGGATGGGGGAAAGCCGCGACGCCTGCACCGAGGGCGGGGCCTGCTGGGTCTTCATCCGCGTCCGCTTCGACCAGTTCATGTACGGCTTCTACCCCGAGGCCGAGCGCTGGCGGGTCAACCTGGCGGGCTTGCTGGTGGCGGCACTGGTCGTGCTGCTCTTTCTGCCACCCTTCCGGGCGAAGAAGGCGGTGGCCATCGGCCTGCTGGCGGTCGCGATCCCAGGCATCGTCCTGCTGCTGTCGGGTGGCGTGCTCGGCCTCCGCCCTGTCGAGACGCGCGACTGGGGAGGGCTGATGGTCACCGTCTTCATGGCGCTCTATGGCGCCATCCTGGCGGTGCCGGTCAGCCTGCTGCTGGCGCTGGGCCGGCAGTCGAAGCTGCCGGTCGTGCGGGTGCTGTCGATCGTCTATGTCGAGTTCTGGCGCGGCGTGCCGATCATCGCGATCATCTTCCTGGCCTCCAACCTGCTGCCGCTGATCGTGCCGGCCGGGGTGACGGTGGACAAGCTGGCGCGCGCCCTGATCGGTTTGGCCCTCGTGATCTCTGCCTACATGGCCGAGGTGATCCGCGGCGGGCTACTGGCGATCCCCAAGGGCCAGTACGAGGCGGCCCGGTCGCTGGGCCTGGGCTACTGGACCGGCACCACCTTCATCATCCTGCCCCAGGCGATCCGCATCGTCATCCCGAGCCTGGTGAACGAGTTCATCGCGCTTTTCAAGAACACGACGCTGGTCCTCATCGTCAGCCTGTTCGACCTGCTCGGCATGATCCAGTCGGCCCTGACCGACCCCAAATGGGTCGGCCTCAACCTCGAAGGCTATGTCTTCGCGGGCGTGGTCTTCTGGATCGTCTGCTTCGCCATGTCGCGCTGGAGCCAGCGGCTCGAGCTGCGCCTGGCGCGACGACCCAACTGACCGTCTCATCGGGCGCGCGGCTCGCGGCGGACGAGCCTTGCGGGCGCCCACGCTTGCCGTGTAATTGTGCAGCACGTTCCAACCGGCCGCGCCAGCGCAAGGCGACGAGCCGATCCTAGGGGGAAATGCGATGCGGAAAATGCTTCTGGCAGCGACGGCGCTTGCCTTCGTGCTGGGCGGAGTGGCGGAGGCGCAGACGCCCCGCAAGGGCGGCACCCTCCGATTGACGGGACCGTACGGCGCCAGCCTCGGCAGCTTCGACATCCACACCACGCCGCGGGCCCAGGACGGCATCGTCGCCAAGATCCTGCACCGCGCGCTGTACAACTGGGACACCCAGAACAACAAGCCGGTGCTGGAACTGGCGAAGTCGGTGACGGTTTCGGCCGACGGCCTCGTCCACACCTTCAAGCTGCGCGACGACGCCTATTTCCATAACGGCCGGCGCATGACCGCCGACGACGTGATCTGGTCGTACACGCGCATCATGGACGGCAGCAAGGGCTTCCCCGGCGCGCGCTACGTCCGCATCATCAAGGGTGCGGTGGACGTCGAGAAGGGCACGGCCAAGGAGATTTCCGGCCTGCGCAAGGTCGACGACCTGACGGTCGAGATGACTCTGACCAGCCGCGTCGATCCGGGCTTCTACTTCTTCAACGACACCACCTCGATCCTGCCGAGCGAAGAGGTCGCCAAGACGACCTTCGCCGCGGCTCCCGTGGGTCTCGGTCCCTTCAAGTTCGTCGAGCACGTGCCGGGCTCGCGCCTCGTCGCCGAGCGCTGGGAGAAGTTCTACAAGCCGGGCAAGCCCTACGCCGACCGGGTCCATCTGATGGTCATGGGCGAGGCCGCAGCCCGCGACGTCGCCTTCCGCAACAAGGAGATCGACACCTCGATCCTCGGGCCGGCCCAGTACGTCGCCTATCGCGCGGATGCCGAGCTGTCCAAGAACATCCTCGAGGTGGCCGAGGTCTTCACCCGCAACATGCAGATGAACCAGGCTTTCAAGCCGTTCTCGGACAAGCGGGTGCGTCAGGCCTTCAATCATGCCATCGACACCGACCTGATCATCAAGCGCCTGGTGCGCGACAAGGCCTATCGCGCGACGAGCTGGCTGCCGATCGCGTCGCCCGCCTACGACAAGAACATGAAGCCCTACGCCTTCGACCCCGAGAAGGCCAAGAAGCTGCTGGCCGATGCCGGCTACAAGGACGGCTTCGAGCTGGAATGGACCACCAGCCAGAACGAGAGCTGGGGCCTGCCGATCGTCGAGGCGGCCATCCCCTACCTGTCGCGCGTCGGCATCAAGGTGAAGGCCAAGCTGGTCGAGACCGCGGTCCTGACCGAGGTCGCGATGAAGGGCGACTTCCAGGGCTACATCACGTCCAACCAGACCGGGCCGGACTCGCTGTCGACGCTCCGCTGCTTCGACTCCCGTACCCCGCGCACGGCTTGCAACTACACGGGCTTCAACAACCCGGCCTTCGACAAGCTGCTGGACGACGCGGCCGCTGCGCCCGATGAGGCCAAGCGCAATGCCCTGCTGAGCCAGGCCAACGCGTTCCTCTATGAGGAGGCGCCGGTGTGGTTCTTCAACTACAACAAGGCGGCGATGGCCTTCCAGCCGTGGATCCACGGCCTGCAGGCGAATGCGACCGAGCTTGCCCATCAGTATCCGGAAGACATCTGGATCGACGAGCGCTCGCCGGCGGCCAAGTAAGGCGGCCCGCCGCCGCTCCAGTCCGGAAGCCGATGGCGGCGGCGCTGCGGGATGCCCTAGCAACCCCGCAGCGCCGCCGACCGTCCGGCCAGCCTCCCGGCAGCCACCCGTGCTGCCGGGCAGGGCGGCCACCCTGCCTGCTTCTTCGACGGACGATACATGCCGCTTCTCATTCTTCGCCGGCTCGGCAACACGATCCCGACGATCGTGGCCGTGGTGCTGGTGATCTTCACGCTATTCAGCGTCATTCCGGGCAGCTTCACGTCCAGCGGCGATGACGGCCGCATGCTGGATGCCCAGGTGATGGAGCGGATGCGCAAGGAACTGGGGCTCGACGAGCCCCTGTACCAGCGCTTCGGTACCTATGTCGCCAATCTGGCGCAGGGCGATCTCGGCACGTCCTTCCGCACCCGCGAGCCAGTGACCAAGATCATCGCCCAGCGCCTGTGGCCGTCGCTGAAGTTGACGTTGGCCGCGATGGGCTTTGCCATCCTCGTGGGCGTGCCGCTCGGCTTCATCGCCGCGCTCAAACCGGGCAGCCTGATCGACATGGCAACCATGGTGGTGGCCATATCCGGGCTGTCGCTGCCGAAATTCTGGCTCGGCCTGATGCTGATGTACCTGTTCGCGCTGACGCTCGGCTGGCTGCCCAGCTTCGGCTATGGCGACGGGGGGATAAGGCACCTGATATTGCCCGCGGTGGCGCTGGGCGTAAGCCCCATGGCGCTGCTGGCCCGGACCACGCGGGCGGGCGTGCTGGATGTGCTCAACGCCGATTTCGTGCGCACCGCGCGCTCCAAGGGGATGAGCGAATATCGCGTCGTCCGCTGGCACGTGGTGCGCAACGCGCTGGTCCTGGTGCTGACGACGATCGGCCTGCAGTTCGGCTCGCTCATGGGCCAGGCGGTCGTCGTCGAGAAGCTGTTCTCCTGGCCGGGCCTGGGCTCGCTGCTGGTCGATTCGGTCTTCCAGCGCGACATCCCGACGGTCCAGGGCAGCATCCTGGTCATCGTGCTGTTCTTCCTCCTCATCAACACGCTGGTCGATATCGCCTATGTGATCATCGATCCGCGCATCCGCTACGGCTGACGGCAGATGAAGTTCCGGGCCAATCTCATGATCGGCGGCGGGCTGGTGGCGCTGGCCACCATCGTCGCCGTCCTGGCGCCCTGGATCGCGCTCTACGATCCGGTGCTCGACGCCAACCTGATGAATGCCGAGATCCCGCCGGGGTCGGAGTTCATCTTCGGGACGGACGGGCAGGGGCGCGACATTTATTCGCGCATCGTCCATGGCGCCCAGATCTCGCTCACCGTCGGCATCGTCTCGCAGATCGCCAATACCATCATCGGGGTGACGCTGGGCCTGACGGCCGGCTACTGGGGCGGCTGGTGGGACGATTTCGTCGGCCTCGTCACCAACCTGATGCTGGCGATCCCGTCGCTGATCTTCGCGCTGGCCATCATGGCGATCCTGGGGCCGGGCCTCAGCAGCCTGCTGATCGCGCTGGGCCTCACCAACTGGTCCTACTCCTGCCGCATCGCCCGCGCCCAGGTGCTGTCGCTGAAGTCGCAAGGCTATGTCCAGGCCGCCCGCATCCTGGGCTATGGCGACCTCAGGATCATGTTCACCCAGCTTCTGCCCAACATGCTGGGGCCGATCATCGTCATCGCCACGCTGGGCATGGGGGCGGCGATCCTGGCGGAGGCCTCGCTCTCGTTCCTGGGCCTCGGCATCCGGCCGCCCTTCCCCAGTTGGGGCAGCATGCTGTCGGAAGCGCGAGACCAGATCACGACCGCGCCCTGGCTGTCCGTCTTCCCGGGGCTGGCGATCTTCCTCACCGTGCTCGGCCTCAACCTGCTGGGTGACGGCCTGCGCGACATCCTCGACCCGCAGTCGCGCGAGCGCCGCGCATGACCGAACCGGCACTCCTGGAGGTCGAGAACCTCCGCATCGACCTGGTCGGCGAGGACAAGCGCCACCCGGCGGTCGAGGGCGTCTCGTTCAAGATCGGCCGGGGGGAGACCTTCGGCCTGGTGGGCGAGTCCGGCTGCGGCAAGAGCATCACGGCCTTGTCCATCATGGGCCTGCTGCGGCACCCGCTGGCAATCGGCGGCGGCGCCATCCGGCTCGAGGGCAAGGAGATCCAGAGCCTGCCGCCCGGACAGATCCGGCGCCTGCGCGGCCGCAAGATCGCGATGATCTTCCAGGAACCCATGACGGCCCTCAACCCGCTGTCGCCGGTCGGCCGGCAGATTGCCGAAATGTTCGTGCTGCACCAGGGAGCAAGCTGGAGCGAAGCCAACGCCAAGGCGGTCGAGGCCTTGCGCCAGGTGCGCGTCCCCTCGCCCGAGCGGCGGGTGAAGGACTTCCCGCACCAGCTTTCGGGCGGCATGCGCCAGCGCGTGATGATCGCGATCGCGCTCGCCTGCGGCCCAGACCTGCTGGTGGCCGACGAGCCGACGACGGCACTCGACGTCACCGTGCAGGCCGAGATCGTCGACCTGATGCGCGAACTGTGCGCGGCCAAGGGCACGGCGATCCTGATGATCTCCCACGACCTGGGCCTGGTCGCCAACATCTGCCGCCGGGTCGCCGTCATGTATGCCGGCCGCGTGGTGGAGGAACAGGCGGCCGACGAGGTCTTCCGTCACCCTCGCCATCCCTATACCCGGGGCCTCGTCGCCTCCCTGCCGCTGCTCGGCAGCCGGGCGGCCCATGGCCGGCGGCAGTTGGCGGAAATCGCGGGCACGGTGCCGGCGATCGCCGCTTACCCCAAGGGATGCCGCTTCAACCCGCGCTGCGGGCTGGCGACGGACATCTGCCGGGCCGAGGACCCCGCGCCGACGCCGCTTCCGGGCGACGGCCTCGTGCGGTGCCACCATCATGGCTGAGCAGTCGATGTCCCAGATCCAGGCGCAGCACTCCACCCCGTCCGGCCAGTCGTCCGCCCCGCTGCTGGCGCTGGACGACCTGGCGGTGCACTACGCCGTCACCGGCCGGCTGGGCACCGGCAAGCGCATGCTGAAGGCGGTCGACGGCATCGACCTCGACGTGAAGCCCGGCGAATGCCTGGGGCTGGTCGGCGAATCCGGCTGCGGCAAGTCCACGCTGGCCCTGGCGATCATGGGCCTCGTGCCGCCGACCCGCGGCCATATCCGCATCGCCGGCCAGGACATCGGCGCCCGCGACCGGCCGGACCGCAAGCTGATGGCCCGCACCGTCCAGATGGTGTTCCAGGATCCGTACGCTTCGCTGAACCCGCGCCAGACGGTGCGGCGGACGCTGGCCGCGCCCTTGCGCCTGCACGGCGTCAACGACAAGGCCGAGGTCGAGAGCCGGGTCGCCGACATGCTGGCCCGCGTCGGCCTGCGGCCGGAGCATGCCGACCGCTATCCGCATGAATTCTCGGGCGGGCAGCGCCAGCGCATCGGCATCGCACGCGCCCTCATCCTGAAGCCCAGGCTGGTCATCTGCGACGAGCCGGTATCGGCGCTCGACGTGTCGATCCGCGCCCAGATCATCAACCTCCTGCTGGAATTGAAGGACGAGCTGGGTCTTTCCTACATCATGATCTCGCACGACCTGGGCGTGGTCGAGCACATGAGCGACCGGGTGGCGGTCATGTATCTGGGCCGCATCGTCGAGCGTGGCGGCTGGCGCGAGATCTTCGAGAACCCGCGCCACCCCTACACGCGCGCGCTCATCGCCGCTATTCCCGACCCCTTCCGGCAGCATGCGGCGACCGCCCGCGACAAGGCCAAGGGCGAGATCGCCAGCGCGCTGAACCCGCCGTCGGGCTGCCATTTCCATCCCCGCTGCCCGATGAAGCAGGATCGCTGCACGGTCGAGGCGCCGACGCTGGACCCGGTCACTGCCGGCCACGGCGAGATCGGCCACTGGGCGGCCTGCCACTACGCCGACCGCGTCGGCGCGGCCTGATCGGCGGGGCCGGCAGGGCATGGTTGCCCTGCGCCCGGCCCTGCGCGTATAACGAACAAATAGGGAACAAACGCAAGTAGCCGTCGTTCACGCCTGATGGACATATCGCGCAAGCTCGAAATCCTGGCAGATGCGGCCAAGTACGACGCCTCCTGTGCGTCGAGCGGCACGGAGCGGCGAACGTCGCGGGCGGGCGGGCTGGGTTCCACCACCGGCATGGGCATCTGCCATTCCTATGCCCCGGACGGCCGCTGCATCTCCCTGCTGAAGGTGCTGCTGACCAACGCCTGCGCCTTCGACTGCCTCTATTGCGTCAACCGCTCGTCCAGCAACGTCCCGCGCGCCCGCTTCACCGTCGCGGAGGTCGTCGGCCTCACGCTCGACTTCTATCGCCGCAACTACATCGAGGGGCTGTTCCTGTCGTCGGGCATCATCCGCAGTGCCGACTACACCATGGAGCAGGTGGTCGAGGTGGCGCGCACGCTCCGCCTCGACCATGGCTTCCGTGGCTATATCCACCTGAAGACCATCCCGGATGCCGACGAGCGCCTAGTGGCGGAGGCGGGGCGCTTCGCCGACCGCCTCAGCATCAATGTGGAGATGCCGACCGCCGACGGGCTGGCCAAGCTGGCGCCCGAGAAGGATATGGGCGCCATCCGCCGCACCATGGGCCGGCTGCGGCTCCGGCTCGACGAGAAGGCGGCCGAGCCGCGGTCGCCGCGCTTTGCCCCGGCCGGCCAGAGCACGCAGATGATCGTCGGCGCGGATGCCTCCAGCGACCAGACCATCCTGCAGACCAGCGCCGGGCTCTATGCGGGCTACCGCCTGAAGCGCGTCTACTACTCGGCCTTCAGCCCGATTCCGGACGCCAGCCGCGTTTTGCCGCCCACCGCCCCGCCCCTGGTGCGCGAGCACCGCCTCTACCAGGCGGACTGGCTGTTGCGGTTCTATGGCTTCGGCGTCGACGAGATCACCGAGACGGCCGATGGCATGCTGGCGCTCGACATCGACCCCAAGCTGGCCTGGGCGCTGCGCCATCGCGACCGCTTCCCGGTCGACGTGAACCGGGCGGACCGGGAGGCCCTGCTGCGCGTGCCGGGCCTGGGCAGCAAGGCCGTGGGGCGCATCCTGGCGTCGCGCCGCGGCCGTACCATCCGGGCGGAGGACCTGACGCGCCTGCATGTGCCGCTGTCCAGGGTTGCCCCGTTCGTCATCCTGCCGGGGCGCTCGGATGCGCGTCGCCTGCTCGACCTGGAGGACCTCAAGCAGCGGATCCTTCGGCCGCAGCGGCAATTGTCGCTGGCGCTGTAATGCGATCGGTCCTGCTGCCGGCCGCGGCCGGGCTGGACGATTGGCGGGCGATTGCGCGGCCCTTGCTGGCCGCCGGCATTCCGCCCGAGGCGGTGGCCTGGACCGAGGACGGCCCGGACCGGTCGCTGTTTCCGGCGGATGCGCGGCCGGAAGGGGCATCTGCCCCGACCATGCCGCGGGCATTCTTCGACCTGGCCGGTCAGGCGGTTCTTCATCGCGACCGCCAGCGGTTCGCCCTGCTCTATCAACTGGCATGGCGGGCGATGCGCGAGCCGGGGCTGATGGCCATCTCGGCCGATCCCCTGGTCGCCCGCCTGGAAGGCATGGCCAAGGCGGTGCGCCGCGACATCCACAAGATGCATGCCTTCGTGCGCTTCCGCGCGATCCGCGACGATGACGGCGAGCGCTTCCTCGCCTGGTTCGAGCCCGACCATCATGTCGTGGCCGCCGCCGCCCCGTTCTTCCGCGACCGGTTCGCCGCCATGCGCTGGTCGATCCTGACGCCCGATCGGTCGGTCGAGTGGAACGGCGATGAACTGCTCTTCGCGCCGGGCCTGCCGCGCCCGGCCGACCTGCATGAGGACGCGGCCGAGGGGCTGTGGCTGCGCTACTACGCCGCCATCTTCAACCCCGCCCGCCTGAAGGTGCGCGCCATGCGGGCCGAGATGCCGCGACGCTACTGGCGCAACCTTCCCGAGGCCGCGCTGATCGACCCGTTGATCGCGTCGGCAGCCGCCCGCACAGACGACATGGTGCGGAACGCCCCGTCCCTGCCGAACGCCCGGCCTCAGCGCTTTGCAGATGCTCCACCGACGGTCATCGCGGCCGCAGGCCTGCCGACCCTACGCCACGAGGCCGCAAGCTGCCGGCGTTGCCCGCTGTGGCAGCCGGCGACCCAGACCGTGTTCGGCGCGGGACCGGCCGACGCGACGCTGATGCTGGTCGGGGAGCAGCCGGGCGACCAGGAGGATCTGGCCGGGCGGCCCTTCGTCGGCCCGGCCGGCCAAGTCCTGGACGAGGCCCTGGCCGCAGCCGGCATCGACCGCCAGGCGGTCTATCTCACCAATGCGGTGAAGCATTTCAAGTTCGCGCCGCGTGGCAAGCGCCGGATCCACCAGCGGCCGGATGCGGGCGAGGTCATGGCTTGTCGTTGGTGGCTGGCACATGAGCTGGCAGCGGTCCGCCCCCGGCTGGTGGTCGCCCTGGGCGCCACGGCAATCCATGCCCTGCTCGGCCGGGCCTTGCCCATCGGCCGCCACCGCGGTCAGGTGCTGGCGGCGGCCGATGGCACCCGGGTGTTGGTCACGGCCCATCCGTCCTACACTCTGCGTATCCCCGAGCCGGAAGGCCAGGCGCGCGAACGGGCATTGCTGGCGGCCGACCTCAAAACCGCGATGCGCGAACTCACGGCCTGAACGAAAAAAATGGCAGCGATTGCTCGCTGCCATTTTTCCTTCCCCAGCTTCGCCGACTGCCACGTGGGCGATCGGCGTCGGCCGGAAGAAGCCTTTAGCGCCAGGCCGGGCGGCCCAGATTGACGTCGCGGGGCGAGGTCAGGGCGCCCGTCGCGGCACCGGCCGCGCCGCCGAGGACGGCGCCGCCCAGGACGCTACCACCCGTCAGTCCGCCGATCGCCGCACCGCCGGCCGCGCCGAGCGCGCCGCCGCTGAGGGCGCGATCACCCTGCGAATAGCCGCAAGCGGAGAGAGCGAGGGCACCGGCAAACAGGATACCAGCCGTCGTGAACTTCTTCATGGAAACCTCCTTCGATGCACGGTTTCAACTGGGTACAACGGATGGATCTGGACCGAATTGTGGCGCCCGGTGATCGAAAGTCGGGCATCCCCGTCACCCCAGCCGAAGTACCTTCAAGTATTCCCGTAGTGAACATTCCCGGATATGATCCATCGCGCTGAGCCAGCAGTAGCGTATCTCTACGTCGATCCTGGTCAGCCGCTTCGGAACTCCCGAACATGATATCCAACGGCCATTGCCGCGTCGGGTTCCCGCTATCCCCAAAATTGTTTTGACGGCCTTGCCGCGCACGCAACTTGATTCATCGGCGGCCTGATCCATGTTGCGGCAACTTCCAGGGGGAACCAGGCCGTATGGGATCGTCGCTCGGTGCGCTGAACGCGCTGAATTTCTTCATGGCCGACGTGCGGGACGGGCTGGGGCCCTTCCTCGGCGTCTTTCTCCAGGGCCAGGGCTGGCAGCCGGCGGAGATCGGCCTTGTGATGACGCTGGGCGGGTACGCCGGAATGCTGGCGACCACGCCGCTCGGCATGCTGGTCGACGGCACCCGGTCCAAGCGCGGGCTGATGGTGGCCGCCGCCCTGGCCGTCGCCATCGCCTCCATGGGCATCCTGGCTGCGCCCAACTTCGCCGTCACCGCCCTGTCCCAGGTCATGACGGGCGTCGCTGGGGCGGTCGTGATGCCGGCGATCGCGGGCATCACGTTGGGCCTGGTCCGCCAGGCCGGCTTCGCCCACCAACTCGGGCGCAACGAGGCCTTCAACCATGCGGGCAACGTCTTCGCGGCATTGCTGGGCGGCGGCTTCGGCTATCTCTTCGGCTTGCAGGCGATCTTCTTTCTCCTGGCGGCGATGGCCCTGGCCTCGATCGCGGCCGCGCTCGCGATCGACCCCCGGCACATCGATCATGTCGCAGCCCGTGGCGGCGGCGATGGTGCCGACGGCGCGGCGCCGCCGCCCGCCAGCCTGGCGGTGCTCTACCGCAGTCGGCCGCTGCTGGTCCTGGCCGTCGTGCTGATGCTGTTCCATCTCGGCAATGCGGCGATGCTGCCGCTGCTGGGCCAGGCGCTGGTGGCGCGCGGCGCGGGGGATCCCAGTGCCTTCACCGCCGCCACCATCATCGTGGCGCAGCTCACCATGATCCCGATGGCGCTGCTGGCCGCCCGGCTGGCCGAGACGCGGGGATACTGGGTGCTGTTCGTGGCTGCCCTGGCGGCGCTGCCGATCCGCGGCGTGCTGGCGGCCTTCGTCACCAATCCCTGGGGCCTGGTGCCGATCCAGGTGCTGGACGGGGTGGGCGCCGGCCTGCTCGGGGTGGCGGTGCCGGGCCTGGTCGCGCGCATCCTGGCCGGCAGCGGTCACGTCAATGCCGGGCTGGGCGCGGTGATGACCTTGCAGGCGGTCGGCGCTGCCTCGAGCACCGCCCTGGCCGGCATGCTGGCGCAGTCCTTCGGCTATGCGGAAGCCTTCCTGGCGCTGGGCGGTATCGCCGCGGCCGGCCTGCTGCTGTGGCTGCTGGCGACATCGGTCGTCGGGCCAGCCTGCCGGGGGACGGCACCGGCATAGGCCAAATGCATGGGTCCCGTCCGGGCTGGCACGGTGATAGCGTGTCGGCCACCCGCCCATGCCCCATGACCGGATTCCCCGCCCCCAGGCCCCCAAGCTCCAGCGCGGCGACGGCGTCGGCCGCCTGCGATTCGTGGCCGACGGCGGCCGCACCCAGGCGCGCGGCCTCTACCAGAGCGATCCGGTACGCTTCCTCTTTCCGCTGCCGGAGCGGGGGGAGCCCGTCCCGGCCATCCTCGTCACCACCTCGGGCGGGCTGGTCGGGGGCGATCGCATCCGCCTGTCGCTGGCGGCGGAGGCCGGGGCCGTCGCCACGGTCGGAACCCAAGCGGCCGAGAAAGTCTACCGCTCGACTGGTGCCACCACGCGGTTCGAGACCACGGTCGCGGTGGCCGACGGCGCCTGGCTGGAATGGCTGCCGCAGGAGACGATCCTCTTCGACGGCGCCCGTTTCGCGCGCACCACCGCGGTCGACCTGGCGCCCGGCGGGCGCCTGCTGGCGATCGAGATGCTGGTGTTCGGCCGGCGCGCGCGGGGCGAGGTCTTTTCCTATGGCATGCTGCGGGAGGACTGGCGCCTGCGGGTCGACGGGCGCCTGGTGTGGGCCGATGCGCTGCGGCTGGACGCGCCGCTGGCGCCCCTGTTCGCCGCCCGCGCCGGCCTCGACGGGGCGGCCGCGATGGCGACGCTCATCCTGGCGGGCGACGGCGGACTGGCGGCGCGCGATGCCGTCCGGGAGGTCGCCGAGGCATGCCCGGCGGTGCGCATCGGCGCCTCGGTGACCGGGCCGGTGATGGTTGCCCGTTTTCTGGGCAGCGATGCCCGCTTGCTGCGCGATGCCGTGGTGCGGTCGGTCGGTCGCGTGCGCCATCGGTTGGCCGGCCTGTCGGAGCGGTTGCCCGAACTATGGTACGGATGATGCAGCCCATCAGGGACATGTCGGGCAGGGGGGATGATCGGGGATGAACCTGACGCCTAGGGAACGGGAAAAGCTGCTCGTCGCCATGGCCGCGATGGTGGCGCGGCGGCGGCTGGAACGGGGCGTGAAGCTGAACCACCCGGAAGCGGTGGCGCTGATCACCGACTTCGTCGTGGAGGGCGCGCGCGACGGCCGCACCGTCGCGGACCTCATGTCCGCCGGGGCGGATCTCCTGACCCCCGACCAGGTGATGGAGGGCGTGCCGGAAATGATCCACGACATCCAGGTGGAGGCCACCTTTCCCGACGGCACCAAGCTCGTGACGGTGCACCAGCCGATCCGGCTGGGCACGCCGCAGGTGGTACCGGGCGAGGTGGTGACAGGCGAGGGCGACATCGTGATGAACGAGGGCCTGCCGACCGTCACGCTGGACGTCGCCAACACCGGCGACCGGCCGATCCAGGTCGGCAGCCATTACCATTTCCACGAGACCAACGCGGCCCTGGAGTTCGACCGCGAGAAGGCGCGCGGCTGCCGGCTCGATATCCCGGCCGGCACGGCGGTGCGCTTCGAGCCGGGGCAGACTCGGTCCGTCACCCTGGTTCCCTATGGCGGGGATCGGGTGGCGATCGGCTTCCGCGGCCTCGTCGACGGACCTCTCTGATGGCCGTCCGGCGCACCCGACGCGGCTATGCCGCGATGTTCGGCCCGACGGTCGGCGACCGCATCCGCCTCGCCGACACCCGCCTCTTCATCGAGGTCGAGCGCGACCACACCATCTATGGCGAGGAAGTGAAGTTCGGCGGCGGCAAGGTCATCCGCGACGGCATGGGCCAGAGCCAGCGCACCAGCGCCCAGGGTGTCGTCGACACCGTCATCACCAACGCCGTCATCCTCGACCACCAGGGGGTGATCAAGGCCGATATCGGCCTGAAGGACGGGCGCATCGTCGCCATCGGCAAGGCCGGCAACCCCGACACCCAGCCGGGCGTCGACATCATCATCGGCGCCGGCACCGAGGTGATCGCCGGCGAGGGCAAGATCGTAACCCCCGGCGGCTTCGATTCGCACATCCACTTCATCTGCCCGCAGCAGATCGAAGAAGCACTGATGGCCGGCATCACGACGATGCTGGGCGGCGGCACCGGCCCGGCGGCCGGTACCAGCGCCACCACCTGCACGCCCGGCCCCTGGCACATGATGCGCATATTACAGGCGGCCGAGGGTTTCCCGATGAATCTCGGCTTCGTCGGCAAGGGCAATGCCAGCCGGCCGGCGCCGCTGGAAGAACAGATCCTGGCCGGGGCCTGCGGGCTGAAGCTGCACGAGGACTGGGGCACGACGCCCTCCTCCATCGACACCGCGCTGACCGTGGCCGACGCCATGGACATCCAGGTGGCGATCCACACCGACACGCTGAACGAATCGGGCTTCGTCGAGGCGACGGTCGCCGCCTTCAAGGGCCGCACGATCCATGCCTTCCACACCGAGGGTGCCGGCGGCGGCCATGCCCCCGACATCATCAAGGTGTGCGGCGAGCCGAACGTCCTGCCGTCCTCCACCAACCCGACCCGGCCCTACACCATCAACACGGTCGACGAGCATCTCGACATGCTGATGGTCTGCCACCATCTCGACCCGCGCCTGCTGGAGGACGTGGCCTTCGCCGAGAGCCGCATCCGGCGCGAGACGATCGCGGCCGAGGACATCCTGCACGACATCGGCGCCTTCTCGATGATGTCGTCGGACAGCCAGGCCATGGGCCGGGTGGGCGAGGTCATCATCCGCACCTGGCAGACCGCCGACAAGATGAAGCGCCAGCGCGGGCCCCTGCCGGAAGAAATCGGCGAGAACGACAATTTTCGCGCCCGCCGCTACATCGCCAAGTACACGATCAATCCCGCCATCGCCCATGGCATGGCGCACGAGATCGGCTCGGTCTCGGTCGGCAAGCTGGCCGACCTCGTGATCTGGTCGCCGGCCTTCTTCGGCGTGAAGCCGGACATGGTGCTGAAGTGCGGCATGATCGCGGCAGCCCTGATGGGCGATCCCAATGCCTCCATCCCGACGCCGCAGCCAGTCTATCATCGGCCGATGTTCGCCGCCTACGGCCGGGCGCTCAGCCACAGCTCGGTCATCTTCGTCAGCCAGGCCTCGCTCGATGTCGGCATCGGCGAGCGCTACGGCCTGTCGAAGCGGCTGGTGGCGGTGAAGGGCACGCGCACCATCGGCAAGAAGGACATGATCCTGAACGAACTGACCCCCAACATGCAGGTCGACCCCGAGACCTACGAGGTGCGGGCCGACGGCGAGGTGCTGACCTGCGAGCCCGCGTCCGAGCTGCCGATGGCGCAGCGCTACTTCCTGTTCTGAGGGCCGGCCGGTGCTGCGGGCGACGAAGGTGCATCCGCGCGGCGGATGGGACGAAGCGAAGGTGGTCGACCGGGTGGTGCTGGAGTTCGAGGACCGCTTCCGCCGCCGCGTGCGGCTGCGGGCCGAAAGCGGGCTCCTGTTCCTGCTCGACCTGCCGACGGCCACCGTGCTGGGCGACGGCGATGGGCTGGCGCTCGACGGCGGCGGCTTCGTGCGGGTCGAGGCCAAGCCGGAGCGGCTGGTGTCGGTGGGCGCGGCCACGCCGGGCGGCCTGGCGCGACTGGCCTGGCATATCGGCAACCGCCACTTGCCGGCCGACATCGGCCATGACCGCATCCTGATCCGCGACGACCATGTGATCGTCGACATGTTGCGCGGGCTGGGGGCGATCGTCGAGGCGGTGGAAGCGCCCTTCAATCCCGAGGGCGGGGCCTACGGCCAGCACAACCACGATCCCGGCCATCCCCATGGCCACGACCATGGGGACGGGCACGACCATGACCATCCCCATGTCCACGCCGAATCCGATCGCTGAAGGGGCGGCGGCCGCCCTCTACCGGCTGATCGCCTGGACCTCCCCCGCCTATCCGACCGGGGCCTTCAGCTACAGCCACGGTCTGGAATGGGCGGTGGAGGACGGGCTGGTGCCCGACCGGGCCGGGCTTGAGGCCTGGGTCGGCCATATCGTCGAGCGCGGGGCAGGCTGGTCGGATTCCATCCTCTTCGCCCACGCCTTCCGGGCGGCCGAGGCCGAGGACTGGACGGCGCTGGACGAACTGGCGGATCTGGCGGCGGCTCTCCGCGCGACGGCCGAGCTGGCGCTGGAGAGCGCGCAGCAGGGGTCGGCCTTCCTCACCATCACGCGGGCGGCTTGGCCCGCCCCCCGGCTGGAACGACTGGCCGAGTTGCGCACCGGCCGGCCGGTGCCACTGCCGATCGCCCAGGCCGTGGCGCTGGCGGGCGAGGTGCCGCTGCCGGCTGCGCTCGCCTCGATGCTGGGGGCGCTCGCCGCCAACCTCGTGTCTGCCGGGGTCCGGCTGGTGCCGCTCGGCCAGACCGATGGCCAGCGCGCGGTGGCAGCCCTGATGCCGGTGGTGGCCCGCGCGACGGCGGCGGCGCTGGCGGCTTCGATCGACGACATCGGCACCGCGGCCCCCATGGTGGACTGGGCCTCGATGCGCCACGAAACCCAATACACGAGGCTATTTCGCTCATGAGCAACGGCCCATTGCGCGTCGGCGTCGGCGGCCCGGTCGGGTCGGGTAAGACCGCACTCGTCGACCGCCTGTGCAAGGCGATGCGCGACCGCTGGAACCTGGCCGTCGTCACCAACGACATCTACACCAAGGAAGATGCGGAGTTCCTGACGCGCTCGGGCGCGCTGTCGGCCGACCGCATCGTCGGGGTGGAGACGGGCGGCTGTCCGCACACCGCCATCCGCGAGGACGCCTCGATCAACCTGGCGGCGGTGGAGGAGATCTCCCGGCGCTTCGTCGACCTCGACCTCGTCTTCATCGAATCGGGCGGCGACAACCTGGCGGCCACCTTCAGCCCGGAACTGGCCGATATCACGCTCTATGTCATCGACGTCTCGGCCGGCGACAAGATCCCGCGCAAGGGCGGTCCCGGCATCACCCGCTCGGACCTGCTGGTCATCAACAAGACCGACCTGGCGCCACTCGTGGGTGCCAGCCTGGAGGTGATGGACCGGGACGCCCGGCGGATGCGCGGGGCCCGGCCCTTCCTTTTCTCCAACCTCAAGGCCGGCAACGGCGTGCCCGAGATCGTCTCCTTCATCGAGGAGGCGGGCGGTCTTGCCTGACCGCCGGTCTCAGGGCTGCACGTCGAGATAGTTGAGGGCCGCACCCGGCACCGGCCAGTCCATGGCCACCAGCCGCCCGGTCATCGACAGGGTGATGTAGGCAGTCTTCCGGTCGGGGCCGCCGAAGCAGATGTTGGTGGGATAGGGCTCCGGCATCTCGACGAAGCGCAGGTTGCCGCCATCGGGATCGACGATGGTGATGCGGCCCGACATCAGGGTGGCGACGCAGATGGCGCCGTCGGCCTGGACGGCCAGCGAATCGAACCGCTGGAACCCCTCGAGCCCGACCACGAGGCGGCCGCCATGCGGCGAAGGCCAGGGCAGCTTCGAGACCTCGCCCGGCGCGACGATGTCAAAGGCCCAGAGCCGCCCCGGCTCGGTCTCGGCGACATAGAGCGTGCGCCCGTCCGGCGACAGGCCGATGCCGTTGGGCGTCACCATCGGGTGGATGACCTCGCGGATGCCGCTGCCGTCGGCCCGGGCGTAGTAGACGCCGCCGCGGTCCATGTCGCGGGCGCGCGCCTTGCCGAGGTCGGTGAACCAGACGCCGCCATGGGCGTCGAACACCAGGTCGTTCGGCCCGCGCAGGCCGAAGCCGCCGGCCGTGTCATACATGCGCTCGACCTTGCCGGTCGCCAGGTCGACGCGCTCGATCCGCCCGCCGGAGTAGTCCTCCGCCTGCAGCACGGGGCGGATCATCCCCGGCTCCTCGTGCCACTTGAAGCCGCCATTGTTGCAGATCCAGCATTGGCCGTCGGGGCCGATGGCAGCCCCGTTCGGCCCGGCGCCGACCTGCGAGGCGGTGGATTTCGTGCCGTCGGCGGCGACGCGGGTCAGCCTGCTCGCCGCGATCTCGACCAGCAGGACCGAGCCGTCGGCCATGGCGACGGGGCCTTCGGGAAAGCGCAGTCCGCCCGTGATCTCGCGAAGCTCGCTCATGTCGGGGTTTCCTCGTGCATTGGATGGGGTTCGTTTGGCCGGGCGGCCGGGTCCATGCTAGGTTCCCGCCGCCTCTTCCCCGGACGATGCCATGAGCGACCCCATCCGATCCACCCGGCCGGAGGAATGTGCGAGCGCTGCCGACGCCACGTTGGTCGGCCTGCTCGACCTGCTGGCCGCACCCGCCCGCATGATCGCCGCCGATGGCAGTCCCGGCGCCGTCAACCGCTCCTACGCGGCCCTCGTCGCCGACGGCCGCCCGGTGGTGGGCGAGGTCGAGCGGCTGGACCTGGCCGATGGCCGCCGCATCGAGATATGGCCGCGCGGCTCGGCCACCCTGCCGGTGCTGTCGGATGCGATCGAGGCGCTGGAGGAAGGGTTCGCGGTGTGGGATGCGGACGACCGGCTCGTCCTTTTCAACCGCCGCTATCGCGACCTCTATCGCGATTTCAACGACCTGACCTATCCGGGGGTCGACTTCGCTTCCCACGCCCGGGCCCGCCTCAACGCACCGCAGCTCCAGATGCTGCAGCCGGAGATCGAGGCCTATATCGAGCGCCGCCGACGCGAGCGCCGCCAGAACTTGCCGCCTTTCGAGGTGGAGCGGATCGACGGCCGTTGGATCCGCCTCGTCGACCGCACCATGCCGGATGGCGGGCTGGTCTCGATCCGCATCGACGTCACCGACCTGAAGCGCCGCGAAGCGCGCGCGGCCGAGCGCTCGCAGATTCTCCAGACGACTCTGGAGAACATGAGCGACGGCATCGTCGCCTTCGATGGCGAGCATCGTCTGGTCGCCTGGAACGACCGCGCGTTCGAACTGGCCGGCCTGCCGGACGAGATGAAGCGCCGTGGCGTCTCCATGGTCGACCTGGTGCGCGCCCAGGCCGCCAACGGCGAATTCGGCGACTCCTCGTTCGAGGCGGTGTTCCGCACCCATTCGGACTGGCTGGCCTCGACCCGGCCGGAAAGCTACGAGCGGCGCCGGCCGGACGGCACGATCCTCTTCGTGCGGCACAACTTTGCCCGCAATGGCGGTTTCATCACCACCTTCACGGACGTGACCGCCCAGCGCCAGGCCGAGGAGGATGCCGAGCGCCACCAGGCCATCCTGGCCGCCGTGGCCGAGGCCGCCGCCCGCATCCTTTCGGGCGAGAGCTGGCTGGAGCAGACGCGCCTGCTGCTGGCGCGCGCGGGCGAGGTGCTGTCGGCCAGCCGGGTGATCCTGACCGAGATCCGCCATGGCGACGATGGCGACCGGCGCCTGGTCGACCTGGTGGTGTGGAACGCGCCCGGTGCCCCGCCGCCACCCACGCCGATGCCCCCCGGCATGGACGCGGCGCGCCACGCGGCCTTCGCCGACTGGTGGGACCGGCGCGAGCAGGGCGAGACCGAGCAGGCCCTGACCCGCGACCTCGATCCCGGCAAGCGCGCCTTCCTGGAGGCGATCGGCGTGCGCTCGCTGCTGCGCATGCCGGTGATGATCGGCCAGCAGGTGTGGGGCACGGTCGGCCTCGACGATTGCAGCAGCGACCGCATCTGGCACCCGATCGAGGTGGAGGCGCTGCGCGCCGTGGCCAACCTGGTCGGCGTCGCGATCAACCGCGCCCGCAGCGAGGCCGCCCGCCAGGATTCCGAGGAGACCTACCGCCGCCTGTTCGAGGCCGCCCCCGACGGCATCATGATCACCGAGCACCAGATCATCATGTCGGCCAATGCTGCGGCCGTGCGCATGATGGGTGCCGCCAGCGACCGGGAACTGGTCGGGCGCGACATCTACGACTTCGTTCCGCCGGAGTATCACGCGATCGCGCGGCTGCGGGCGCGGGTCGTGCGCGATTCCGGCCAGCCGGCGCCCTATCGCGAGCGCGAGATGCTGCGCGTCGACGGCACCCGCTTCATCGTCGAGACGACGGGAACCAAGGTCGCGGCGGGGCAGCGCGACCGGCTCCAGCTCATCTTCCGCGACGTGACCGAGAAGCGCCGCGCCTCGGCCGAGATCCAGCGCCAGCGCGAGGCCCTGATCCAGAGCGAGAAGCTGGCCGCCCTGGGTTCGCTGCTGGCCGGGGTGGCGCACGAGCTGAACAACCCGCTGTCGGTCGTCGTCGGCCAGTCCTTCCTGATGGAAGAGACATCGCGCGACGAGCGCACGCGGGCCCGCGCCGTCAAGATCCGGGCCGCCGCCGACCGCTGCGCCCGCATCGTCAAGACCTTCCTCGCCATGGCCCGCCAGCGCCCGCCGGAGCGCCGGCGGGTGGCGCTCACCGCCGTCGTCCGGGCCGCACTCGACATCGTCGCCTATCCCCTGCGCACCTCGGGCGTCGAGCTGCAGGTTGTGGTTCCCGACGACCTGCCGCTGCTGTGGGCCGACGAGGACCAACTGGGCCAGGTGGTGTTGAACCTGCTGCTGAACGCCCAGCAGGCATTGATGGAAGCGCCAACGCCGCGTCGGCTGGCGGTGACGGCCGCCCTGTTGCCGGGCGGCGCGCGCGTGCGCCTGACGGTGGCCGACAATGGGCCGGGCGTCGACCCGCACCTGCGGCGGCGCATCTTCGATCCGTTCTTCACGACCAAGCCGGCCGGGGTCGGCACTGGCGTCGGGCTATCGGTCTGCCATGGCATCGTCGCCGGCCATGACGGTGCGATCTGGGTGGAGGAGGCAGCGGGCGGCGGTGCTGCCTTCGTGGTCGAGCTGCCGCTGGGCGAAGGCGAGGACGGAGATATCGAGGAACTGGCGACGGCCGACGCGACGGGCGTCGGCCGGCACGTGCTTGTGGTCGACGACGAGCCCGACATCGCCGCCATGCTGGGCGAGATCCTGGACGGCGCCGGCTTTCGCGTGACCGTCGTCGAATCCGGCCGCGGCGCGCTCGACCTGCTGGAGCGGCTGCATTTCGACCTGGTGCTGAGCGACATCCGCATGCCGGACATCGACGGCCGCGACCTGTGGCGCGCCGTCAGCCGGCCGGGCCGGCCGGGGACGCCGATCGCCTTCATGACCGGCGATTCGCTGGGCGCCTCGGCGGCGGAGTTCCTGATCGAGGCCGGGTGCGAAGTGCTGGAGAAGCCCTTCGACCCGCCCGAAGTGGTGGCGTTCGTCCGCCGGCTGCTGGGCCGCCCGGTCTGACGGCCTTCAGTTGCGCCCGGCCAGCGCCTCCAGCCAGCGGACGACGGCAACGGCGCCCGGGTCCGGGGTGCCGATGACGCGCTCGCCCAGATAGCTCGACCGGCCGCGGCGGGCACGGATGTGGCGGGTCGCCTCCGCACCCTGGCGGGCGGCCTCGACCGCCGCGGCCCAGGCATCGGCCGGGGCGGCACCCTCGGCCAGCCGCGCCTGGAAGCGTTCGGCTGCCGGCCACAGCGCATCCAGCATCGTGCGGTCGCCGCGTTCGGCCCCGCCCAGTCCGGCGATGGCGGCACAGCCTGCCAGGAAGGCATCCGCCCAGTCGGCCGGGGTGGGCGGCCCAACCGCCTCTGCCAGCCGGCTCCCGGCTTCCAGCAGGAACACGGCATAGAGCGGCCCGGACGTGCCGCCGACATCGCGGCGCCACGCGGCCGCCATGGCAGAGGCCATCCGTGCCGGATCGTCGCCCGCCGTCGCTTCCATGGTCGCGCGCAGGCTCTGGGCGCCGCGGGCAAGGCTGCTTCCCAGGTCGCCGTCGCCGACCTGGCGGTCGAGTGCGGTCAGTTCCGGCTCGTGGCGCGCCAGGGCGTCGCATACGGCGGATATCGCGGGGCGCAAGCCGGGCAGGTCGGCCATCCGGCGCCCATCGTCGCCATCGGCGGCAGGCACCGGCACGGCGATGCGCGGGGCCGCCGCGCCGGCGGGCCGCCGGGCTGCCAGGCGGGGCCAGGCGGTGGCCTCGGTCGGCGCGTCGAGCCGGGCCAGGCGGGCATCGTCCAGGCGCAGCAGCGACAGGGAGATGCCGGCCATGTCGAGCGCGGACAGGAAGCGGCCGGTCAGGGCCCGCTCCAGCACCAGCCCGCGCATGGCCAGCCGGGCGGCCGCCTGGCGCGCCACCACCGACAGTTCCATGGGCGTGGTGGTGCCCAGGTCGTTGACCAGCAGCGCCACCCGGTCGCCCGCCGCCAGGCCGCGATCGGCGATGACCGCGTCGAGCAGGATGTCCACCAGTCGGTCGGCCGGCATCATGCGCTCGCGGCTGACCCCGGCCTCGCCATGGATGCCGAGCCCGAGCTCGATCTCGTCGGGACCCAGCGTGAAGTTGGGCGCGGCGGCGCCGGGTAGGATGCAGGGCGACAGCGCCACCCCCATCGTGCCGAGTGCGGCCATCGCAGCCGCGGCCTCGGCCTTCACGTCGGCCAGGCTGGCGCCGGCGGCCGCCGCGGCGCCGGCCACCTTGTTCACCAGCACCGTGCCGGCGATGCCGCGCCGGCCGGCCGTGCCGCCATCGTCCGGGATGGCGACGTCGTCGGCCACCATCAGCATGTCGACGTCCAGGCCTTCGCTGCGGGCGATGGCGGCCGCCAGGCCGAAGTTCAGCCGGTCGCCGGTGTAGTTCTTGATGATCAGCAGCGCGCCCGCCGGCCCCGTCACCGCGCGGATCGCGGCCAGCACGGCATCGGTCGAGGGCGAGGCGAAGACGTCGCCGGCGACGGCCGCGTGCAGCATGCCCTGGCCGACATAGCCGGCGTGGGCCGGCTCATGGCCGCTGCCGCCGCCGGAGATCAACGCCACCTCGCGATTGCCGCCCCCCGTCGCGTCGCGCCGGACGACGACGTTGTACCCTTCGAGCAGGGCAAGGCCCGGCGTCGTGGCGACGATGCCTTCCAGCATCTCGCGCACGACATGGACGGGATCGTTGATCAGCTTCTTGGCCGGCACCGGCGTCTCCCCCGAGAATGGATTCCCGGGGGAGGCTAGTGGGTACGGGTTCAGGCCGCCAGCGCCGCGATACCCTCGTCGGCCAGCATCCGCTTCAAGTGCTGGCGGGCATAGTAGATGCGGGTCTTCACCGTGTTGACCGGGCATCCCATGGCAGACGCCACCTGCTCCAGCGGCATCTCCTGATAGTAGGTCAACTGGAGCGCCGCCTGCTGCTCGGCCGACAGGCGGGCGATCAGGCGCGTCATCATGTCGGTGACGCTGCTGGCCTCGGCCTCGGCCTCCGGGTCGGCGCGCTCGTCGACCAGCGCCTCGGCCGCGCCCTCGGGCATGCCTTCCTCGCGCCGCTTGCGCAGCCAGCTCACCGCCTTGTTGTGGGCGATGCCGAAGACCCAGGTCTCCAGCGACGACCGGCCCTCGTAGCGCGCGGCCTGCCGCCACACGCCGACCATCACCTCGGCCGCCAGTTCCTCGGCCACGGCATGGTCGCGCACGAAGCGCAGCAGGTAGCCGACGAGCGGGCGCTGGAAGCGCTCGTGGATGCGGCGGAGCGCCAGGCGGTCGCCGGCGGCAACCCGCGCCACCAGGTCGGTGTCGTGGTTGGCGTCGGTTGCACTGGAAACGATCCGGAACTTGGGGGCCTGCCGGGCACCCGCCGCTGCATGGGCCATGATGGTCACTCCGCACGCTCGACCGGAAATCGCTCCGGCCTTCATCGAACGGTGCGGAAATTGACGGCGGGCCGTTTCGCGGAGATTTCTCGCCAAGCCGTTTTTGGTTAAAGGTGTGTCCACCGACGTTTCAATTATTTCCACCAAGGATCGGGGACGAGGCCGATGGCCGATCGCGCCCATATCGTCGTGGTCGACGACGAGCCGGCCATTCGCGAGACGCTGGAGGAATATCTGGCGATGCAGGGCTTTGCCGTGACCACGGCGGCCGGCGGCGCCGACTTGCGGCGGGCGATTGCTGCCGGCCCGGTCGACCTCGTCCTGCTCGACCTCAACATGCCGGGCGAGGACGGCCTGTCGCTCACCCGCTACCTGCGCCAGGAGACGCGCATCGGCGTGATCCTGGTGACGGCGGCCGGCGAGGCGATCGACCGCGTGGTCGGGCTGGAGATGGGGGCGGACGACTACATCCCCAAGCCGTTCGACCTGCGCGAACTCCTGGCGCGCGTCCGCAGCGTGCTGCGCCGCATGCCGCAGGCGGCCGCAGCCGCGGCCGAGGCGGCGGGCGACAAGGCCGAGCCATCGGCCCATGTCGTGTTCGGCGCCTGCCGCCTCGACCTTGCGGGCCAGCGTCTCTTTGCCGCCGACGGCAGCGAGCTGGCGATCACGGCGATGGAGTTCGACCTGCTGCGGACCTTTGCCCGGCACCCACGCCAGGTGCTGTCACGCGACCGGCTGCTGGACCTGGCGCACAATCGCGACTGGGATCCGTTCGACCGCAGCATCGACGTCCGCATCACCCGCCTGCGGCGCAAGATCGAGCTCGATCCGGCCAAGCCGCAGGTGATCAAGACGGTCCGCGGCACCGGCTACATGTTCGTGCCGGACGGCAAGGAGTAGCTACCCGCGTGTGACGAGCGGCGCCGGTCAGCGCCGCTCGATCATCAGCTTCTTGATCTCGGCGATGGCCTTGGCGGGGTTCAGACCCTTCGGGCAGGTCTTCGTGCAGTTCATGATCGTGTGGCAGCGATAGAGCCGGAACGGGTCCTCGAGCGCATCCAGGCGCTCGCCCGTATGCTCGTCGCGGCTGTCGGCGATCCAGCGATAGGCCTGGAGCAGGATGGCCGGGCCGAGATAGCGGTCGCCGTTCCACCAATAGCTGGGGCAGCTCGTGCTGCAGCAGAAGCACAGGATGCATTCCCACAGCCCGTCGACCTTGTTGCGCTCCTCGACGCTCTGCAGCCGCTCCTTGTCGGGCGGGGGCAGGGATTCGGTCTGGAGCCACGGCTCGATCGAGGCGTACTGGGCATAGGGCTGGGTCAGGTCGGGCACCAGATCCTTCACCACCGGCATGTGCGGCAGCGGATAGATCTTCACGTCGCCCTGCACCTCGTCGATGCCCTTGAGGCAGGCCAGCGTGTTGGTGCCGTCGATGTTCATCGAGCACGAGCCGCAGATGCCCTCGCGGCAGGAGCGCCGGAAGGTCAGCGTCGGGTCGATCTCGTTCTTGATCTTGATCAGCGCGTCCAGGACCATCGGCCCGCAGTCGGCGAGGTCGATCTGGTAGGTGTCGAGGCGCGGGTTCTGGTCGTCCTCGGGATTCCAGCGATAGATCTTGAAGGCGCGCACGTCCTTGGCGCCCGCGGGTGCCGGAAAGGTCTTGCCGACCCCAACCTTGGAGTTCGCGGGCAGCGTGAGCTGAGCCATCGTCAACGGCCTCTCAGTAGACGCGCTTCTTGGGCGGGAACACGGACACCTCGTTGGACAGCGTGTACATGTGCACGTCGCGGTAATCGAGCGAGACGCCACCCTTGCCGTCGACCCAGGCCAGGGTGTGCTTCATCCAGTTGGCGTCGTCGCGGTCGGGGAAGTCCTCGCGGGCATGGGCGCCGCGGCTCTCGGTCCGGGCGGCCCCCGAATAGAGCGTCGCCAGCGACTGCGAAACGAGGTTGTCCAGTTCCAGCGCCTCCACCAGGTCGCTGTTCCAGATCATCGTGCGGTCGGACACCGACAGGTCGCCCAGCTGCGAGTTGACCTCGTCGATCAGCCGGCAACCCTCCTGCAGCACGTCGCCCGAGCGGAAGACGGCGCAGTTGTTCTGCATCGTCCGCTGCATCTTCAGGCGGATGCGGCTGGTCGGGCTGCCGCCGGCGGCGTTCCGGATGCGGTCGAGCCGGTCCAGCGCACCCTCGCCGGCATTGGCCGCCAGGGGCTTGTGCGGCATGCCGGGGCGCACCAGCTCGGCCGCGCGATGGGCGGCCGCCCGGCCGAACACCACCAGGTCGATCAGCGAGTTGGTGCCGAGGCGATTGGCGCCATGGACCGACACGCAGGCGGCCTCGCCGATCGCCATCAGGCCGGGGCAGATGCCGTCCGGGTTGGCCTTGGTCGGGCGCAGCACCTCGCCGTGATAGTTCGTCGGCACGCCGCCCATGTTGTAGTGGACGGTCGGCAGCACCGGGATCGGCTCCTTGGTCACCTCGACGCCGGCGAAGACCTTGGCCGTCTCCGAGATGCCGGGCAGGCGCTCATGCAGCACGGCGGGGTCGAGATGCTCCAGGTGGAGCATGATGTGGTCGTTCTCCTTGCCGACGCCGCGGCCCTCGCGCACCTCGATGGTCATGGCGCGGCTGACGACGTCGCGGCTCGCCAGGTCCTTGGCGTGCGGCGCATAGCGCTCCATGAAGCGTTCGCCGGCGGAGTTGGTGAGGTAACCGCCCTCGCCGCGCGCGCCCTCGGTGATGAGGCAGCCGGCGCTGTAGATGCCGGTCGGGTGGAACTGCACGAACTCCATGTCCTGCAAGGGCAGGCCGGCGCGCAGCACCATGGCGTTGCCGTCGCCGGTGCAGGTGTGGGCCGACGTGCAGGAGAAGTAGGCCCGGCCGTAGCCGCCCGTCGCCAGCACCACCATGTGGGCGCGGAACCGGTGGATGGTGCCGTCGTCTAGGTTCCAGGCCATGATGCCGCGGCACACGCCGTCCTCGTCCATGATCAGGTCGAGGGCGAAGTATTCGACGAAGAACTCGGCCTTATGCTTCAGGCACTGCTGGTAGAGCGTGTGCAGGATGGCGTGGCCGGTGCGGTCGGCGGCGGCACAGGCGCGCTTGGCCATCGGCCCGTCGCCATATTCCGTCGTGTGGCCGCCGAACGGCCGCTGGTAGATCTTGCCTTCCTCGGTGCGCGAGAAGGGCACGCCGAAATGCTCCAGTTCGACCACGGCCGGGATCGCGCTGCGGCACATGTATTCGATCGCGTCCTGGTCGCCCAGCCAGTCCGACCCCTTCACGGTATCGAACATGTGCCAGCGCCAGTCGTCCGGCCCCATGTTGCCCAGCGCGGCGCCGATGCCGCCCTGGGCCGCCACGGTATGGCTGCGGGTGGGGAACACCTTGGTGACGCAGGCCGTCTTCAGGCCGGCCATGCCCATGCCGAGCGTGGCGCGCAGGCCGGCGCCGCCGGCGCCGACGACGACGACGTCATAGGCGTGGTCGATGATCTTGTAGGCGGAAGCCATGTCTGTTGCCCCGTCAGAGCGCGATCTTGAGGACGGCGAAGATCGCAGCGACAGCCAGCCCGAAGCAGGCGAGCTTCATCGCCGCGATGGCGACGAGCCGCAGCCCCTCGTGGCTCACATAATCCTCGATCACCACCTGGAGCCCGAGGGCCGCGTGGTAGAAGGTCGCGATCGACAGCAGCACCATGACGATCGCCGGCAGCGGCGACGACAGCCAGGCCGTCACCGACGCATGGCTGGCACCGACCTGGCAAACCAGGGCTGCCACGAACCACAGGGCGAGCGGCACCAGGGCAACGGCGGTCAGCCGCTGCACCCACCAGTGGTGGACGCCGTCCTTGGCCGATCCGAGGCCGCGCACGCGGCCCAGGCTGGAACGCATCTTCATCTGCATCAGCTCCCGCGGCTGGCCAGGCCGACGATCCAGGCCAGCACCGTCAGGCCCCCGGAGGCCGCGACGACGGTCCAGCCGCTGGCATAGACGGTCTTCAGATCGAAGCCGTGGCCAGCGTCCCAGGCCAGGTGGCGGATGCCGTTGCACAGGTGGAAGAAGAGGGCGAACGTCCAGCCGAACAGCAGGATCAGCCCGAACCAGGATGTGATGAAGCCCTGGGCCGAGGCGAACGGCCCCGGGCCGGCGGCGGCTGCGACCAGCCACCAGACCAGCATCAACGTGCCGACGGTAAGCGCCACCCCGGTCATGCGATGCAGGATCGAGAGCACCGTGGTGAGCTGCGGACGATAAATCTGTAGATGCGGCGACATCGGTCGGGTGCGACCGGTCGCGCGTTCGGTTGCCATGCGGGCGGCCTCGTGGGAAGCGGCAGGTGCGCGAGACCCGCGCAGAGAAAGTCACATAGACCGCGAGTCCGGCCGAGTCAACGCGACGCCGGCGCTCAATTGCCGATCGCGTTCGCAAGCGCGAGCAGGCGCTGCGCCTCGGCCACATGCAGGTTCTCGATCAGCTTGCCGTCGACCAGAACGACGCCCTTCCCGGCCGCCTCGGCCGCCGCGTGGGCCGCGGTCACGCGCTCGGCCCATGCGATGCGGGCGGGGTCCG
Source organism: Stella humosa (assembly GCF_006738645.1). Taxonomy (GTDB): domain Bacteria; phylum Pseudomonadota; class Alphaproteobacteria; order ATCC43930; family Allostellaceae; genus Allostella; species Allostella humosa. The sequence goes on along the minus strand of NZ_AP019700.1, from coordinate 5,283,394 downwards.
GGCTGAAGACGGCGTTGGCCCCGGCGATGGTCTTCGGGTGGATCAGCGTCTTGCCGTCGAAGCCCAGGACGAGGGCCTGGCGGCAGGCGGCCTCGAACCCGGCATCGTCGGACAGATCGAGATGAACGCCGTCCAGCGCCGCCAGCCCATGGGCACGCGCGGCCAGCAGGCCGAGGCCCAGGCTCGGCAGGAAGGCGATGCGGTCGGGCGTGTGGAGCGCGCGCAGCTCGTGCGCCAGGTCTGACGTGCCCATCGCCAGACAGGCCAGGCGGGGTGTCGCCCCGGCGATCTCGTCGGCGCGCAGGAACGCGCGCGGCGTCTCCATCATCGCCCACAGGGCCATGCCCACGGGCGCGCCGGCGTCGACCAGGGCCGCCTCGGCTGCCAGCAGGGCGGCCGCGCTCTCGACCTTGGGCACCAGCACGGCGTCCGCCCCGCTGCGGGCCGCCATGCGCAGGTCGTCGGCGGCCCAGGGGGTGTCCAGGCCGTTCACCCGCACCACCCGCTCGCGGCCGCGATAGTCGAAGCCGGCGAGCGCCCGGGCAAGCTGGTCGCGCGCGGCCACCTTGGCGTCGGGCGCGACCGCATCCTCCAGGTCGAAGATGAAGCCGTCGGCATCCAGCGTCTGGGCCTTTTCCAGGGCGCGCGCGTTGGCGGCCGGCATGTAGAGGACGCTGCGGCGGGGGCGGATCGGGGCTGCGGCCAGGGTGGCTCCGGCGGGTGGGACGGGTGCCGGCGACCCTAGGGCCGCTGCCCGTCCCGGGCAATCGTCGGCAGTGGAGCGCACGGGACGGTGACGGGCGGGGCCGGTGCGGGTAGCGTTGGCGCGCCATGGCAATCCTCTCCATTCAATCCTGGGTCGCGTCCGGCCATGTCGGCAACGCGGCCGCCCTGTTCCCACTCCAGCGGCTGGGTTTCGAGACCTGGGCGGTGCCGACCTGGGTTGGCTCCAACCATCCGGGCCACGCCCGCTGGCACGGTGGGGCGATGCCGGCCGAGCGCGTCGCCGGCATGCTGGAGGCATTGGCCGATCGCGGCCTGCTCGCCCGCTGCCGGGCGGTGCTGTCGGGCTATGTCGGCGATGCCGCGGTGGGGGCCGCGATCGAGGCCCTGCTGGCGCGGGCGCGGACAGACGGGCCGGGGCCCCTCTATTCGTGCGATCCCGTCATCGGCGACCGGGCCGAGGGCATCTATGTCGCGGCCGGCATCCCCGAGCTGTTCCGCGACCGGCTGGTCCCGGCAGCCGATCTCGTGACCCCCAACCAGTTCGAGTTGGAATGGCTGACCGGGCGTCCGCTGGCGACGCTGGCCGATGTCGCGGCCGCCGCCCAAGGGCTGCGCGAGACGGGCCGGACGGGAAAGACGGGCCGTGCGGGCAAGATCGGCGGCGGCACGGTCCTGGTGACCAGCGTGGAGGCCGGCGGCGACCCGTCCTGCCAGCGCATGATGGCGGTGGGCGAGGGCGGTGCCTGGCTCGTCACTCATCCGACGGTGCCCGTCCGCGTCAAGGGCACGGGCGATCTCGTGGCCGCCCTCTTCCTGGCGGGCCTGCTGCGAGCCGGGACGGTCCCCGCGGCGCTGGCCTTCGCGGCGTCGGCGATCCATGGCGTGCTGGAACGCACGCTTGCCCTGGGCCGGGACGAACTGGCCCTGGTGGCGGCGCAGGAAGACATCGTGGCCCCGGCCCGCTGGTTCCCGGCCGAGCCGTTCCAGCCATGACCGCCGGCTTCTCCCTGTCGGCTGCCCTGCGCTTCGACAATCACGAGGGCTGGGTGCGGGCCACCAGCCATCGCTTCGTCCAGGAGCTGGGATCGGGCACGCTCGACGACCGGGTCCTGCGCGGCTACCTCGTGCAGGACTATGCCTTCGTCGGCACGCTCACCTCGCTGGTCGGGCTGGCGATTGCGCGTGCGCCGACGATGGCGGGCAAGCGCCTGTTCGCCGGTTTCGCGGCCGTCCTCACCAGCGACGAGAACACCTACTTCGAACGCTGCTTCGACAGCCTGGGCGTGCCGCCGGCCGATCGTACGGCGCCGGTGCTGTGGTCGGAATCGCAGCAGTTTCTCGATCTCCTGATCGCGGCCGGCGAGGGCGGATACGCCGACATCCTCTCGGTCCTGCTGCCGGCGGAATGGATCTATCTCGACTGGGCGTCGGCCGAGGCCGCCAAGGCGCCCGTCCGCTTCGAGCATGCGGAATGGATCCACCTCCACGCCGTGCCCGCATTCGCCGATTTCGTGAACGCGGTGGCACGCGAGTTCGACGCTGCCACGACCCTGCTCGACGATGCGGGGCGGCAGCGGGTGGCAGACCGATTCCGCGCCATGGTGGAACTGGAAGGGGCTTTCTTCGACGCGACTTATCGCTAGAATTAGCGGGCGACGCTTCACCTGTTCGATGGGTCAGAGGGTATCGTGAAGCCATCGTTCTATCCCGAGGCCCCCGCCCTGACCGAGGGCCAGTTGTGGGATGCGATCCAGAGCCTCCGCGACGGGATGATCGTCTACGATCGCCTTGAACGCGTCGTCTTCCACAACCGGCGGCTGATCGAACTCTACCCGGTGCTGGAGCGGCTGTTGCCGCTGCCCGGGCGCAGCATGGCCGAGCTCTTCGAATGCGTCAGCGCCATGGTGGCGGGCGACCATGCCCGGGACGAGGCCGGCGCGCTGCTGGCCCAGCGCCGGGCGGAATGGCCGGCGCCAGCCGGCAGCCCCTATACCATCACCCTGGTGGATGGCCGTCGCATCCTGGCGGGCGAGCGCAGCACCATGGATGGCGGCAAGGTCGTCATCCACACCGACGTGACCGCCGAGGCCCGCGCCGAGCAGCGCCTGGTGGAGGCGATCGAGAGCCTGCACAACGGCTTCATCCTGTTCGATGCCGCAGACCGCGTCGTCCTGGCCAACGAGCAGATCCGGAGCATGTTCCCCGGCCAACGCGCGGCCATGGTCGCGGGGACCCACATCCACGACCTGATCGAGGCCGGCATCCGCAATGGCGACTATCGCAATTTTGGCAACATGGAGGGCGGCGAATACGCCGCGATCCTGCGGCGCCACCGCGAGGGCGTGTTCGATGGCGTCGAGCGCCAGCTTGCCGACGGCCGCTGGATCGTCATCCACCAGGCGGTGACGCCGAGCGGCCTGCGCGTGGGCCTGCGCACCGACGTGACCGAACTGAAGCAGCGCGAGCGCGAACTGGCGGCCGCCCATGCCGACCTGCAGCGCCAGACGGCCGAACTGCGCCAGATGGCCGACGAACTGGCCGAGGCGCGCGCCCGGGCCGAGGCGGCCGACCGCGCCAAGACTGAGTTCCTGGCCGTGGTCGGGCATGAGCTGCGCACGCCCTTCACCGGCATCCGCGGCATGGCCGACCTGCTGGCCGATGCCCCGCTGGGCGCCGAGCATCGCCGCTACCTGGAGGCGATGCGCCGGTCGACCGGGTCGCTGCTTGGCATGCTGGATCGCATCATCGACTATTCCCAGGGCGAGCTGGGCCATATCGAGCGGCATGATTCGGTGTTCGAGCCAGCCCTGCTGGCCAGCGAATCGGCGGCGCTGTTCCAGGCCCTGGCGCTGGAGCGCGGCCTCGCTCTGGCGGTGGCCTGCGATACCGACCTGCCCGAGCGCCTGGTGGGCGACGAAGGCAAGACCCGCCAGATCCTGCTGAACCTCGTCTCCAACGCGGTCAAATTCACCGATGCCGGATCGGTCGAGATCTCGGTCTCAGCCGCGCCGCAGGATGCCGGTGTCGACTTGCGCTACGAGGTGCGCGACACCGGCATCGGCATGACGCGGGAAGCGGTCGGCCGCCTGTTCGAGCCCTTCCGGATGATCGACGGGCGCCGCCGGCTGCGCGGCGGGTCCGGGCTGGGCCTGGCGATCTCCAAGCGTCTGGCCGAGGCGCTGGGCGGCAGCATGGGCGTGTGGTCGCAGCCGGGCGTGGGCACGCGCTTCTGGTTCACAGTGTTCGCCCAGGCGGCCGTGGCACCCCCGGGGTCCCCCGACGGCAGCTTGCCCGACGTCACCGCCGCCGGCCGCGCGATCCTCCTGGCCGAGGACGACCCCACCAGCCGGCTATTGCTGGCCACCCTGCTCGGCCAGTGGGGTTATGACGTGGTCGAAGCGGCCGACGGGCAGGCGGCGTTGGCGGCACTGGCAGGCCAGGTCTTCGCCGCCGTCGTCATGGACGTGAACATGCCGGTGATGGACGGGGTCGATGCCGTCCGGCGCCTGCGCGCGGGCGACGGACCCAACAGGAACGTGCCGGTCATCGGCCTGACGGCCGATGGCGGCCTAGCCGCGCGCGAGGCTGCCGGCTTTTCGCTGATGATGGCCAAGCCCTTCGACATCGGCCAGTTGCGGGCGGCCGTCGACCGGGCTGTCGTCGACCGGGCCGTCCGCGATGCCTGACCGGATGGCCGCCGTCAGTCCAGATTCCGCGCACGCTCGCGCAGGGCGTATTTCTGGACCTTGCCGGTGGAGGTCTTGGGCAGGGGGCCGAATACCACCGTCCTGGGCACCTTGAAGCGGGCGAGATTGGCACGGGCGAAGGCGATGATCTCCTCGGCGGTCGCCGCCTGGCCGTCCTTCAGCGTCACGAAGGCACATGGCGTCTCGCCCCAGTGGGCGTCGGGCCTGGCGACGACGGCTGCTTCCAGCACCGCCGGATGGCGATAGAGCACGCCTTCCACCTCGATCGTCGAGATGTTCTCGCCGCCCGATATGATGATGTCCTTGGAGCGGTCCTTCAGCTCGACATAGCCGTCCGGGTGGCGCACGCCGAGGTCGCCCGTATGGAACCAGCCGCCGGCGAAGGCCTCGTCGGTGGCGCGCGGGTTCTTCAGGTAGCCCTTCATCACGATGTTGCCGCGCATGAAGACCTCGCCCATCGTGGCGCCGTCCGACGGCACCGGCGCCAGCGTCGCCGGGTCGGCCACCATCAACCCTTCCAGCACCGGATAGCGCACGCCCTGGCGGGACTTGAGGCGGGCCTGCTCCTCGCCCGGCAAGCGGTCCCAGTCCTGGTTCCAGTCGCAGACGACGGCCGGGCCATAGACCTCGGTCAGGCCATAAACATGGGTGATGTGGAAGCCCTGGCGCTCCATCGCCTCGATCACGGCGGCGGGTGGCGGTGCGGCCGCGGTCATCAGTTCGACCGTGCCGGGCAGCGCCCGGCGATCGGCCGGGGCGGCGTGGATCAGCATGTTCATGACGATCGGCGCGCCGCAGAGATGGGTCACGCCATGGTCGGCGATGGCCGCGAAGATGGCCTTCGCCTCCACCCGGCGCAGGCAGACGTGGGTCCCCGCCAGCGCCGTCACCGTCCAGGGAAAGCACCAGCCGTTGCAGTGGAACATCGGCAGCGTCCACAGATAGGTGGCGTGGCGCGGCATGCCCCAGACCAGGACATTGCCCATCGCGTTCAGGTAGGCGCCGCGGTGGTGGTAGACGACCCCCTTGGGGTTGCCGGTGGTGCCGGAGGTGTAGTTGAGCGCGATCGCTTCCCACTCGTCGTCGGGCGGCTGCCAGGCGAAGTCCGGATCGCCCTCGGTCAGCAGGGATTCATAGTCGGTCTCGCCCAGCGTCTCGCCGCCGGGGCCATCGGGATCGTCGATGTCGATGACGACCGGGCGGTGGGCGACCATGGCCAGCGCTTTGGCGACCGTGGGCGCGAACTCCCGGTCGGTCAGCAGCACCTTCGCCTCGCCATGGTCGAGGATGAAGGCAATCGTCTCGGCATCGAGGCGGACGTTGAGGGCATTCAGCACGGCGCCCGCCATGGGCACGCCGAAATGCGCCTCGAACAGGGCCGTCACGTTGGGGGCCATCACGGCCACCGTGTCGCCCCGGCCGATGCCGCGCCGGGCGAGCGCGCTGGCGAGGCGGCGGCAGCGCGCATGGGTCTCGGCCCAGGTCCGGCGCTGGCGGCCATGGATGACGGCGATCCGGTCGGGATAGACCTGGGCGGTACGCTCGAGGAAGCCGAGCGGGGTCAGCGGCACGTGGTTGGCCGGGTTGCGGCCGAGATGCTGGTCGTAGGGGCTGTCGGTCATCTGCGGTCGCGTCCTCCAGCCACTTGGCCCTGGCCACCGGGTGCTGCCTCGGCACCTTGGCAGGCCGGGCGGGCTGATCCACTATCCCCAGCCATTTAGACGAGAAGGGCCGGCCATGACCAGCCGCTACCAGGAGGCCCACCAGCGCGCCCTGAACGACCCGGAGGCATTCTGGGGCGAGGCCGCGCGCGCCATCGACTGGGTCCGGGCACCCACCCGCATCCTGGAGCGCCAGGCCGACGGCACCGGCCGCTGGTTCGCCGACGGCATCCTCAACACCTGCTGGAACGCCCTCGACCGCCATGTCGAGGGCGGCCGCGCCGACCAAGCGGCCCTCATCTATGACAGCCCGGTCACGGGCGTGGTGCAGCGGTTCACCTATCGTGAGTTGCGCGACCAGGTGGCGCTCTTCGCCGGTGCGCTGGTGGCCCTGGGCGTCGTGCAGGGCGACCGCGTCGTCATCTATATGCCGATGGTACCCGAGGCGGCGATCGCCATGCTCGCCTGCGCGCGCCTCGGCGCCATCCATTCGGTGGTGTTCGGCGGCTTCGCGGCGGCCGAGCTGGCGACCCGGCTCGACGATGCCCGGCCGACCGTCGTCGTCTCGGCCTCCTGCGGGATCGAGGTTAGCCGCACGATCGCCTACAAGCCCTTGCTGGACGAGGCGATCCGCCTGGCCCAGGCCAAGCCGCGCCATTGCATCGTCCTGCAGCGGCCGATGCTGGCGGCAACGCTGGAGCCCGGTCGCGACCTCGACTGGGCCGATGCCGTGGCGGCCGCTCGGCCGCATGACTGCGTGCCGGTGGCCGCGACCGACCCGCTCTACATCCTCTACACCTCCGGCACGACCGGCCAGCCCAAGGGCATCGTGCGCGACCATGGCGGCCATGCCGTGGCGCTGCGCTGGAGCATGGACAACATCTATGCGGTAGCCCCGGGCGAGGTGATGTTCACCGCGTCCGACGTCGGCTGGGTGGTGGGCCATTCCTACATCGTCTATGCGCCCCTGCTGGCCGGGGCCACGAGCGTCCTTTACGAGGGCAAGCCGGTCGGCACGCCCGATGCCGGCGCCTTCTGGCGGGTGATCGCCCAGCACGGGGTGGCGGTCATGTTCACCGCGCCCACGGCCTTCCGCGCGATCAAGCGCGACGACCCGGAGGGCCGGCTGCTGGCGCAGTACGACCTCGGCCGGTTCCGGGCGCTGTTCCTGGCCGGCGAGCGGGCCGATCCGCCAACCGTGGAATGGGCGCAGGACCTGCTGCGGGTGCCGGTCATCGACCATTGGTGGCAGACCGAGACCGGCTGGCCGATCGCCGCCAACTGCATGGGCCTGGGCCTGATGCCGGTGAAGCCCGGCTCGCCGACGGTGGCCGTGCCGGGCTGGGACGTATGCTGTCTCGACGCCGAGGGTCGCCCGATGGCGGCGGGCGATGTCGGGGCGCTGGCGATCCGGCTGCCGCTGCCGCCCGGCGCCCTGCCGACCCTGTGGAACGCCGAGGCGCGCTTTCGCCAAGCCTACTTGGCGGCCTTCCCCGGCTACTACCAGACGGGCGATGCCGGCTTCATCGACGGCGACGGCTATGTCCATGTCATGTCGCGCACCGACGACATCATCAACGTGGCTGGCCACCGCCTGTCGACCGGGGCGATGGAAGAGGTGCTGGCCGGCCATCCCGACGTGGCCGAATGCGCGGTGATCGGCGTCGCCGACGAGCTGAAGGGGCAGGTACCGCTCGGCCTGCTGGTGCTGAAGTCGGGTGCCAGGCGCAGCACGGACGAGGTTGCCCGCGATGTCGTGCAGCTCGTGCGCGACCGCATCGGGCCGGTCGCGGCCTTCAAGACCGCCGTCGTCGTCCAGCGCCTGCCCAAGACGCGATCGGGCAAGATCCTGCGCGGCACCATGCGGGCGATCGCCGACAGCCAGGACTACCGCATGCCGGCCACCATCGACGACCCGGCGGCGCTCGACGAGATCCGCCAGGCGCTGGGCCGGATCGGCTACGCGCGGGCCCCCGGCTAAAGCATCGGGATGTGGGCGGCGGCCGATCGCGGGGCCTCGCCCAGCAGGCGGGGGTCGTCGGCGATCTCGATCTGCCGCTGGTAGGGGGTGAAGCCCGAGCGGATATAGAAGGCAAGGGCTGCCGGGTGGTCCAGCGTGCAGGTATGCACCCACAGGCGCCCGATCGGCCGCGACCAGGCCTGCTCGACCGCCCGGTTCATCAGCCAGCGCCCGGCGCCGGAGCCGAGCTGGCCGGCCGTCACTCCGAAGAAGGCCAGCTCGCAGATGCCGGGCGCGCGGAAGTCGAGTTCCAGCAGGCCCTCGTCGCGCCCGTCGACCGCCAGCGCGAACACCGCCACGCCGGGGTCGTGGATGATCGCGGCCAGCGCCGTGTCGGCCATGCGCAGGCGCGAGAACCAGAGCCAGTCCTCGCCCACCCGGCGATAGAGATCGCGATACCAGTCGAGGTCGGGGCGGTGCGCCGGGCGCAGCGTCCATGGCGCGGGCGAGGGGTCGGGCCGGGCGGCCGGCGGCGCCAGCATCTCGAGCGCGGTTACGACGGTGGCGAGCTTGCCGGCGGGGACGTCGGTATAGCCGTCGGGCAGGGACATGGCGGGTCGGTCCGGGAACGGGGCGCAGATCATTTATCGATAGGCGGTGCGCGGCATTTGGTCGAGAGCCCGTTCCGGGGCTAGGCTCCGGCCGGCAAACATCCCCGGGGAAACGGCATGCGTCTGGCGAACAAGGTGGCGATCGTGACCGGTGCGGCGCAGGGAATCGGCCTCGCCATCGCCCGCCGCTTCGTGGACGAGGGCGCGCGGGTGATGCTGGCCGACATCGGGGCGGAGCGCGGCGCGGCCGCAGCGGCCGGGCTGGGCGCCAATGCCGCCTTCCTGGTCTGCGACGTCGGCTGCGGCCAGTCGGCCGCCGACCTGGTGGCGGGCACCGTTGCCCGCTTCGGCCGGGTCGATGTCCTGGTGAACAATGCCGGCATCCTGCACGCGGCAGAATTCCTCGACCTGGAGGAGGCCGATTTCGACCGCGTGCTGCGCGTCAACCTGAAGGGCACGTTCCTGGTCGGCCAGGCCGCGGCCCGGCAGATGGCGCGCCAGTTCGCGGCCGATGGCGGGCGCGGCAGCATCGTGAACCTGTCGTCCGTCACGGCCAAGCTGGCCATCCCGACGGCCATTCCCTATGTCGTCAGCAAGGCCGGCGTCAGCCAGTTGACCACGGCGATGGCGATCGCGCTGGCCGACAAGGGGGTGCGGGTGAACGCGATCGGCCCCGGCAGCATCCGGACCGAGATGCTGCAGGTGATGATGAACGACGAGACGGCCCGCCGTCGCATCCTGTCGCGCACCCCGCTCGGCCGCTGCGGCGAGCCCGAGGAGATCGCCGCCGTGGCGCTGTTCCTCGCCAGCGAGGATTCGAGCTACGTCACCGGCCAGACCATCTTCGCCGATGGCGGCCGGATGGGCCTCAACTACACCGTGCCGGTGCCCGAATGACCCAGCCTCAGTAGGCCTGCTCCTCTTCCAGGTCGTCGACCGGCCGCTGGCTGGGCGGGCGCGTCTTGTGGGCGCGTGCCAGGGCGGTATCCAGTTCCACCTGGGTGCACAGGCCAAGCGTGACGGGGTGGGCCGGCTTGATGTTCTGGCTATCCGGGTGGCTGCGGTCGCGGATCTTCTCGATGGTCGGCTTGGTGGTGCCGATCAGCTTGGATACCTGGGCGTCGGACAGTTCCGGATGGGCGCGGATCAGCCAGGCAATGGCGTTCGGCTTGTCCTGGCGGCGGCTGATGGGCGTGTAGCGCGGGCCCTTGCCCTTGGCCTGGGGCAGGGGAATGTTCGCCTTGATCAGCTTCAGCCGCAGGGCCGGGTCGGCCTCGCAGCGGGCGATCTCCTCGCGCGTCAACTGGCCGTTGCCGACCGGGTCCCACCCCTGCATGCCCGCCGCGACCTCGCCATCGGCGATCGCCTGCACCTCAAGCTCGTGCAGGCCGCAGAAATCGGCGATCTGCTGGAAGGTGAGCGCCGTGTTCTCGACCAGCCACACGGCGGTGGCCTTCGGCATCAGCGGCAGGGTCATCGCACCGAATCCTTCTGGTTGAGCCTCCCGGTTCGTGCCCGCTCCGGCGGGTCCGTCATCCGGTCATTGCTGTCCTGATGGGGGGCTATATAGGCTGTGCCCGCGCGCCATGGAAGGCGCCAGCACCGTCTGGCGCAACCTTTTGGGACGATTCACGCCGATAGCCATTACCCTTGGCCTATCTGGTGAAACCCGGTACGTGGCTGACCGCGACCCGGTAGCCGGCCCGTTCGGCCACGATGCCGAACAGGCGCTCGATCGCATGCAGGACGGTCCCGTCGCGGTCCACCGGCTCGTCGGGATAGTCCTGCCAGCCCAGGTCCAGGTCGAACAGCGGCTGCAGGGCGGCCCGCCGCGCCCAGAACATGCTGCCGACCGGGAAATCGAAGAACGCCGGCAATCGGTCGAGGCCCAGGCGCGGTGCCAGCATGCCGGCCCAGTGGCGGTTGCTGCGCAGCGGCGACGTCGGCGCGTTGGGCGGCCGCTCGTCCCAGCCGATCAGGTGCGGATCGTCGGGGTGGACCAGGCCCAGGCGAGGGTCGGCGGCGAAGCGGGCAAGGATGGCGTCCATCATGGGATGGACCTCGCCCAGCAGCGACTGGAACAGGCGCTCGCGCCAGCGTTCCGTCTGGCTGTCCGACTGGTGCCTGGCCTTCTTGCCGTGCAGGTGGCCGACGACGTCGTATCCGGCCAGCATCCCGCCGCCGACGCCGGTCAGGAAGGCACCCAGGTCCCGTCCGCGATTGGGCACGACGACAACGCGTGCGCGCCCATTCTCCATCGCGCCTAGCGACCATGCGATCTCGCGAGCCTTGGCCGGGGTATCGGTGGTCAGGATCAGGTCGCAGCGGTGCCGATTGACCGCCAGCCGGCGCAGCAGGTCCGGCCCCAGGTCGGTATGGAACAGGTGGATGTGCAGGGCCGCGCGCATGCCGGTCTCGACGCCGGGCTGCGCGTCCGGCCCGATCACCTCCCGGCGTCCCGGCCCGGCGGGCTTGCCGGCCCGGATATGGCCGGCGAAGGGATCGCCGGATCCGTGCCCGCCATTCTCCCGTAGGACGCCCGGATGTACCCCCGGGGCGGGCCGCCGGGGGCAGAAGCCCGCACTCCAGTGCCGGACATGGGTCAGGACCGAGAAGGCGCGCTCGCCCGCGTCCCTATCCGGGCCGGCGAACTCTCCATGGTCGAACTCGGGGTCGGCCAGGATGGTGGCGACGTCGGCCTGCTCGCGCGCGGCATCGGTCGCGCGCTCGATGGCCAGCCGGTCGACCTGCGCGACCCACTCCACCATCGGCAGGAAGGTTCGTGCCAGCAGCTCGGCTGCCTGGCCGGCGGCCGTCCGCTCGGCCACGGCCCCGGCCAGGCGGGCGATGACGGCCGCTGCCGCCGCGGCATCGAACTCGTCCACAAGCCAGCCATTCCCGGCGAGCAAGGCTGCCAGCGCGCCTCCATCGCGAAAGGCCACGACGGGAAGGCGATGCTCCATCGCGCCCGCGACGGCCGTCGGGATGCGGTCGCCGCCGCCCGTCGCCAGGAATATCCCGGCCAGCGGATAGACCGGATCGAGCGAGGGTGTCTCACCCCAGGGCACGAGCCGGCGATAGCGCGCATCCTCGGCCAGCCGCCGGCGCGTCGCCTGCCATTCCGCGCTGTCGGTGCTGCCCGGATCGCATATCCACAGGAAGCGGATGTTGGCGTGCTCGGCGAGGCGCGCCGCGCAGTCCATGAACCGGTCGAACCCGCCTTCCAGCGTTGGCGGCCCCGCCCCCAGCACCGTCAGCGGCCGGCCCTCGCCGCCGCCGCCGCCCAGGGCGGCCTGCAACCGCTCGACGGCCGCGCGCCGCCCGGCCACGCTGCCGGTCCAGATGCGCGACCGCCCGACCGGCCAGCAGGGCCGGTCGCGGGCGGTGCGCTCCGGAAACATGGCGGCCACGGAATCGGCGATGGCGGGTGTCGTCGCCACCACGGCCTGAGACCAAAGCGCCATCTCGCGGTCGGGGCCGTTGCCCAGCGCGCGGGCCGGCACATGCACTGCCGGCACGAAGCGCGCGGCCAGCGTGATCGCGATCGCCGGGGGCAGTGTGCCGACCAGGATCGCGCGCACGACCCGATGCTCGTCCGCCAGACGGTCGAACTCGATCTTGAGCCCACCGGGATTGCGCATCTGCGCCAGGTCGAGCAGGGCCACGACGTGGGCGGCAAGCCGTCCGGTCACCGCCAGTGCCCGCGCGGCGCAGATGGCCAGGACGACGTTCCGGCTCTGGCGCAGCACGCCCGCGAGATTGAGCGCCAGGATAGCGGATTCGCTGTCGCGGCCGTCCACCACCACCAGCACGGTGGCGCGCAACGGGTCGAGACGGGGCGCCGGTTTCGCCGCGACGGCCGGGACGGGGGCGGTTGCCGGCGTCGCGCCCGTATCGTTCATGCCGGCGTTCATGCCGGCGATCGCGACGCCGGCCATCTGTTCGGCCCGGATCGCCGGCAGGATCGGGCGCAGAACCGCGGCCGTGTAGTCGGCGAAGCGATAGCTTCGGGCGATCCGATCGGCCGCCCGCGCGCCCATTTCCCGCCGCGCCGTCGACGATCGCAGCAGGGCCGCTGCCGCCGCCGCCATGGCGTCGATATCGCCATAGGGCACGATGATGCCGGCGCCTTCCGCCAGGGCTTCCGGCGCGCCGCCACTGCCGTCGAAGGCGATGACGGGTAGGCCGGCATCCATCGCCTCCAGGACGACGCCCGGAAAGGCGTCCGCGCGCGAGGTGCAGAGGAAGATGGCGGCCTCGGCATAGTGGCCGGCCATGTCTTCCACCGGGCCTGCGAACTCCACCCGATGACCGACGCCGAAGGCTTCGGCGTCATAGACGGCCCAGAGGTCGACCCCTTCATGGTGGCGCTGCTGGCTGGGGCCGACCCAGCGGAAGCGCACGGGCGTGTCGACCGGCAGCAGGGCCAGGACCTTGCGCGCGACGGCCACGAACCAGTCGATGCCCTTGCGCCAGCTCAGCACGCCGCAGCCCAGCACGATCAGCTCGGCCGGCTCGTCCGGGCGGCTCAGCCCACGCAGCGTCGGTGCCGTCGACCCGGCATGGAGCGCCACGCTGGTGCCCTTCGCGTTGGGCGCCAGTCGGGCAAAGCGGGCGGCGGTGTCGTGCGAGGCGAACACCAGCCGGTGGGCATGGAGGGCCACGACCCGCACGTCGTTGGCCGGCGCCATGTCCGGTGGCTCGTAGACCATCACGTGCGGCGGCAGCCCGGCCCTGGCCAGGACGGGCAGGAAGTCCGGGCGGGCGATCGTGTTGACGAGGCCGGCTGCGGGCGGCTCGTCGGCCAGCCGGTCCAGCAGGTAGCGGACCATCTCGCCCGGCGCCTCGCCCGGCTCGGCCAGCAGCACGTGCGCGGTCGCGGCGTAGGCGTCGAGCAGCGCCCCGCCCTTGACCAGGATGACGAACGGCTCGAGCAGGCCCGTCGCCACGGCATGCTCGATGAGGCGCAGGAGGATCAGCGGTGCCCCCGACCGGCTCGCTTCGTGGCCGACGAAGACGACCCGCCGGCGGCCCGCCGCCCGATGCCGCGGCCGGGCCGCCAGATAGCCGCGCCGGCTGCCGCCGTCGCGACGGAACCAGCCATCCGACCGCAGGCGGTTGATCGCCGGTGCCGATCGCTCCGCACCGCCATCCAGCAGGCGATCCAGCATGTCGGGCCTGGCCTGGCCCGGCTCGACGAACGGGTGCGGGATTCGCTTGGCACCGACCGGCGTCAGCAGGAAGTCGACGAGCGGGATCGGGCTGTGGCGGCCGGCGCCGGGCTGGGCCATGTACCAGTCGGGCGCGAAGAGCGGGTGGAAGGCCAGGCCCCGCCGCCAGCCGACCGAGAGGTAGTGGGAGAGCGGATCGCTGGCGGCCTCCGGTCCGGCGCCCTGGAGATAATATTCGGGGTCGAAGAAATCGCACGGGCTGAGGCCGCGTCCGGCGCCGTGGATCAGGTAGTGGAGCAACGGGTCGGCCGCCGTCTCGCCCGGCGGCAGCAGGTCGCGATAGCGGACGATGTCGAAGGCCGGATGGAACGACCGGCCGGCCGCGGCGCCGACCCGCAGATAGTGGGTCAACGGGTCGAGCCCGCTTTCGGCCGCCCCGGGCGCCCGCGCCAGATAGTGGCGGCTGCTGAACAGCGGATGCGGGTCGAGCCCGCGCCGCCAGCCAGTCGCGCAGTAGTGCGCCCAGGCGTCGCCGCCGGCCTCGCCCGGCGGTAGCTGCCGCCGGTAATGGTCTTCGTCGAACGGCGGTCGGCCGGCCTCGGGTTCCTGTCGCACGGCCGGCCGCCCCAATCGTCCGGCGGCTCAGACTTCCAGGACGATCTTGCCGATATGCGTGCTGGATTCCATCAGCGCATGGGCGGCCGCGGCTTGGTCGAGCGGAAAGGTGCGGAAGATCGGCGGCTTCAACCGGCCAGCCGCCAGCATCGGCCACAGCCGCTGTTCCAGGGCCGCCGCGATGGCGCCCTTCTGGGCGACGGTGCGCGGTCGCAGCGTCGATCCCGTCAGCGTCAGGCGCTTGCGCATGATCGGTTCCAGGTTCAGTTCGACCTTGGCGCCGCGCAGGAAGGCGATCTGCACCAGCCGGCCCTCGACCGCCAGCGCCTCCAGGTTGCGCTGGGTGTAGTCGCCGCCGACCATGTCGAGAATGAGGTCGACACCAGCGCCGCCGGTCGCCTCTTGAACCCGGGCCACGAAGTCTTCCCGGCCGTGATCGATCGCGAGGTCGGCGCCCAGGCCGACGCAGGCCGCGCACTTCTCGGCGCTCCCGGCCGTCACATAGACCGTGGCCCCCAAGGCCTTGGCCATCTGGATGGCGGTCGTGCCGATGCCGCTGGACCCGCCATGGACCAGCAGCCGCTCGCCCGCCTGCAGCCGCCCGCGCTCGACGACGTTGGTCCAGACGGTGAAGAAGGTCTCCGGCACCCCGCCCGCCTCGACCATCGTCAGGCCGGCGGGGATGGGCAGGCACTGCGGCGCCGGTGCCACGCAATATTCGGCATAGCCGCCGCCCGACACCAGGGCGCAGACCGCATCGCCCGGCTGCCAGCGCCCGGCATCGGCGCCGACCGCGGCCACGGTGCCGGCGATCTCCAGGCCCGGCAGGTCGGATGCACCGGGCGGCGGGGCGTATCCGCCCTTGCGCTGCAGCACGTCGGGCCGGTTGATCCCGGCGGCCTGGACGCGCACCAGCACTTCGCCCGGGCCGGGTTGCGGGGTCGGCCGGGTGGTGGCGACGAGCACCTCGGGGCCACCGGGACGGACGATCTCCACGGCGCGCATGGTCGGGGGCAGATTGGCCATCGGTGGGTGCTCCTCCAGGGTTCCCGGCTTTGCGTTCCCGGATAGTATGGCAGGCCACGACTGTACAAGAGCCGGAGACGATAGCCGCCATGTCCGCGATCGATCCCGAAGACCTGATGCCCCGTCCGGCCAAGCCGGCGCCGCGGCTGCTCGACCCGATGTCGGTTGAGGAACTGGAGAGCTATATCGCCGAGATGGAGGTCGAGATCGCCCGCGTTCGCGCCGCCATCGAAGCCAAGCGCGGCCATCGCGGCGTGGCCGAAGCCCTGTTCCGCCGCTGATCGCGCGCAGACCCCAAGCCCGGAGATGGTGATGCCGGAGATGGCGATGAAGACGATCCGCACGCCGGTGCTCGAGATCGCCTACGAGGAACATGGCCCGGCCGACGGCCGGCCGGTGTTCCTGATGCACGGCTTCCCGGACGACATCCGTTGCTGGGACGGCGTCGTCGGCTCGCTCGCCGCGCAGGGCTGGCGCGTGATCGTGCCCTGGCTGCGCGGCTACGGACCGACGCGCTTCCTGGACCCGGCGACCCCGCGCTCGGGCCAACAGGCAGCCCTGGGGGCCGACCTGCTGGCGCTGATGGATGCGCTGGCGATCCCGCGCGCGCACCTGGCCGGCTATGACTGGGGCGGCCGGGCCTGCTGCGTCACGGCGGCGCTCTGGCCCGAGCGGGTGGCCGGGCTGGTCTCGATCGGCGGCTACAACATCCAGAACATCGCGCGGGCCAACCGGCCCGCACCGGCCGCCCAGGAGGCGCGCTACTGGTACCAGTGGTATCTCCACACCGAGCGCGGACAGGCCGGGCTGGAGGCGAACCGGCGCGATATCTGCCGCCTGCTATGGCGGCTCTGGTCGCCCAACTGGGCCTTCGACGATGCCACCTTCGAGCGGACGGCGGTCTCGTTCGACAATCCGGATTTTGTCGCGGTGTCGGTGCAGTCCTATCGCCACCGCTACGGCGCAGCACCGGGCGACCCGGCGCTGGACGAGATCGAGGCGCGGCTGGCGATCCAGCCCGCGATATCGGTGCCGACCGTCGTCCTGCACGGGGAAGCCGACGGCGTCAGCCCGCCCGCGGATTCGGCCGGCCATGCCCGCTTCTTCTCCGGCCCCTATGTCCGCCGCGTGATCCCCGTCGCCGGCCATTTCCTGCCGCAGGAGGCGCCGGGCGCGGTGCTGGCGGCGCTGGCCGAACTGCCATCCTCCTAGGAAGCCCATCCATGCTGGTCATCTTCGATTGCGACGGCGTCCTCATCGACTCCGAACTGATCTATGCCGAGGTCGACGCGGTGTTCCTGGTCGAGTTCGGCTTCGCGGCGGTACCGGCGGAACTGGCCCGTCGCTTCAGCGGCATTCCCGGCCGCGACGTGTGGCGCGTCCTGGCCGACGACCATGGCTTTGCCATTCCCGACGGCCATTTCGAGCGACTCCGCGAGGCCAGCCACCAGCGGTTCGCGGCCGATCTGGCGGCGATTGCCGGGGCGGCGGACACGGTGCGGGCCCTGGGCGCGATGGGACACGAGACCTGCGTTGCGTCCTCGACCGGGCTCGAGAGCCTGCGCCGGAACCTGACGACGGCCGGCCTGATCGACCTCTTTGGCCCATCGGTCTTCTCGGCCAGCCAGGTGAAGCGCGGCAAGCCGGCTCCGGACGTCTTCCTGTTCGCGGCCTCGCAGATGGGGGTCGACCCGGCCGATTGCCTGGTGATCGAGGATTCGGTTGCCGGCACCACGGCCGCGCGCCGCGCCGGCATGGCGGTGGTGGGATTCACCGGCGGCGCGCATGCCGATGTGGAACTGGGCCATCGGCTGCGTGCCGCCGGCGCCCACGAGGTGCATCCGACCATGCTGGGCCTGGCCGAATGGCTTGGGGCGACCGCCATCGCCCCGGCATAGCGGCCGTCAGTACCAGATCTCCATGCGCAAGCCCCGGCCGTCCGCGGGCGGGTCGCCGGCCGGCAGGCGTGTGGCGCTGCCGGCGGCGATGCGGCCGGCGGTCAGGCAGATGGCGGCGGCGTCGAACAGGTCGTCGGCCGCTGCCATGCGGCGATCGAGGCCAGTCAGCAGCCGGCTGGTGTCGATGCCGGCCGCCTCCAGCAGCCGGCGCCGGCGCTCCAGCCCTTCCGCCGTGCGCTTGGACTGTACCAGCGGCTCGCCCGCCAGGCGCAGGAAGGCCAGTTCGGGATGGCATTCCCGGACCCGTTCCTGATCGGCGGGGCCCATCGCCCGGTCGATCTCGGCAATCCGCGGCAGCAGGAACCAGGCCTGTTTCGACAGGCCGGACCCGTCGGCCTTGGCCCAGGCGTTGGCCGTGGGATAGTCGGCGAAATCGAGCAGCGGCCGGCGCAGGCCGATGAAGACGCTGGCTTGGCGATGGCGGCCCAGCAGCCCCCGGGCCGCGAAGTCGCAGCCGCGCTGGCCGCTGTCCGGCAGGCCGATCGGCATGTCGACCGCCGTCAGGTCGGCCGGCGGCCGCTCGTCCCAGCGGGCGAAGTGATGGACGCGCCAATCGTCCGTCGCCATGTCGCGGGCGACCATGATCCAGCCGCCGCGGCAGCCGTCGACGCCCGCCAGGATCATGCGGGCGAGGCTTCCGGGCGGCCATGCGGCCCGTGTATGGTGCCGGCCCGACGATCGAGGATGGGGACCATGGCCGAGCCCAAGTTTCCAGGTTTCCACACGCTCAGCCTCCATGCCGGCCAGCAGCCCGATCCGGTCCATGGCGCGCGCGCCGTGCCCATCTATCAGACGACCTCGTTCGTGTTCCAGAGCACGGACCACGCCGCCTCGCTGTTCAACCTCGAACGGCCCGGCCATATCTATTCGCGCATCTCCAACCCCACCGTGGCGGTGTTGGAAGAGCGCATCGCCGCGCTCGAGGGCGGGGTGGGGGCCATCTGCACCGCCAGCGGCCAGGCGGCCCTGCACCTCGCCATCGCCACCCTGATGGGGGCGGGCGGCCATATCGTGGCAGCAGCCTCGCTCTATGGCGGCAGCATCAACCTGCTGAAGCTGACCCTGCCGCGCTTCGGCATCGAGACGACCTTCGTGCCGCCGCGCGACCCCGAGGCGTTCGCCCGCGCCATGCGGCCGGAAACCCGGCTGGTGTTCGTCGAGACGGTGGGCAATCCGGGGCTGGAGATCGTCGACCTGCCGGCCCTGTCGGCGGTGGCCCATGCCCACGGCCTGCCGCTGCTGGTCGATGCCACCTTCTCCACCCCCTATCTCTGCCGGTCGATGGACCATGGCGCCGACCTGGTGATGCATTCGGCCACCAAGTGGATGGGCGGGCATGGCGTGGCGATCGGTGGTGTCATCGTCGATTCCGGCCGCTTCGACTGGGAAGGCTCGGGCCGCTTCCCGACCCTGACCGAGCCCTATGCCGGCTATCACGGCATCGACTTCGCCGAGGAGTACGGCCCGCTCGCCTTCATCATGCGCGCCCGCGCCGAGGGCCTGCGCGACTTCGGCGCGGCCATGTCGCCGACCAACGCCTTCCACATCCTGCAAGGGATCGAGACGCTGCCGCTCCGCATGGACCGGCACGTCGCCAACACCCGCGCGATCCTGGATTTCCTCAAGGCCGCCCCGCAGGTCGCCTGGGTCTGCCACCCCGACCTGCCCGACCATCCCGACCATGCGCTGGCCCGGCGCCTGATGCCCCGCGGGGCGGGCAGCATGATCGCCTTCGGCATCAAGGGCGGGCGCGAGGCCGGCCGCGTCTTCATCGACCGGCTGGGGCTGGTCTCGCACCTGGCCAATGTCGGCGACGCCAAGACGCTGGTGATCCACCCGGCCAGCACCACCCACCAGCAGCTCGATGCCGAGGCGCTGGCGGCGGCCGGGGTGGGCGAGGACATGATCCGCCTGTCGGTCGGGCTGGAGGATGCGGGCGACATCATCGACGACCTGAAGCAGGCGCTGCGCGCGGCCGAGCGCGCGACCCAGCCGGCACCGGTCAAGGGCTGAGGGGGCAGGCGCGATGGATCTGCTCGTAGACGGCCGCCGGGTCTTCGCCGCCACCGGCGGCAAGCCGTTCGATCCCGCCCGCGCGCCGGTACTGCTCCTGCATGGGGCCGGGATGGACCATACCGCCTGGGGGCTGCAGACGCGCTGGCTCGCCCATCATGGCCGCTCGGTGCTGGCGGTCGACCTGCCGGGCCATGGCCGGTCGGCGGGACCGGGGCTTGCCTCCATCCCCGACATGGGGCGCTGGGTGCTGGCCCTCCTGGATGCCGCCGGCGCGGACCGGGTGGCGATCGGCGGGCACAGCATGGGGGCCCTGGTGGCGCTGGCCGGGGTCGCCGCCGCTCCCGACCGCTTCCGTGCGCTGGCGCTGCTGGGCGTCACCCCGGACATGCCGGTCCATCCCGACCTCGTGGCGGCCGCCCGTGCCGGCGGCCCCCTGGCGCCGGAACTGATGAGCTCCTGGGGTTTCGGCCCGCGTGCCCAGTTGGGCGGCCACCGCGCGCCCGGCCTGTGGATGGTGGCGGGCGGCATCCGCCTGATCGGCGAGGCCGACCCGGAGACCCTGGCGACCGACCTGGAGGCCTGCGCTGCCTATGGCGGGGCGCTCGCGGCGGCCGCTGCCGTCGCCTGCCCGACCCTGCTGCTGCTGGGGGCCGAGGACCGGATGACGCCGGCCGGCCGGGCGCGGCCGTTGGGCCAGGCGATTGCGGGCGCCCGCACGGTCGTCCTGGCGGGGGCGGGCCACATGATCATGACCGAGCGGCCGGACGAGACCCTGTCGGCGCTGGCCGAAATCTTCTAGAGGGGCGAGGCATGGCCGAAACGGGAATCGGGCGGCGGGACGGCTACGGCCATTTTCGCCAGGTGCCGACGCGCTGGATGGACAACGACGTCTATGGGCACGTGAACAACGTCGTCTACTATTCGTACTTCGACACCGTCGTGAACCTCTACCTCGTGCATGCGGGCGGGCTCGATTTCGCCGCCGGTCCGGTCATCGGCATCGTGGCCGAGAGCATGTGCCGCTTCCGCAAGGCGCTGGCCTATCCCGAGGTCATCGACGCCGGCCTGCGCGTCGGCCGGCTCGGCAATTCCAGCGTCCGCTACGAGATCGGCCTGTTCCGCGCGGGCGACGACGAGGCGGCGGCCGAGGGCCATTTCGTCCATGTCTTCGTCGACCGCGAGAGCCGGCGCCCGACGCCGATCCCGCCCGCGATGCGCGCGGCGCTTGCCGCCATCGCCGTCCCCCTGGAATGAGAAAACCCCGCCCGGGCGATCCCGGGCGGGGCAGTCGTCAGCGCGCTTGATGCGTCCGCAGGGACGTTCAGGCGGCCTTCTGGTCGATGTAGGCCTGCGGCTGGTTGGCAGCGGCGATCGGAATGGTCCGCGGCTTGGCGGATTCCGGAATCTCGCGCTTCAACTCGATATGGAGCAGGCCGTTGTCCAGCGCCGAGCCCACGACCTTGATCGAATCGGCCAGCTCGAACCGGCGCTCGAAGGCACGGCGCGCGATGCCGCGATGCAGGAACTTGGTGCCATCGGCGTCGGGCGTGCCGCGGCCGACCACCGTCAGCGTGTTCTCGCGCACCACGACCTCAAGGTCGGCGGCCGCAAAGCCTGCCACCGCCATGGTGATGCGGTAGGCGTCGTCGCCGGTCTTCTCGATATTGTAGGGGGGGTAGGACGGCGCTTCGCCGGCCTGGGTCTCAAGCAGCCGCATCATGCGGTCGAAGCCGACCGTGGAACGGAACAGCGGCGCAAAGTCGAAATTCGTCATGTCCACATCCTCAATGAGCAAAGGGACGTCGATCCACCCGACATCGGGCTGGATCTGGTCTGCCGGGCCCCCGAGGGGCGCCCGACACTCACAGGAGATAGGAAGACGACCGGGCCGTTCAAGACCCTTTCAACACCTTGGCGGCGGCCCCTCGAAAGGGCCGCCGCCAGGCGGTATCAGGCCTTGTTGGCGTCCGGGCCGGTGCGCAGGCCCATGCCGGCGAACCGCTTGTTGAAGCGGGCGAGCTGGCCGCCGGCGTCGTTCAGGCGCGCCTGGCCGCCGGTCCACGCCGGGTGGGACTTGGTGTCGACGTCGAGCCGCATCGAATCCCCCGCCTTGCCCCAGGTCGACCGGGTGGTGAAGGTCGATCCATCGGTCTCGATGATCGTGATCTCGTGATAGTCGGGATGGATGTTGGGCTTCATGTGGGGCTCCTCGGAAGCGCGCGCTTATATCGGAAGCCCGCCGGGGATGCAAGGCGCGCGCCGCCGCCCTATGGTGCCGGCCCCGATTCCGGATGCCAGGAGACCCGCCATGGCCATCGACGAACGCACCTTCTCGGCCCTGGCCGAGCGTACCCTGCGCCACCTGATGGACGCGATCGAGGGCGCCTGCCCGGACGCCGACTGCGAGCTGCGCGACGGCATCCTGACCATCGAGGTCGATGACACCGGCACCTTCGTCGTCAACAAGCACGCCCCCAACCGCGAGATCTGGCTGTCCTCGCCGCGCTCCGGCGCCTGGCACTTCGCGCCGGACGAGGCGGGTGGGCGCTGGGTTTCCACCCGCGGGAACGAAGTGTTGGAGGACGTGCTGTCGGCTGATCTCGGCGTGGCCATTCCGGCCGCGGCGGCGTAAGCGCGCCCTACCGCTCGGTCAGCTTCATCTCGATTCGGCGGTTGCGGGTGAAGGCCTGCTCGCTGCCGCCGGGGTCGATCGGCTGGAATTCGCCGAAGCCGGTGGCCGCCAGGCGGTTGGCCGGAATGCCCTGCTCGATCAGGAACTGCACCACGTTGATGGCGCGCGCCGCCGACAGGTCCCAGTTGTTGCGGAAGATCGGCGAGCGCACGCGCGAGCGGTCGGTGTGGCCGTCCACGCGCAGGATCCAGGGCAGGTCGGGCGGGATGGTGGCGGCGATGTCCTTGAGCGTCCGCGCCAGGTCGGCCATCCGCGCCTTGCCGGTTTCGTTGAGGTCGGGGGAGCCGACGGCGAACAGGACCTCGGCCGGGAAGACGAAGCGGTCGCCGACGATCTCCACATCCGGGCGGTCGGCCAGCAACGTGCGCATGCGACCGAAGAATTCCGAGCGATAGCGCGACAGCTCCTCGACCTTGCTCGCCAGCGCCTGGTTGAGGCGGCTGCCGAGGTCGACGATCTGCACCTGCTGGGCCTTGTTCTTGACCTCGGATGCCTCCAGCACCGCGTTCAGCTTGGCCAGTTCGCCCTTCAGGGCCTCCAGCTCGACCGACAGGCTGCGGACCGATTCGCGGGCCGTGCCGCCGGCCTTGCGCTCGGCCTCCAGTTCCCGCTCGCCACGCTCGGCCCGCTCGAAGATGGCGCGCAGGCGCACCGCGTTCTCCTCGATCGTGCGCTGCGCCAGCAGGGTGCGCTCCTGCTCGCCGGCCAGTCGGGCCTCCAGTTCCTTCGCCCGGTCGCGCAGCGCGCCTGCGGCCTGCTGGGCGGTACGGGCGTCGGCCTGGCGCCGCGCGGTCTCGTCGTCGATGGCGCCGGACAGCGCGCGGATGCGGGCATCGCGCTCGGCCACGGCCGAGGCCAGCTCGCGCACCTGCCGCTCCAGCCGGGCGATATCGGCCGCGCGGCTCTCGCTTTCCTTGGCCAGGGCTTCGCCGCGGCGCTGGGCCTCGGTCAGGGCGGTTGCCCCCTGGGTCAGGGCGCGTTCGCGCCGGGCCATCTGCTCTTCCAGGCCGGCGATGCGGGTGCGGGCGGCCTCGGCGGCCGTCGCCTGCTCGGACAGCTCGCGGAGGCGGCGCGCCCGGTCGCTGTCGATCTCGGTGGCGACCCGCGTCGTCTCGGCCAGCGTCGCTGACAGGTTGGCGATCCGCCGCTCCAGGTCGGCGCGCAGGGTGCGCAGCGCCTCCAGGTCGCGGGCCAGGCGCGCCAGGTCGCGCAACTGGGTCTCGATGGTCGCCTTGTCCGCGGTCACGGTCCGTTGGGCGGCGGCCTGGGCTGCCTCCAGCTGGGCGATGTCGGCGGCGGCCGCCGTCATCCGCGCTTCGGCCGCGGTCAGGTTGCGGGCAAGCTGGTCGCGCTCGCCGGTGCGGGTGGCAAGGTCGGTCGACCGCGCGGCCAGGTCGGTCCGCGCCCGGTCGCGCTCGGCCGTGCGCTCGGTCGCCTGGGCGGCCAGTTGGTCCCGCTCGGCCAGCAGCGCCGTGAGCTGGCCCGCCAGCGTCGCCCGCTCCTTGGTGGCGCCGTCGAGTGCCAGCGTCAGGCGCTCGTTGCCGGATTTCAGGTCCTCGGCGGTCGTGCGCTCCAGGGCCAGCATGTCGGCCAGCTCGCTCACCTGGCGGTTCAGCCGCTCCACGGTGGCGTCGCGCCCTTCCAGCGCCGTGCCCAGGTAGAAGTGGCTCACCGTGAACACCAGCACGATGAAGATGACCACCATCAGCAGCTGGGTCAGGGCATCGACGAACCCGGGCCAGATGTCGAAGCCGCCGCGCCGCTCGCGAAATCGGGCCATATGCGAGGGGGCTCCGGCGCTAGCGCCTGCGCTCGGGCTCGTCGGCCAGGGCGGCGATCGTGCGGGCGAGGATGCGGATCTCGGCGCGGACTTCCTGGGCGGCCGCCGCACTGGCCTGCTCGGTGGTGTCGATCAGGCGGGCCATCTGGCGCTCGATGGCGCGGAGCTGGTGCTGGGCCTCCTCGTCCATGCCGCCCTTGCCGGTGGCCTGGGTCAACCGTTCCAGCAGCGGCTCCAGCGAAACCTGGCTCTCGGCCAGGCGCAGCATCAGCGACTGCTCGGCGCGCATCTGGTCGGTCAGCGTGCCCAGCCGCTCGGTCAGCGCGGTCAGGTTGGCGTTGGCCTGGATCCGGCTGTCCTCGCCGCGGATCATGATCCGCTGGAGGTTCTCCATGTTGTCGGCGGTCTGTTCCAGCAGCGCCTGGATGTAAGCCGGCACGGACTGGTCGCCGTCGCTCACCGGCGTGCCGCCCGACAGCCGGGTCAGGCTCGCCAGCCAGTCCTCGATCTCGTTGTAGAAACGGTTCTGCGCCTGCCCCGCCTGGAGGTCGAGGAAGCCCAGCACCAGCGACCCGCCCAGCCCGAACAGCGACGAGCTGAAGGCCGTGCCCATGCCGGCCAACGGCGTTTCCAGCCCGCGCTGGAGGTTGTTCAGCGCCTGGCCCATGTCGACGCCGGTGACCGACAGGTTGGAGACGACGCGGCTGACGGCGGCCACCGTCTCCAGCAGGCCCCAGAAGGTGCCGAGCAGGCCGAGGAAGACCAGCAGCCCGATCAGGTAGCGCGAGATGTCGCGGGTTTCGTCGAGGCGGGAGCTGAGCCCGTCCAGCAGCGAGCGCTGGGCCGGCGCCGACAGGCTGGGCCGGCCCCGCCGTTCCTGCAGGATGGCCGCCACCGGCCCCAGCAGGCGCGGCGGCCGCATGACCGAGAGGCCGGGCTCGCTGCGCCGCAGCGTGTCGGCCCAGGCGGCCTCCGGCTCGAGCTGAAGCACCTGGCGGACGATGTAGACGATGCCGAACAGGATGATCCCGACGATCATGCCGTTCAGGGCCGGCTTGGCCAGGAAGGCCTTTTCCAGGCCGGGATAGAGCAGCGCCAGTGCCCCGACCACGAGGATCAGGAAGACCACCATCCGGAAGAGGAACCGGCGCGGATTGGTCACCGGCGGGGCCTGCTGCGGTCGGGCAGGTCGAGGGGCAGGGCCATTGGCATCAGCGCCCGACCACGACGAGGTCGACCCGGTCGGCCGGCCCGTCATCCTGTGTCTTGCCGATCGCGCGGACGTCCAGGCGGGTGCTGCGCACGCCCTTGTCGATCAGGTAGGCGCGGACGGCCAGCGCGCGCGACAGGGACAGCCGGCGCGCCTGGCTCGACTGGTCGCCGGTCTCGCTGGCATAGGCGTTGAGTTGCAGGCGCAGCGCCTCGTCGCCGGCCAGGCGGCGGGCCATCTGGTCGAGTTCGCCGCGGGCGGCGTTCGGCAGTTCGCTGCCGCCGGCCGGGAAGGCGACCCGCACCTCGCCACGGCGCTGGGCCACGGGCGGCGGGGCCAGGGCGGCCGTCTGCGGCGGCGTGACGGCGGGGGTGCCACCACCGGCGGCGGCGGGGCCACCCGGGCCGGGGCGGCTGCCTGCGGTGCTGGAAGGGGCGGGGGTGCCGGCGTGGCGGCCGGCGGTGTCGGAGCAGGCGGTGTTGGAGCAGGCGAGGGCGGTGCCGCTGCGATCCGGGGCGCCGGGGTCGAAGGGGCCGCGGGCGGCGGTGCTACGGCCGGCGGCGGCGGTGCGACGACCGCGCGGACCGGCGGCGGGGCTGTCGGGGCGGGTGCCGCGACGGGTGGGGGCGGTGCTGGCGGGGCCGGTGCGGGTGCAGCCACCGGCGACGGCGCGGCGGCGGGGCGGGCGGCCGGCGGTGCGACCTCGCCCGGCGGCTTCAGGGTCAGGGCCGGGGCATTGCCGCGGCCGCGGCCGGCGGTGAAGCCAAGCTGATCCAGCGCACTCAGATCGACATGGACATCGCCCGCCGCGCGCGCGGGCGTGGCTGAGGTTCCGGCCAGGAAGAGCAGGCCGGTGCAGGCGGCGGTGACCATGCGGCTCGATCGGTGATGCGTCATCCGGGGCAACCTCTCTTGCTTCCGCGCCGGCACGTCGAACGTGCAGGAAATGTACCGCAAGGCCGGCCGCGGCCACAACCGCGGGCGGCCCTCCGGTACCCGCGGCCGGTCAGGCGGCGGCGTCGACCGTCCGCGGAACCGAGCGGATCAGCTCCGCCAGCGGTTGGTGCAGGCGGTCGTTCGCAGCCAGGATATCGCCGCTCGGCAGCACGTTGGGATCGCCGCCGGGGGTGGTGACGTAGCCGCCGGCCTCGCGGACCAGCAGGATGCCGGCCGCGATGTCCCACGGCTTCAGGTCGAATTCCCAGAAGGCCTCGTAGCGTCCGGCCGCGACGTAGGCGAGGTCGAGGGCGGCCGCTCCCATGCGGCGCACGCCGCTGACCATCGGCGTGATCCGCGCCAGCGTGCCCAGATAGTGGCCGTGGCCCTCTTCGCCCTTGAAGGGGATGCCCGTCCCGATCAGCGCGTCCTCGAGCTTGGCCCGCGACGACACGCGCAGGCGCCGGTCATTGAGGTGCGCGCCCTGGCCGCGCTCGGCCCAATAGGTCTCGTCGGTGAGCGGCTGGTGGACGACGCCGGCCACGATCTCGCCGTCGACTTCGAGCGCGATCGAGATGGCGAAATGCGGCACGCCGTGCAGGAAGTTGGTCGTCCCGTCCAGCGGATCGACGATCCAGCGGTGGCGACCGTCGCCCTCGGCGGTGGCGCCCGACCCTTCTTCCATCAGGAAGCCGTAGCCCGGCCGTGCCTTGGACAGCTCGCGGAAGATAGTCTTCTCGGCGCGCAGGTCGGCGGCGCTGACGAAGTCCGCCGGGCCCTTGCGGGATACCTGGAGCTGCTCGACCTCGCCGAAATCGCGGACCAGTTCCCTGGCCGCCTTGCGGGCGGTGAGCGTCATCACGTTGATGACGGGGGAGGGGCGGGCCATCGTGCGGTCAGTCCTTGGCCCGCTCGACGTAAGTGCCTTCGGTCGTGTCGACGACGATGCGGGTGCCGGCCTCGATGAAGGGCGGGACCAGGATCTTGCGGCCGTTCTCCAGCATCGCCGGCTTGTAGGACGACGACGCGGTCTGACCCTTCACCACCGGGTCGGCCTCGGTCAGCAGCATCGTCACCGTCGACGGCAGGGTGACGGCCATCGCCTCGCCCTCGTGCGTCTGGATGGTGACGGTCATGCCATCGCGCAGGAAGTCCGCCGGGTCGCCGACCTTGGCGCGGTCGACGACGATCTGCTCGTAGGATTCCTGGTCCATGAAGGTCAGCGTGTCGCCCTCGGCGAAAAGGAACTGGTATTCCTTCTCGTCCATGCGGATGCGCTCGACCGTCTCCTGGGTGCGGAAGCGTTCGTTGGTCTTGTTGCCGGTGCGGATGTCCCGCATCTCCACCTGCGCGAAGGCGCCGCCCTTGCCGGGCTGGATCAGTTCGCGCTTGAGGACGACCCACAGACGGTTCTGGTGGTCGAGGATATTGCCGGGCTTGATTTCGATTGCCGTGATTTTCATGGGTTTCCGTTCGCCGCCATAGGGCGTCAAGGGCGGTGCGAAAGCGCCGCGGAAGCTAACAGCTAGGTCTGCCGGCGGCAAGGTTGGCCGGCTCGCCCGATCGCCGGCCGGCTACCCGGCCAGCGCGGCCGCGATCGCGCGGTTGTAGGCGGCGACCCCGCCGCCCGGGCCGTCGGGGTGGTCCCAGACGCCGGTGACGACGCAGATGAAATCCGCGCCGGCCTGGACGATCGGGCCGAGATTGTCGGGCTTGATGCCGCCGATCGCTACGCAGGGCACGGTCGTCACCTGGCTCCAGGCCTCGATCAGCTCGGTGGTGGCCCAGAAGCGCGGCGGCTTGGTCTCGGTATGGAAGAAGGCGCCGAAGGCGACATAGTCGGCCCCGGCGTCGGCGGCCTCCATGGCGAGGTGGCGGCTGTCGTGGCAGGTGACGCCGACGATGGCGTCCGGCCCCAGCAGCCGTCGCGCCTCGGCATAGGGCGTGTCCTGCTGGCCGACATGGGCGCCGTCGCAGCCGAACTCGGCCGCCAGGTCGGGGCGGTCGTTCACCAGGAACGGCACGTCATGGGCGTGCGCGATCGGCATCAGCCGTTCGATCGCACGCCGGAACGCATCGTCGTCGACATCCTTCAGCCGCAGTTGCAGGCAGGCGACGTCGCCGCCGTCCAGCGCTGCCTGGAGCCGGTCGGCGAATGCCACCGGCTCCAGCACCGCGGGCGTGATCAGATAGAGGCGGCAGCGCTCGTCGCCGGTCATCGTCGGTTTCCTCACGCTGCCGTCCTTGGGGTTGGTCACGCCTTGCCCTGATAGATCTTGACGATCTGGTCGAGCATGGCGAGCGCCTCGGCCCGCGGGCGCTGGAAGGTGTTGCGGCCGATGATCGAGCCGTTGCCGCCGCCGTCGCGGATGGCACGGACCTCGTTGTAGAGCCCGTCCAGGTCCTTGGCCTCGCCGCCCGAGAAGACGACGATGCGCTTGCCGGCGAAGCAGGACTGCACGACATGGGCGAAGCGGGCGGCCGCCGTCGACACGTCGATCTTCTTGGCCTCGTAGACCTTCTTGGCCGCTTCCAGCTCCAGGTGGGCCGTGGGCGGCTTCACCTTGATGATGTGGGCACCGAGGAGTGCCGCCATGTGGGCGGCATAGGCGCAGATGTCGATGCCGGTCTCGCCCGCCTTGGTCAGGTCGCCGCCGCGCGGATAGGACCACACGACCACCGCCAGGCCGCTGGCCTTGGCTTCCTCGGTCAGCAGGCTCAGTTCCTCGAACATGCCGAAGGCATTGTCCGAGCCGGGATAGATCGTGAAGCCGATGGCCGAGCAGCCGAGCCGGAGCGCGTCCTTCACCGAGCCGGTGACGGCCTGGGTGGGGCCGTGCTTGTCGCGGGCCAGGCTGTTGGCACTGTTGACCTTGAGGATGGTCGGGATGGAGCCGGCGAAGGTGTCGGCACCGGCCTCGATCATGCCGAGCGGGGCGGCATAGGCCGACAGGCCGGCGTCGATGGCCAGCTGGAAATGGTAATGCGGGTCGTAGGCCTCGGGGTTCGGCGCGAAGCTGCGCGCGGGGCCATGCTCGAAGCCCTGGTCGACCGGCAGGATGACGAGCTTGCCGGTGCCGCCCAGCCGCCCTTGCATCAGGATGCGGGCGAGGTTGGCCTTGGTGCCCGGATTGTCGCTTTCGTACCCGTCGAGGATGCGCTTGACCTTCTGGGTCACCTTCATCGGTATTCTCCTTCCCTTCGGCGGCCGATCGTCGATCGGCCGGAGTGATTAGGCGAGCAAGCCTGTTTATGCAATGGCGCCGGGTGGGGCGCCCGGCCGGCGTGATGTCGCAAGCCAGTGGCGGCAGGCGGCGGGCGCGTCCGTCTCCCGGTGGAGGACCAGGGCATCCGGCCGTTCCGCAACGACGGCGCGGCCACCGGCCGCGGCGATCGCCTGCAATTTCCCCCGCACCGCCGCGCCGCCCTTGTAGATGACGAGCCCGATGCCGACGCGGAGCGCCAGCAGCGCGTCCCCCTCGGCATCCTCGCAGTCGATCATGCCGGCGGTGTCCGGGTGGATCTGCCGGCCGGCATCGACGATGGCCGCGAACATGGCCGGCCCCAGCGATGCCGCCCCGCCGCGCGGGCTGACGAGCAGCAGCGGGCGGCCGAGGGCGGCCGCCGCCGTGGCGGCGATCCGCGCCTCGTGGGCCGATCGCACTTCCACGGCAGCGTCCACCCGTTCAGGTCAGCCGAGCTTCGCCATCGCGGCGGCCGTGTCCAGCATGCGGTTCGAGAAGCCCCACTCGTTATCGTACCAGGACAGCACCCGGCACAGACGCTTGTCGATGACGGCGGTCTGGCCGGCGTCGAAGGTGGAGCTGGCCGGGTTGTGGTTGAAGTCGATCGAGACCAGCGGCGCGGTGTTGATGTCGAGGATGCCCTTGAAGCGGGCGCTGGCGGCGGCCTCGGCCATCAGCTTGTTGATCTCCTCGACCGACGTGTCGCGCGCGGCGTTGAACGTCAGGTCGACCATCGAAACGTTCGGCGTCGGCACGCGGATGGCGGTGCCGTCCAGCTTGCCCTTCAGCTCGGGCAGGACGAGGCCGACCGCGCGGGCGGCGCCCGTGGAGGTCGGGATCATCGACAGGGCTGCCGCACGCGCGCGATGCAGGTCCTTGTGCATGGTGTCGGCGACGGGCTGGTCGCCGGTATAGGCGTGCACCGTCGTCATGTAGCCATTCACGATGCCGACCGAGTTGTGCAGCACATAGGCCAGCGGCGCCAGGCAGTTGGTCGTGCAGGACGCGTTCGAGACGACCGTGTGGCCGGCCTCGAGCTTGTCATGGTTGACGCCGTAGACGACGGTCAGGTCGACGCCATCGGCCGGGGCGGAAACGAGCACGCGCCTGGCACCCGCCTCGATGTGCTTGGCCGCGGCCTCCCGCTTGGTGAAGATGCCCGTGCATTCCAGCGCGATGTCGACGCCCAGCTCCTTCCACGGCAGCTTGGCGGGGTCGCGCTCGGCCGTCACCTTGATCGGGCCGTGGCCGACGTCCATCGTGCCCTCGCCGGTCTTCACCTCCTTGGGGAAGCGGCCATGGACGCTGTCGTAGCGCAGCAGGTGCGCGTTCGTCTCGACCGGACCCAGGTCGTTGATGCCGACGACCTGCAGGTCGGTGCGGCCGCTCTCGGCCAGGGCGCGGAAGACGAGGCGGCCGATGCGGCCGAAGCCGTTGATGGCAAGGCGGGTGGCCATGATGGGGACGATCCTCCAGGCTCTCGGGTGGGGGGAATGGCTAGATCGGCTAGGTGGTGGCGGCGGGCGCCGTACTCAATGAAGCGGGGGAGCGGGGAATGCTCCGGATCGACCAGCAAACGGCCCGGTTGGGCCGGACATTCCCCGAATCCCGAAAAAGCTCAGACCAGGCCCTTGGCGGCGGCGGCCACCGCCTCGGCGGTGATGCCGAAATGGCGATAGAGCTCGCCCGCAGGGGCCGAGGCGCCGAAGCCGGGCATGCCGACGAAGACGCCGTTGTCGCCCATCCAGCGGTCCCAGCCGAGGCGCACGGCAGCCTCGACGGCGACGCGCGGCGCGCTGCCCAGCACGGCTGCGCGATAGGCCGCGTCCTGCTCGGCGAACAGCTCCCAGCTCGGCATGGAAACGACGGCGGCCGCGATTCCCTCCTTGGCCAGCAGGGCGCGGGCTTCCATGGCGAGCCCGACCTCCGACCCGGTGGCGAGCAGCGTCACGGCGCGCGCGCCCTCGGCCTCGGCCTCGGCCAGGACATAGGCGCCGCGGGCGCTGCGGTTCTCGGTCGCATCGGTACGCAGGGTCGGCACGCCCTGCCGGGTCAGCGCGATGACCGACGGGTTGGCCTTGGCGGCCAGTGCCAGTTCCCAGCACTCGGCCGTCTCGACCGCGTCGGCCGGCCGGAAGACCCGCAGGTTGGGAATGCAGCGAAGCGCGGCCAGATGCTCGACCGGCTGGTGCGTCGGGCCGTCTTCGCCAAGCCCGATCGAATCATGGGTCATGACATAGACGACGCGGATGCCCATCAGCGCCGACAGGCGGATGGCGGGCCGCGCATAGTCCGTGAAGACCAGGAAGGTGCCGCCATAGGGCACGACCCCACCATGCAGCGCCAGGCCGTTCATGGCGGCCGCCATGCCGAACTCCCGCACGCCGTAATGCAGGTAGGTGCCGCCGTACTTCCCGGCCTCCAGCACCGCCTGGCCCTTGGCCTTGGTGTTGTTGGACGGCGTCAGGTCGGCCGATCCGCCCACGAGCTCGGGCATCACCTTGGCCACCACGTCGAGCGTGCTGCCCGATGCCTGGCGGGTGGCGACCTTGGGCGGCGTGGCGATCAGGCCCGCCTTGTACTCGGCCATGGCTGCCGACAGGCCGGCCGGCAGTTCGCCCGCCATGCGCCGGTCGAACTCCGCGCGTGCGGCTGCCGCGGCATGGCGCTGGCGCCAGGCGTCGGCCTTCTTCGCGGCCGTCCGCCCCGCGTTCCGCCACAGCGACAGCACGGAGTCGGGCACGACGAAGGCCGGGGAATCCCAGCCCAGCTTCTCGCGCGCGCCGGCGATCTCGGCCGCGCCCAGCGGGCTGCCATGGGCGCCCGACGTGCCGGCCTTGGTCGGCGCGCCATAGGCGATCTGCGTGCGGCAGGCGATCAACGACGGCGTGTCGGTCGCCTGGGCGGCCGCGATGGCGGCGGCCACCGCCTCCGGGTCGTGGCCGTCGACCGCCTGCACATCCCAGCCGCTGGCGCGGAAGCGCGCCTGCTGGTCGTCGGACACGGACAGCGCCGTGGCGCCGTCGATCGAGATGTTGTTGTCGTCGAACAGCACGATCAGGCGGCCCAGCTTCAGGTGCCCGGCCAGCGAGATCGCCTCGTGGCTGATGCCCTCCATCAGGCAGCCGTCGCCGGCGATGACATAGGTGCGGTGGTCGACCAGCGCGTCGCCGAACGCGGCGTTCAGGTGGCGCTCGGCGATCGCCATGCCGACCGCCGTCGCCAGCCCCTGGCCGAGCGGGCCGGTCGTCGTCTCGATGCCGGCGGCGTGGCCGTACTCCGGATGGCCGGCGGTGCGGCTGCCGAGCTGGCGAAAGCGCCGCAGCTCGTCCATCGTCATGTCGGCATAGCCGGTGAGATGTAGGAGCGAATAGAGCAGCATCGAACCGTGGCCGGCCGACAGCACGAAGCGGTCGCGGTCGGGCCAGGCCGGGTCGGCCGGGTCATAGGCAAGGAACCGGGTGAACAGCACGGCGGCCACGTCGGCCATGCCCATCGGCATGCCGGGATGACCCGACTTCGCCGCCTCGACGGCATCCATCGAAAGGGCGCGGACGGCGTTCGCCATGGCGCGGAGGTCGGTTGCGGTCGGTGCGTTGGACATCGGATTTCCGGGGGAAAAGGGCCCGCAACTTGCCGCCGGAGCCCCCCCTCGTCAACCGCGGTGGCGAATTTGCCCCGGCCCGGCCCCCGCGGCGCATTCCGGGCACCTTCCCGGGTACCTTCATTGACGCGCTGCCGAGCCGGTCGTTACAACTGTATCCATGGCCGCACCGACGATCCCGATTCCGCCCTCGACCATGCAACGTGCCCGCGACCGCCTGGAGCGGGCGCTCGACCGGCTGGAAGCCGCGGCGGCCCGCGTGCCGGTGCTGACGGCCGAGCGCAAGGCCCTGGCCGAGGAGCGCGACCGGCTGGCGCGCGCGCTGGCGCAGATGGAGGCCGAGAAGGCCGCCCTGCGCCAGGCGACGGATGCCGCCGCCCACCGCCTCGACAGCGTCATCGTGCGCACCCGCGGCGCGCTCGACCGGACGCACTGAGCGCCATGCCGTCCGTCTCGCTGACGATCAACGGGCGCACCTACAGTGTCGCCTGCGGTGCGGGCGAGGAAGAGCGCCTGCGCCGGCTCGCCGGCTATATCGACCAGAAGGCGACGCAGATTTCGGGCGACCTCGGCCAGATCGGCGAGGCCCGCGTGATCCTGATGGCCGGCCTGCTGATCGCCGACGAACTGGCGTCGGCCTTCGAGGAGATCGCGCGCCTGAAACGGGCCGCCGAGGGGCAGAGCGGGGCGGCCGACACGCTGGGCCGCGAGCTCGATCTTGTCGCCCAACGCGTAGAGACCATTGCCGCGAGGCTCGAGCAGGCTTAGCTATAGCGGTGGACGGAGCTGCCTGGTGCGTCAGGACGCTGTCACCCCGGGGCCTTTCATAACCTCTAGGGAGCTGTCCCTGTCGCGACCGTGGTCGCGATACATGGCGCCCACCTGCGTTCGCAGGCCACGGAGGGTTTAGCAATGCCTACGGCCGAGGCGGCCCCGTCCACCTTATCTTCGGCCATCTCACCTTCGGCTGACCGCGATACCGACCTGGAGCACGAGAAGGCGACCTTCCGCGTCGCCGCCACCCTGCGCCGGTCCGACGCCGCACGCCATGCCGGCCCCGATGCAGGCGATCGGCTGGCCGATCGCTTCCTCGCCGCCATCCCCGCCGTGACGCCTGAAACCGTGGTATCCGGCTATTTCCCGATCGGCGAGGAAATGGATCCGCGGCCGCTGATGGCGCGCCTGGCGGCGGCCGGTTGCACGCTCTGCCTGCCGGTCACGCCGCGTCGCGGGCTGCCGCTCACCTTCCGGCAATGGCGGCCGGGCGATCCCCTGCGGGCGCGCCCCTTCGGCCTCTCCGAGCCGCTGCCAGAGGCGCCTGCGGCCGAGCCAGATCTCTTGCTGGTGCCGCTCCTGGCCTTTGACGCCGCCGGGCGGCGCATGGGCTATGGCGGCGGCTTCTACGACCGGACCCTGGCCGGGTTGCGCGCGCGCCGCACCGTCCGCGCGATCGGGGTCGCCTTCGACGGCCAGTTCTGCGACCGGGTCCCGGCCGGCCCGCACGACGCCCGGCTGGACGCCATCGTCACCGAGGCCGCGTTCTATCCGGCCGCTGCCGCGGGGGATTAAGCCGGCGATGCGGATGCTGTTCTGCGGCGACGTGGTCGGCCGTTCCGGCCGCGAGGCGGTGACCAGCCGCCTGCCGGCCCTGCGCCGGCGCCACGGGATCGACTTCGTGGTGGTGAATGGCGAGAACGCCGCCGCCGGCTTCGGCATCACCGAGGCGATCTGCCGCGAGTTCTTCGCGGCCGGCGTCGATGTCGTCACGACCGGCAACCATCTGTTCGACAAGCGCGAGATCGTGTCGACGCTCGCTGCCGAGCCGCGCCTGCTGCGCCCGGCCAACTACCCGCCCGGCACGCCGGGGCAGGGGGCGACCGCCTTCACCCTGGCCGACGGGCGCCGCGTGGTCGTGGCCAACCTGATGACCCGCCTCTTCATGGACCCGCTCGATTGCCCCTTCGCGGCGATCGACGCCCTGCTGCCGGCCCATCCGATGGGTGCGGGCGCGGCCGCCGCCATTCTGGTCGACGTGCATGGCGAGGCGACCAGCGAGAAGATGGCCATGGGCCATCATCTGGACGGGCGGGTCTCGGCCGTTTTCGGCAGCCATTCCCATGTGCCGACCGCCGATGCGCAGATCCTGTCCCGCGGCACCGCCTACCAGACCGATGCCGGCATGTGCGGCGACTATGATTCCGTGATCGGCATGCGCAAGGAGGGCGCTGTCGCCCGCTTCGTGAAGAAGGTGCCGGGCGAGCGCCTGTCGCCGGCGGATGGCGAGGGAACGATGTGCGGCGTCTTCGTCGCCACCGACGACGCCACCGGCCTGGCGCTGTCGGTGGCGCCGGTTCGGCTGGGCGGGCGGCTCATGCAAAGCCACCCGCCCGACTGATCCCTTCTAGGCGTGGATCGGCGGGCGCCGCCCGGCCCAGGGCCGCGCCGCTTCGATCTGCGCCGCCAGCCGGAACAGCGTCGCCTCGTCGCCGAAGCGCCCGACGAAATGGTCCGATAGCGGCAGCCCGGCTTCGTTCCAGCCGGCCGGCACCGACATCGCCGGCTGGCCGCTGGCGTTCGACATCCAGGTGAAGGGCGCGAACACGTTCATCTGCCGGCGCATCGCCATGGCGTCGCCGCCCTGCTGCAGCGAGAAGGTGCCGAGCGGGACCGCGGGCGATCCCAGCGTCGGCGTCAGCCAGACGTCATGCTCGACGAAGAATCCCGCCATCTCGCGGGCATGGCGCTGCATGTCCTGCAGCGCCAGCAGGAACTGCGGCGCCGTCTGCTCGCGGGCGCGCCGGGTGAAGCCCCAGACGAACGGTTCCAGGTCGTCCGGCGTCGCCTCGCGGCCGACGCGCCGCTCCAGCCCGGCCAGCGCCCAGCCGACACCGGCGGCGATGACCGCGGTGAAGGCGCGCCAGAACGCCTCGCCGTCGACGGCGGGGTCGGCCTCCTCGACCGTGTGGCCCAGCGATTCGAGCAGGCGGGCGGTCTCCTCGGTCGCGCGCACGCAGTCGGGGTCGATCGGCGTGCCGATCGGCGAGCGGGTGGAGAAGGCGATGCGCAGCCGGCGGGGGTCGGCGCCGACCTCCTCGGCGAAGGCGCGGGCAAGCGGCGGGGCCCAGTAGGGGTCGCCCAGCGTCGGCCCGGCGGTGACGTCGAGCAGGGCCGCACTGTCGCGCACGCTGCGCGACAGCACATGGTCGGCGGCGATGCCGACGATGATGTCGCCGAAATGCGGCGCCACGGGGTTGCGCGCCCGTGTCGGCTTCATGCCGAACAGGCCGCAGCAGGCGGCCGGGATGCGGATCGAGCCGCCGGCATCGTTGCCGTGGGCCGCCGCCACCATGCCGGTCGCCACGGCCGCCGCCGCCCCGCCGCTGGAGCCTCCGGTCGACCGCTCGCGGTCCCACGGGTTGCGGGCCGGGCCGTAGAGGCGGGGCTCCGTCGTCGGGCCGATGCCCAGCTCGGGCGCGTTGGTATGACCCAGGAACAGCAGGCCGGCGGCACGGTAGCGTCGGACCAGCTCGTTGTCGGCTGTCGGAACATAGTCGCCGCCGAAGGTGCTGGCGCCGCGCAGCGGCACCCCTTCCTCCTCGCAGGCGATGTCCTTCAGCAGGAACGGCACGCCCGCGAACGGGCCGTCGAGCGGGCCGGCGGCCGCCGCCCGCGCCCGCTCGTAGGTCTTGATGACGACCGCATTCACCTGCGGGTTGACGCGCTCGATGCGGGCGATCGCGGCCTCCACCAACTCGGCCGGGGATACCTCCTTGCGCCGCACCAGGTCGGCCTGGCCGATGGCATCCAGATCGAGGGCGTCGTCGGCGTGTGGCATTGCTGTTCCTTGGTTCCGGGGCCGGGCGCGATCGCGCCTTGGGGATGGCCCGGATGCTACCCGCGTCACGGCGTCGCGCAACCCCTGATGGCGTGCGCCCACGCCTCAATTCAGCCATAAACCCTACGTAGAAACCCGCGGAATCTGGGCGTTTGTCTACCATATATGGTATAGACCCGGACGCTGTTTCCTGGACTTAGAAGAGCGTCATGGCGGGCCATTCCCAATTCAAGAACATCATGCACCGCAAGGGTGCGCAGGATAAGAAGCGCGGCAAGGTCTTCACCAAGATCATCCGCGAGTTGACCGTTGCCGCGCGCACCGGCCTGCCCGACCCGGCGTCCAATCCGCGCCTGCGGGCAGCGATGATCGCGGCGCGCGACGCCAACATGCCCAAGGACACGATCGAGCGCGCGGTCAAGCGCGGCGCCGGCGGCGAGGACGGGACCAACTACGAGGAAGTCCGCTACGAGGGCTATGGCCCGGGCGGCGTCGCGGTCATCGTCGAGGCCCTGACCGACAACCGCAACCGCACCGCAGCCGAGGTCCGGTCGGCCTTTTCCAAGCATGGCGGCGCGCTGGGCGAGACCAACAGCGTCGGCTTCCTCTTCGACCGTATGGGCCTGGTACGCTATCCCGCCAAGGCCGGCGACGCCGACACGCTGTTCGAGCAGGCGGTCGAGGCCGGCGCCGACGATGTCGAGTCGGATGAAGGTGGCTACGACATCCTGTGCGCGACCGACGCCCTCAACGCCGTGCGCGAGGCGCTGGAGGCCAAGCTGGGGCCGGCCGAGAGTGCCGCCTTCGCCTGGCGGCCGCGTACCGTGACGCCGGTCGACGACGAGACCGCGGTGACGCTGTTCAAGCTGCTCGAGACGCTGGACGACAACGACGACGTGCAGAACGTCCATGCGAACTTCGAGGCGAGCGAGACGGCGATGGCCCGGACGGGCGACTGACTTGTCCCCGGGGCGCCCTCCCGCCGCCAGCGCCACGATGGCGCGCTCGGTCGACAGCGACCGGGTGCGGCTGATCGGCCTCGACCCGGGCTTGCGGCACACCGGCTGGGGCGTGGTCGACGTGGCCGGCAGCCGCCTCAGCCATGTCGCCGACGGCACCATCTCGTCCAACGAGCGGCTGTCCCTGGCCGAGCGGCTGGTGGAGCTCTATCGCGGCTTGGGTGCGGTGATCGACGAATTCGGGCCGGGCGAGGCGGCGGTGGAAGAGACCTTCGTCAACAAGAACCCGGCCTCGACCCTGAAGCTGGGCCATGCCCGCGGCATCGCCCTGCTGGCCCCGGCCGAGCGCGGCGTCGCGGTCCACGAATATTCGGCCAACCTGATCAAGAAGTCTGTGGTCGGCGCCGGCCATGCCGACAAGAACCAGGTGGAACTGATGGTCCGCCGGCTGCTGCCCGGCTGCCTGGTGGCGCGCTCGGACGCGGCCGATGCCCTGGCCGTTGCCATCTGCCACGCCCATCACCGGGCGACGCAGCGGGCCTGGTTGAAGCCGGCCACCGGCATCGGCCAGCGCGTGCCGATGCCCCGCGCCGCGACCTGACCGCTCTTTCGCGATGATCGCCAAGCTGTCCGGCATCCTCGATTCGGTCGAGACCGATGCCTGCGTCGTCGACGTGGGCGGCGTCGGCTATCTCGCCTACTGCTCGGGTCGGACGCTGGGACGGTTGCCGCCCCTGGGGCAGCCGGTGAGCCTGGCCGTCATCACCCATGTCCGCGAGGACCATATCCATCTCTACGGTTTCCTGGATGCCGCCGAGCGGGAGTGGTTTCGCCTGCTGACGACGGTGCAGGGCGTCGGCAGCCGGGTGGCGCTGGCGATCCAGACCGTGCTGGGGCCGAGCGAACTGGCGGCCGCGATCGCGTTGCAGGACAAGGCGGCGCTGGCGCGCGCCGACGGCGTCGGGCCGAAGCTGGCGGCCCGCATCGCCAACGAACTGCGCGACAAGACGACCGGCCTGGCGGCGATCGTGCCGCTGGATGGCGACCGCGGCACCGCCCCGGCCGTGCCGCGCGTCGCCGGTGCGGCGGAAGATGCCGTCTCGGCCCTGGTCAATCTCGGCTACCGCCGGATCGAGGCCTTCGCCGCCGTCGCCGGCGTCCAGCGCCGGCTGGGTGTCGACGCGCCGATCGAAGCACTGATCCGCGGCGGTCTGGCGGAGCTGGCACAGTGAGTGGCATCGCCCGGCCCGTGGCCCCCGAGCGGCAGGGGGAGGACGCGCCCGAGGCGTCGTTCCGCCCGCTCAGCCTGGAGGAGTTCGTCGGCCAGCGCGGGGTGCGCGACAACCTGCGCGTCTTCATCGATGCCGCGCGCGGCCGCGGCGAGTCGCTCGACCATGTGCTGTTCTTCGGGCCGCCCGGGCTGGGCAAGACGACCCTGGCCCAGATCGTTGCCCGCGAACTGGGCGTCGGCTTCCGCGCCACGTCCGGCCCGGTCATCCTGCGCGCCGGCGACCTGGCGGCGCTGCTGACCAACCTGCAGCCGCGCGACGTCCTCTTCATCGACGAGATCCATCGCCTCTCGCCCGCGGTCGAGGAGGTGCTCTACCCGGCGATGGAGGATTTCCAGCTCGACCTGATCATCGGCGAGGGGCCGGCGGCGCGCTCGGTCAAGATCGACCTGCCGCCCTTCACCCTGGTCGGTGCCACGACCCGGTCGGGGCTGATCACGACGCCGCTGCGCGATCGCTTCGGCATCCCGCTGCGCCTGGACTTCTACCAGCCGGACGAGTTGCAGGGCATCGTCGAGCGCGGCGCCCGGATCCTGGGCTTCGACCTGGCGCCGGAAGGGGCCGAGGAGATCGCGCGGCGCTCGCGGGGCACGCCGCGCATCGCCGGCCGGCTGCTGCGCCGGGTGCGCGACTTCGCCGAGATCGCCGGCACCGGCCGCGTCGGCGCGGCCGAGGCGGATGCCGCCCTGGGCCGGCTCGATGTCGATGCGCGCGGGCTGGATGCGATGGACCGGCGCTACCTGCGCTGCATCGCCGACAACTATGCCGGCGGACCGGTCGGGGTGGAGACGCTGGCGGCGGCATTGTCCGAGCAGCGCGACGTGATCGAGGAAGTGATCGAGCCCTACCTGATCCAGCAGGGGTTCCTCCAGCGCACCTCGCGCGGGCGCATGGTCACCAACCAGACCTACGGCTATCTCGGCCTGCCGCCGCGCGCGGTGCCGCCGACCCAGTTCGACCTGCTGGCCAGCGACGAGGTTGGCAGTGGCTGAGCAACCCACCTCGGGCCGGCTCGACGCCGGCCGGCATGCCTTCCCGCTCCGCGTCTATTACGAGGACACGGATGCGGCCGGCATCGTCTACTACGCCAACTATCTGCGGTTCGCCGAGCGGGCCCGCACCGAGATGATGCGGGCGGCCGGCACCGAGCATGGCCGCCTGATGGGCGAGGCGGGCGTGCTGTGGGCGGTGCGCCGCTGCACCGCCGACTACCTCTCGCCCGCGCGACTCGACGACCGGCTGGAGGTCGTCTCGACCGTGGTCGACGTCGGCGCGGCGCGTCTCGACCTCATGCAGGCGGTCTGGCGCCGGGCCGACGGGACCCCGCCCGAGGAACTGGCCCGCCTGTCCGTAAGGCTTGCCTGCATCGACCGTGTCCACGGCCGCGCGACGCGGCTTCCGCCCGTGCTGCGCACGGCGCTGGAGGCCTTGGTGACGCCACAATCAACCCTGTAAATGCGAGCCATAGTCTGATGGAG
Source organism: Stella humosa (assembly GCF_006738645.1). GTDB lineage: Bacteria > Pseudomonadota > Alphaproteobacteria > ATCC43930 > Allostellaceae > Allostella > Allostella humosa. Next base: position 5,242,915 of record NZ_AP019700.1, on the reverse strand, counting down.
AACCGTGCCGTAGATGCCATGACCCTGGGCGGGTCGGCGCACGACCTGTCGATCTGGGGGTTGTTCCTCCAGGCCGACATGATCGTGAAGTTCGTCATGCTGATCCTGCTCGTCCTGTCGTTCTGGTGCTGGGCGGTGATCTTCGACAAGTGGGTCCGGCTGCGTCGGCTGAATGCGCGGGCCCGCGAGTTCGAGGAGAGCTTCTGGTCCGGCGGCTCGCTCGACGATCTCTACGACCGGGTCGGCACTCGGCCCGCCGACCCGATGGCGACCGTGTTCGCCTCGGCGATGCGGGAATGGCGCCGGTCGGCCGCCCGCGGGCTGATCGCCACGGAATCGATGCGCGGCAACCTCCAGGACCGGATCGAGCGGGTGATGGGCGTGGCCGCCAGCCGGGAGATGGAGCGTCTGGAGAAGTACATGTCGTTCCTGGCCTCGGTCGGCTCGACGGCCCCCTTCATCGGCCTGCTCGGCACGGTGTGGGGCATCATGAACAGTTTCCAGTCGATCGCGGCCTCGAAGAACACCTCGCTGGCCGTCGTCGCCCCCGGCATCGCCGAGGCGCTGTTCGCCACGGCGCTGGGCCTGGTCGCGGCGATCCCGGCCGTCATCGCCTACAACAAGCTGTCGACCGAGATCGGGCGCTATGGCGGGCGCCTGGACGCCTTCACCAGCGAGTTCTCGGCCATCCTGTCCCGCCAGATGGACGAGAAGGTCTGATCCGATGGCCGGTGCCGTCCTCAAGCGCGGTGGCGGGCGCGGCGGACGCCGCTACGTCGCCATGTCCGAAATCAACGTGACGCCGTTCGTCGACGTCATGCTGGTGCTGCTCATCGTCTTCATGGTCACGGCCCCGCTGCTGACCGTGGGCGTTCCCGTCGACCTGCCCAAGGCATCGGCGCCGACGATCAGCGAGCAGAAGGAGCCGATCACCGTCTCGATCACCGCCCAGGGCAAGATCTATCTCCAGGAAGGGGAGACGACGCTGGACAACCTCGTCGCCCGGCTGGTCGCCATCACCGAGAACGATCGCCAGGCGCGGGTCTTCGTGCGTGGCGACCGCAACATCGTCTATGGCCGGGTGATGGAGGTGATGGGCGCGTTGAACGCCGCCGGATTCGCCCGTGTCGCCCTGATCGCCGAACTGCCGCAGGCCGCGCCCGACGAGCCGGTGCGGCGCGGCCGCCAGCGCTAGGCCGCGCCGCAGGGCGAGCCAGGAAGACGGAAAGACGGGAATGAAGCGCGGCCTGATCGGATCGGCCATCCTCCATGCCGGCATCATCGTGCTGGTGCTGGTGGGGCTGCCGGAACTCTTCAAGCCGGAACCGCGCGAGGACACCCCCGTTGTGTTCGAGATGGTGACGGTGGCCGAGCGCGCGGCCGCGCCGACGCAGACGCTGCGTCCGCCGCCGCGCCCCCTGCCGAAGGCCGAGCCGCTGCGCGCCGAGGCGCCGACGCCCGAACCCCGAAGCCGGAGCCCCCAAGCCCGAGCCGGCCCCACCGCCCCGCCTGCGCCGCCACCCCGCCGCCGCCCAAGCCGCCGGCGCCGAAGCCCGAGCCTGCCAAGCCGGAACCGCCGCCGCCGCCCCAGCACAAGCCGGAACCGCCCAAGCCGCCTCCGCCGCCCAAGCCCGAGCCCCGAAGCCGGAACCGCCCAAGCCGGAACCGCCGAAGCCGCCCCGGCGCCGCCGGAGCCGGCTGTGCGCCCGCAGCCAAGCCGCAGCCGGTGAAGCCCGAGCCGCCCAAGCCCGAACCCGTCAAGCCGGAGCCGCCGAAGCCCGAACCGCCGAAGCCGCCCAAGCCGGAGCCGCCGAAGAAGCCCGAGCCGCCCAAGCCCGAGCCCCCGAAGCCGGAGCCGCCGAAGCCTGCGAAGGTGGAGCCGCCCAAGCCGGAACCGCCGAAGCCGGAGCCGGCCAAGACGCAGGTCGCGGCCAAGCCCGAGGCGAAGCCAGAGCCCAGGAAGGACGCCAAGGCCGACGCCAAGCCGGAGCCGAAGAAGGACACGCGTCCCGACTCCAAGGCCGAAGCCAAGGCCGAGCCCAAGAAGGACGCCAAGCCGGCGCAGGATTTCGACGTCAACGCGATCCTGAACAACCTGCGGCCGACGCCCACGCCGTCGCGGGCCGAGCCGCGGCCGACGCCCCCCGCGCCGCCGCGGCCGCAGGTGGCCGCCGCAGCACCGCAGTCGGCGCCGTCGCTGTCGCAGACCCTGACGTCGAGCGAGATGGACGGGGTGCGCCAGCAGATCGAGCGCTGCTGGAGCTTCGTCGGCGGCGGCAAGGAGGTGCAGCAGATCGTGGTCGAGATTCGCGTCCAGATGAACCCCGACGCCACCGTGCGCGAGGCCCGCATCCTGGACACCGGCCGCGGCCAGTCCGATCCGCAGTTCCGGTCGGTCGCCGAGAGCGCCCGGCGGGCGATCCTCAATCCGGAATGCAGCCCGCTGCGGCTTCCGCGCGACAAGTACGACCAATGGAAGTCGTTCACCTTCATCTTCAGTCCGAAGGATTTCGGGACATGAGGCACGTCGTCACCCTTCTTCGCCCGCTGTCCTCCCTGCTGCGCGCCGCCGCGATCGCCGTGATCGCGCTGGGCGCGGCGGTGACGCTTCCGGGCACGGCCGAGGCCGAGCTGCGCATCGACATCACGCGCGGCCGGGTGCAGCCCATGCCGATCGCCGTCCCGCGCTTCTCGGGCTCCGGCCCGGAGGCCGCGACCGGCGGCGAGATCGCGGCCGTCGTGGCCGCCGACCTGGAGCGCTCGGGCTTCTTCAAGCTCCTCGACCAGCGCTCCTTCCTGCAGGATCCGCAGGCGCTGCGCGGCACGCCGCGCTTCCAGGACTGGCGCGTCATCAACGCCCAGGCGCTGGTGACCGGCGCCATCGAGCGCATGCCCGATGGGCGGCTGAAGGTCGAATTCCGGCTGTGGGACGTCTTCGCCGAGCAGCAGATGACGGGCTTGGCCTATTTCACCCAGCCCGCCAACTGGCGCCGCATCGCCCATATCGTGGCCGACGCCATCTACAAGCGCATCACCGGCGAGGACGGCTATTTCGACACCCGTATCGTCTATGTCGCGGAGTCGGGGCCGGCCAACCAGCGCGTCAAGCGCCTGGCCATCATGGACCAGGACGGCTTCAACCATCGCTTCCTGACCGACGGCAGCAGCCTGGTGATGACGCCGCGCTTCTCGCCCACGGCGCAGGAGATCACCTACATGACCTTCGGCGACCGCCAGCCGCGGGTCTATGTGCTGAACATCGACACCGGCCGCCGCGAGGCGATCGGCGACTTCCCCGGCATGACCTTTGCCCCGCGCTTCTCGCCCGACGGCAACAAGGTCATCATGAGCATGTCGTCGGACGGCAATACCGAGATCTACACAATGGACCTGCGCAGCCGCGCCATGCAGCGGCTGACCAACCATCCGGCGATCGACACCTCGCCCAGCTATTCGCCGACGGGGCGTGAAATCGTCTTCAACTCCGACCGCGGCGGCGCCCAGCAGCTCTACGTCATGGGCGCGGACGGGTCGGGCGTGCGCCGGATCAGCTTCGGCGCCGGCCGCTACGCAACGCCGGCCTGGTCGCCGCGTGGCGATCTGATCGCCTTCACCAAGATGGAGGGCGGCAAGTTCTCGATCGGCGTCATGCGGCCGGATGGCTCGGGCGAGCGCATCATCACCGACGGCTTCCTCGTCGAAAGCCCGACCTGGGCGCCTAACGGCCGCGTGCTGATGTTCTTCCGCCAGCAGTCGACCGACCGCGGCGGCCGCGGCGGCGGAACCAAACTGTTCTCGATCGACCTGTCCGGGTTCAACGAGCGTGAGGTGCTGACGCCCCAGGACGCCTCGGATCCGGCCTGGTCGCCCTTGATTCCTTGACCTTGTCTAGATATCGTGGTGACCAGCAGGAAGACCGCGATTTCTTGTGGAATCGGCTCAATTCTCGGGCGCGATGCCCACCTGGACGGGCGCTGCGGACCAATATCATGACCAACCCCAGCTCATGCCGAAGGAGAAACAGCGCATGCGCATGAAGATTTTGAGCCTGGTTGCCGCCGTCCTGCTGGTGGCAGCCTGCGAAAGCACGCCGGAGGTGTCGACCACGGCGGACGGTTCCGCCGCGACGTCGACGACGGGCATCGATTCGACCGGCCTTGGCAGCCAGTCGGGCGTTTCGTCGCAGGGCCTGGGTGCCGGCGACGCCGTTCCCGGCTCGCAGCGCGACCTGGAAGTGAATGTCGGCGACCGGGTGTTCTTCGACACCGATCGCTCCGACCTCAATGCCGAGGCGCGGGAGACGGTCGGCCGCCAGGCCGAATGGCTCCGCCGCTATCCCAACACGCGGATCGTGGTCGAAGGCCATGCCGACGAGCGCGGCACGCGTGAGTACAACCTCGCCCTGGCTGAGCGTCGCGCGGTTGCCGTGCGCAACTACATGGTGGCCCTCGGCATCCCCGCCGGCCGCCTGTCGACGACCAGCTTTGGCAAGGAGCGTCCGGCGGTCGTCGGCTCGAACGACGCGGCCTATGCCCAGAACCGGCGAGCCGTCACCGTCGTGAACTGACGCCGGCCTGTTTCTTCGGTGGAGCCGAACGGGCCGGTCGCGCGTTAACCCGCGTCGACCGGCCCGTATCGTCCACGGATCGGGTCCGTCCCGACAGCCAGCACGTTCCACCAACAGGAGAGGAGCCGCGATCATGCCGCGTCCCCGGATCGTCGCAGCCCTGGCGGCGGCATCGCTCGTCTCGTCCGCCCTGCTCCAGGCGTCGCTGGCGCAGACTTCCCCCTATGCGCCGCAATACCAGCAGCAGCCTTCCGCCGGCCCCTCTGCCGCCTACGCGCAGCAGGAGATGCGCCTCAACCAGCTTGAGGACCAGATCCGCCAGCTGACCGGCCGCCTTGAAGAGCTGACCCACCAGATCAACCAGGTGCGCCAGGGCCAGGAGCGTGCGCAGCGTGACACCGAGTTCCGCCTGACGGAGCTGGAGCGCGGCGGCCGCAGCGCCGAGCCGGCCCAGGGCGAGGCCCCGCGGGCTGCAGCCGAACCGCCCCGCGCCCCGCCGGAGCCGCCGCGCGCCGCCCGCCGCCCATTCGCGACGGCCGCACGACCGAGCCACCGCCGCCCGGCCAGGCCCGCGTGATCGCGCCGCCCGGCCCTGGCACGACGACCGTCCGCCCCTCGGCAGCGCCGCCGCCGCCAACCCCGAGACCGCCGCAGGAACAGACGGCCGCCGCCCCGCGCGCGCCGCAGCCCGAAGCGACCCTGCCGGCCGGCGCGCCGCAGCAGCAGTACGACCAGGCCTTCGCGTTGCTGGCACGGGCCGACTATGACGGCGCCGAGCGGGCGCTCAAGGGCTTCCTGCGCCAGCATCCGAACGACAACCTGGCTGGCAATGCGCAGTACTGGCTGGGCGAGACCTACTATGTCCGCCAGGACTACCAGAACGCCGCGATTGCCTTCGGCGAGGGCTTTCAGCGCTATCCCAAGAACGCGAAGTCGCCGGACAATCTGCTGAAGCTCGGCATGTCGCTGGCCCAGCTCAACCGCAAGCCGGAGGCCTGCGCGGCGCTGGGGCGGCTTGATCAGGCGGCCGATGCGCCCGCGAACGTGAAGGACCGTGGCAAGCGCGAGCGTCAGCGCCTCGGCTGCTGATACCGATCGCGGTGGCGTGGCCGGGCCGCTCTGCCCGGCCATCTTCGCCGCCGCCATGGCCCGCCTCGGGCCGTTCGAGCCGGCACCCCGCCTGGCGGTGGCGGTATCCGGCGGGCCGGACAGCATGGCACTTGCCCTGCTGGCCGACGATTGGGCCCGGGCGCGGGACGGCGCCGTCCTCGCCTTGACGGTCGACCATGCGCTGCGTCCCGAGGCCGCGACCGAGGCCGCCATGGTGGGACGCTGGCTCGGCGCCATCGGGATCGAGCACCGGACGCTCCGCCATCAAGGGGCCAGGCCCGCCTCCCGCATCCAGGAGACGGCGCGGCACATCCGCTACGAATTGCTCGTCGCCGCCTGCAGCGCCGAAGGCATCCTCCACCTGCTGCTGGCTCATCATCGCGACGACCAGGCCGAGACGGTGGCCCTGCGGCTGGCCGCGGGCAGCGGCGACGGCGGGCTGGCCGGCATGGCAGGGCAGCGCGAGACGGCCGGGCCGCGGCTGCTGCGCCCGCTCCTCGACGTGCCGCGAGACCAACTGGCGGCGACCGTCCGCGCCCGTGGACAGCCATCGATCACCGACCCCAGCAACGCCGACCGCCGCTACCAGCGCGTCCGTCTGCGCCAGGACGGGGTGGATGCCGACGAACTGTTGGCGCGTGCCGGCAAGGCCGCCGCGGCACGGGGCGAGGCCGAGCATGCCCTGGCGGCGGCGGCGGCCGAACTGGTCTGGGTGGCGCCCGAAGGGTATGCGCTGCTCGACGGGGCCGGGATGGCTCGGTTGCCATCCAATGTCGGGCTAGCCCTGCTGGCGAATCTGCTGCGCATGATCGGCAGTGCCGGTCCCTATGGTCCTCGCGGTGAGGCGGTGGCGCGGCTGGCGGATGCCAGTCGGGGATGGTCGCGCGGCATGCCCGGGGCAACCCTGGCCGGCTGCCGCATCCTGCCCTGGCGCGGCCGCATCCTGGTCTGCCGCGAGCCGGCGGCAATCGGCCCCGATGTCCAGGCGACCAGCGGGGGAATTGTGCGCTGGGACAGCCGTTTCACCATTGCGGTTCCGCCCGGCGTCCCAATCTCTTGCCGGGTGTCCCCATTGGGCATCGCGCGACCGGATTCAGGCGCGATCTCGGGGGTTCCGGGCCCGGCCCGGCCGACCTTGCCCGCACTCTGGTCAGGCGATCGGCTGCTGGCCGTGCCGACCGCAGGCTGGTCACGGACGGGACATGGGCCGGGCGATGCGGTATTTAGACCGCGTCGCGCGCTTGCAGGGGGACCGTTCGCAGTTGTTTAATGGGAACGTCGCATTATTTGTGAGAAGGGTCGGTTCAGCACTAACCGGCTTCTGGATGGCTCGGGGTCTTCAGCGGCGACGTCGCGGACGCTCCGGATGCGGAGGGGAAGGGCCCCGAACGTGAACAATTTCGGCAAGAATCTCGCTCTCTGGGTCATTATCGGGCTGTTGCTCGTGGCGCTGTTCAACCTCTTCCAGGGGTCGACCACGCGCAGTCCGCAGGCGAGCCTCGCCTATTCCGACTTCCTCAACGAAGTGACGAACGGCCGCGTCGCCGACGTGACGATCCAGACCGCGGGTGGCGGCGGCAGCACGCTGTCGGGCCATTTCAGCGATGGACGCGCCTTCACGACCTATGCGCCGCGTGACGCCAACCTCGTGACCAAGCTGACGCAGCACAATGTGCGCGTGGCCGCGTCGCCGGAGGATTCGGGCTCGCCGTCGCTGCTCTATGTCCTGATCCAGTGGTTCCCCATGCTGCTGCTGATCGGCGTGTGGATATTCTTCATGCGCCAGATGCAGTCGGGCGGCGGCCGGGCCATGGGCTTCGGCAAGTCCCGCGCGCGCCTGCTGACCGAGAAGGTCGGCCGGGTGACGTTCGACGACGTGGCCGGCATCGACGAGGCCAAGCAGGAACTGGAAGAGATCGTCGAGTATCTGCGCGACCCGCAGAAGTTCCAGCGCCTGGGCGGCCGCATCCCCAAGGGTGTGCTGCTGGTCGGCCCGCCCGGTACTGGCAAGACGCTGCTGGCCCGCGCCATCGCGGGTGAGGCGAACGTGCCGTTCTTCACCATCTCGGGCTCCGACTTCGTCGAGATGTTCGTGGGCGTCGGCGCCAGCCGCGTGCGCGACATGTTCGAGCAGGGCAAGAAGAACGCGCCCTGCATCATCTTCATCGATGAGATCGACGCCGTCGGCCGCCATCGCGGTGCCGGTCTGGGCGGTGGCAACGACGAGCGCGAGCAGACCTTGAACCAGCTCCTGGTCGAGATGGACGGGTTCGAGGCGAACGAGGGCGTCATCCTGATCGCGGCCACCAACCGGCCGGACGTGCTCGATCCCGCCCTGCTGCGACCGGGCCGCTTCGACCGCCAGGTCGTGGTGCCGAACCCCGACGTCAGCGGTCGCGAGAAGATCCTGCGCGTCCATATGCGCAAGGTGCCGCTGGCGCCGGACGTCGACGCCCGGGTGATCGCCCGTGGCACGCCCGGCTTCTCGGGTGCCGATCTTGCAAACCTCGTCAACGAGGCGGCACTGCTGGCGGCCCGCAAGGGCAAGCGCGTCGTCACCATGACCGAGTTCGAGCAGGCCAAGGACAAGGTCCTGATGGGCTCCGAGCGTCGGTCCATGGTGATGAGCGAGAAGGAGAAGGAGACGACGGCCTATCACGAGGCGGGCCATGCCCTGGTCTCGCTGCGCGTGCCCGGCCACGACCCGCTGCACAAGGTGACGATCATTCCCCGCGGCCGGGCGTTGGGCGTGACCATGAGCCTGCCCGAGAAGGACCGCTACGGCTATTCCCGGATGGAGCTGGCGGCGCGCATCTGCATGATGTTCGGCGGCCGCGTCGCCGAGGAGCTGATCTACGGGCCGGAGAACGTCACGACCGGCGCTTCGGACGACATCCGCCAGGCGACCAACCTCGCCCGTCGCATGGTCACGGAGTTCGGTTTCAGCGACAAGCTGGGGCCGCTGCGCTATTCCGAGAACGAGGACGAGGTGTTCCTCGGCCACTCGGTGACGCAGCGCAAGAACGTCTCGGACGCCACTGCCCGGATCATTGACGAGGAAATCCGGCGCTTCGTGGAGATCGGCGAGACCGAGGCCAAACGCATCCTGACCGAGAACATCGACGAGTTGCACACCATCGCCAAGGGCCTGCTGGAATACGAGACGCTGAGCGCCGACGAGATCCGCCAGCTCATAGCCGGCCAGCCGATCGTCCGGCCGACCACGCCGGAAGACCAGCCCAAGCCGCCGCCGCGCCGCCCCGGCTCCGTGCCCAACACCGGCCGGATGGAGCCCCCCGGCATGACGCCGGAACCGCAGCCCGGCGCCTGACCCGCGCGACCGTGAACGATACCGAGCCGTCCTTCCGGGCCATGCCCGGAAGGACGGACCCGGTTCTCAGATCATGAATGTCCTCGATGAACTCCTGCCGCCTGGAAACGGGCGGCAGGTTTTCTATTGTCAGCCGATCGGGCGGGTTGCCGGTCCCGCGGCGGCCGAACTGATCGCCGATGGCCAGGCATTGCCGCTGGCGGGCGGGCCCGGGGCTTTCATGGCGATCAAGCTGGCTGTCCGGCGGTTGGACGGCACCATAGCCGCCCGATCCTTGCGGCTGGATGCGGTTGCCGGCTGGGCTGCCGCACGGCCGGATGCCGGGCCGCGCATCATCGCCGCCCTGGAGCGGATATCCGCGCCCCGCCGCGCCTGGGCCGGGCTTGCCCTGCCCGCGGTCATGGGCGTCGTCAACGTCACCCCCGACAGCTTTTCCGATGGCGGCGATCGCTACGATCCGGCCGCCGCGGTCGATGCCGCGCTGGCCATGGCGGCCGCCGGTGCCGCCATCGTTGATGTCGGTGGCGAATCGACACGGCCGGGGGCCGCCCCGGTGGACGAGACCGAGGAATTGCGACGTGTCCTGCCGGTGGTTGGGCGGCTGGCGGCAGCGGGCGTGCGGGTCTCGATCGACACCCGCCATGCCCGCGTCATGCGCGAGGCGCTGGCGGCGGGTGCCATCCTCGTCAACGACGTGACCGCCCTCGCGGGCGACCCCGAGGCACCGTCCGCGCTGGGGGCGGCCGGCGCCCCGGCGGTGCTGATGCACATACAGGGCGAGCCGAGGACGATGCAGGCCGATCCGCGCTACCGCTCCGCCTTGCATGACGTCTACGACCATCTGGCCGGCCGCCTGGCCGCGCTGGAGGAACTTGGCATGCCGGCCGACCGGTTTGCCGTCGATCCCGGCATCGGCTTCGGCAAGACGGTCGCCCACAACCTGGCGATCCTGCGCGGGTTGTCGCTCTACCTGCAGCTCGGCGTGCCGCTGCTGGTCGGCCTGTCGCGCAAGGGGTTCATCGGGCGCCTGGCCGGGGGCGGTGCCGCCCGCGACCGCCTGGGCGGATCGCTCGCCGGTGCCCTGTGGGCGCTGGAGCGCGGCGCCTCGATCCTGCGCGTCCATGACGTGGCCGAGACGGTACAGGCCATTGCCCTGTGGCGTGCGATGGCGGGCGATGGGCCGGCCGGGGAGACGCCCGTTTGATCCCCGAGCCTGCCATCGCCGAAGAGGCGGAGCCCGAGCGCACCTCGGCCCTGCTGGCGCGGCTCGCCCGCGACATGCCGGAAGAGCGGATCACCATGCGCGCCCTGGTGGCGGCATTGGGCGACCGCGGCTTTGCCATCATCCTGCTGGTGCTGGCGGTGCCCAATTCCCTGCCGATCCCGAGCCCGCCCGGCTTCTCGACGGTGTTTGGCGTGCCGCTGGCCTTCTTCTCGATCCAGATGATGCTGGGCCGGCCGCGCCCCTGGCTGCCGGAACGGATGCTCCGCCGCAGCATCGCGCGCGCGGACTTCCGCCGCATCGTGACCCGCATCCTGCCGTGGCTCGAGCGGCTGGAGCGCTATTGCCGGCCGCGCGGCCGGCTGCTGACGGGGGCTGCCGCGGAGCGTGTCCTGGGCGCGGTCTACCTGGCGCTGGCCTTCGTCCTGGCCCTGCCGATCCCTGGCGGCAATTTCCCGCCGGGTCTGGCGATGACGGTGATGTCGCTGGGCCTGCTGGAAAAGGATGGCCGCATGGTCGCAATCGGCCTCACCATCGCCGCCGTGGCGATGGTGGTGGTCGGCTTCATCGCCGTCCTGTCGTTCCACCTGATCGTGGAACTGGCCAGCCGATATTTCTAGGTCGCCGACACTTCCGGGTCATCGACGGCTGTAGCGGCCGCCGCCCCCGGCGGCCGCATTCGAAGCCATCAGGCCCTCAGGAAACCTTCTGGGCCGCACCCGGTTGGGTCGATTCGGCGGTGGCGTTCGCCGGTGCCGGATTGATCGGCCGCGATGCCACCGGCTCCGGGTGGGTGATCTCGTCCGGCTTGTCCTCGTCCTTCATACCCTGCTTGAAGTTCTTGATGCCCTTGGCGACATCGCCCATCACCCGCGGCAGCTTGCCCGCGCCGAAGATGATCAGGATGACGGCCAGAACGATCAGCCAGTGCCAGATGCTGAAGCTACCCATTGCACTCTCCCCGGGGCGGTATCGGGCGCCAGCCCCCATCCGGCGCGCGTTCGCCCATCATATAGCGACCATGGCGGGGTCCTGCCACCCAGGCGGCATTGCGACCCTCGCCGCTCTTTCCTTGGCCCTGTTATATACGGATGGGGGCCGCCCGGCGAGTCCGCGGGCGGCCGGGGTCGGATAAGGGCCGATGCGGCAGGGAGGAACGACAGGGATGGCGCGCAGGCTCTTCGGCACCGATGGCATCCGCGGCGCGGCGAACGTGCCGCCGATGACGGCCGACGTCGCCCTCAAGGTGGCGATGGCGGCCGCCGCCCAGTTCCGCCGCGGGGAGCATCGCCACCTCGTGGTGATCGGCAAGGACACGCGGCTGTCGGGCTACATGCTGGAGCCGGCGATGACGGCCGGCTTCGTGTCCATGGGCATGGACGTGGTCCTGGTCGGGCCGATGCCGACGCCGGCCGTGGCCATGCTGACGCGCAGCCTCCGGGCCGACCTGGGCGTCGTCATCTCGGCCTCGCACAACGCGTTCGAGGACAACGGCATCAAGCTGTTCGGGCCGGACGGATACAAGCTGTCGGATGCGGTGGAGGCCGCGATCGAGGCCCAGGTGCTGGGCGACTGTCCGCTGGGGGCGGCACCCGCCGGCCCGCGCTCGCTGGGGCGCGCACGCCGGCTGGACGATGCCGGCGGGCGCTACATCGAGGCGGTGAAGGCGGGCTTCCCCAAGGGCCGGCGGCTGGACGGGCTGAAGGTCGTGGTCGACTGCGCCAACGGCGCCGCCTACCGCGTCGCGCCGACCGTGCTCTACGAACTGGGGGCAGAGGTCGTGCCCATCGCCGTCCAGCCCGACGGCTTCAACATCAACGCCGGCTGCGGCGCCACCCAGCCGGCCGCCATGTGCACGGCAGTGGCCGCCCATGGCGCCCAGCTCGGCATCGCGCTCGATGGCGACGCCGACCGGGTGATCCTGGCCGACGAGACGGGCGCCATCATCGACGGCGACCAGCTCCTGGCCCTGATCGGTTCGGAATGGGCCCAGTCCGGGCGCCTGGCGGGTGGGTCGGTGGTGGCCACCGTCATGTCGAACCTGGGCCTGGAGCGGTTCCTGGGCGGGCAGGGGTGGGCCTTGTGCGCACCGCCGTCGGCGACCGCTACGTCGTCGAGGAGATGCATCGCCGCGGCTGCAATGTCGGCGGCGAGCCCTCCGGCCATATCGTCCTGGGCGACCTCGCCACGACCGGCGACGGACTGGTGGCCGCCCTCCAACTGATGGCCTATCTGGTGGAGAAGAACGTGCCCGCCAGCCATGTGTCGCGCCTGTTCGAGCCGGTGCCGCAGCGCCTGACCAGCATCCGCACCAGCGGCCGCGACCTGCTGGCCGATGCTGGCGTCCTGGCGGCGATCCGCGCCGGCGAGCAGGTGCTGGATCGCGGGGGCCGCATGCTGGTCCGCAAGTCCGGCACCGAGCCCGTCATCCGCGTCATGGCTGAGGGCGACGATGCCGCCTTGGTGGACCAAGCCGTCGATTCGGTCATCTCGGCGATCCGCGCGGCGGACGCATCGTGATGCGCGGCCGTGTCCTGATCGTCGCGGGCTCCGACTCGGGCGGCGGTGCCGGCATCCAGGCCGACATCAAGGCGGTGACGGCGCTGGGCGGCTTCGCCATGACGGCGATCACCGCGCTGACCGCGCAGAACACCTTGGGCGTCCATGGCGTCGTGGCGATCGATCCGGCCTTCGTCGCCCGGCAGATGGCGGTCGTGCTGGCGGATCTCGGCGCCGACTGCATCAAGACCGGGATGCTGCACGATGCCGCCGTCATCGCCGCGGTGGTCGACACGTTGGCCGAACATGCGCCGGCGGTGCCGCTGGTCTGCGACCCGGTCATGGTGGCCAAGGGCGGCCACGCGCTGCTGCTGGACAGTGCGGTGGCGGCCCTGCGCGACCGGCTGCTGCCGCGGGCTACCGTGCTGACGCCGAACCTGCCGGAGGCGGAGGTGCTGCTGGGCCGGCCGATCGCCGGGCCGGCGGCCATGGAACAGGCGGCCGTGGACCTGCGGGCGCTGGGGCCGGCAGCCGTCCTGCTGAAGGGCGGGCATGGCGAGGGCGACGAGGTGGTCGACGTCCTGGCCGATGGCGAAGGGCTGCATGTCTTCCGCTCCGCCCGCCTCGACACCCGCCACACCCACGGTACCGGCTGCACGCTGGCGTCGGCGATCGCGGCCGGAATCGCCCAGGGATTGGCCTTGCGCCCTGCCGTCGCGGCCGCGCGAGACTATGTATGGGAGGCGATCCGGCGGGCGCCCGGCTTCGGCGCCGGGCATGGCCCGCTCGATCATGGCCACACGATGCGCCGGCGGGGTGGCTGAAACGGCCGCCGGCGATGGCGGCAAGAGCGATTCGATCAGGAGGAGGACGACGATGAAAGCATTCCTCGGGGCGGTGGCGGCAATCGGCCTGGTGGCCGCGGGCGGCACGGCGCAGGCGGCCTATGTCGAGGTCCAGAACCTGATGACAGCCAATCCCTTCGGTACCCAGCTCATGGTCGAGGACGTGCGCTTCGCCGATGGCGCGGTCGATGCGCCGTCGCGGCCGGTCGGGCGTGGCCTGAACCTGGGCGACGGCAGCGTCACCGGCTTCGTGCTGGTGGCCCAGACGCCATCGGGTGGCATGGCCTTCGCCGTGCAATGCAACCCGGGGCCGACCTATGCCCGGATCGAGATCGAGAATCCCTGGACGGTGTCGGCCAGCGGCGGCTGCGAGGTGGTCCGCCGCGGCAGCCTCGTCGCCGGCAACATGATCCAGTGGGAGTGAGCGGGCGCCCCGCTACACGACAGAGGCCGCCAAGCCGGGCTGCTCGCCCAGGAGGCTGGTCAGGATCGACAGGCCGCGTGCCAGCTCTTCGCGCCCGGCCGCCGCGCCATAGCAGATCCGGACCGCGTCCGGCGCCGACTGGCGGGTGACGGCAAAGGCCGTGGGCGGCGTCACCGCGACGCCGCGCCGACGCGCCTCGCTCACGAACTCGTCCGCCCGCCAGGCGTCTGGCAGCCGCAGCCAGGCGTGGTAGCTGACGGCGGCGCCTGGCGCCCGCGCGTCGGGCATGGCGGCCTCGACCATCGCCTGGCGCGCCGCGGCTTCGGCCCGGCGCTCGCGCACCATGCGCTGGGCGGTGCCATCGGCAATCCACTCGGTGGCGATCGTGGCGGCAAGCGGGCTTGCCATCCATGAGGTGGCGCGGATCGCCTGGGTCACCCGCTCCAGCCGGCCCGGCCGGGCGGTGACGTAGCCGATCCGCTGGCCGGCGGCGATGCTCTTCGACAGGCTGGTCAGGAACAGCCCCTCGGCGATCCCCATGGCCGTGATCGGCGGCGGCGCGTCGGGCACCAGGAAGCCGTAGCAATCATCCTCGATGATCGCCATCTCGTGGCGCACCGCCACGGCGGCGATGGCGCGGCGCCGAGCCTCGGGCATCACGGCCGCGGTCGGGTTGTGGAGGGTCGGCATGCAATAGAGTGCCTTGGCGCCGGTCGCCCTGGCGGCGGCGGCCAGTTGGTCGGGCACCACGCCCTGCTCGTCGATGGCGACGCCGACCAGCTTCAGGCCCAGCAGCGCGGCGGCCGCCTTGACCCCCGGATAGGTCAGGTTCTCGACCAGCACCGTGTCGCCCGATGCGGCGACGGCCGCCAGGCAGACCAGGATCGCGTGCTGCCCACCGGCGGTGACCGCCACCTCGTCGGGCCGCACCGTCAGGCCGCTGCGGGCGATCCAGGCAGCACCGGCGGCCCGGTCCGGGGCCCGGCCGCCATGGGGGTGATAGGGCAGCAGGGCCGCCAGGTCGCCGCGGTCGGCCAGGCGGCGCAGGGCCGACGCCAGCTCCGCCTCGTGGCCCGGGATCACGGGGAAGTTCAGGCTGAGGTCGATCAGCGCCGGTTGCGCCGCGATGTCGGCGGCGGAATAGGAAATGGCCACGTCCGCCGGTGCTGCGCCCCGGACGTAGGTGCCGCGCCCGACCTCGCCCGCGATCAGCCCGCGGCGCTCGGCCTCGGCATAGGCGCGGGTGACCGTGCCCACCGTCAGGCCCAGACGCCAGGCCAGCTCGCGGTGCGTGGGCAGCCGCGTGCCCGGCCGCACCGCGCCGCAGCGGATGTCGTCGGCCAGCGCATCGGCAATCGCGCGGTACTTCGGGCCGGGCCGGTCGGCCACATGGGGAAGCCAAATTGTCATGGGGACAATTCATAAATTGACGCCGTATGCTGCGTCAATGTTTCCTTGAATGTGCCGATTGTACTGATCGGACTGTCATGGAAACGGAGCAATGACCACCAACACACCCAGCCTGTCCCGGCCCGTCGCCCTCGGCGCCCCGTCGCCGCGGCCCGCCCTCCTGTTGCGCTTCCTGTTCGCCCTGCTGCGGTGGCAGGATCAGGCGCGCCAGCGCCAGCATCTGGCGGCGCTGGACCCGCGCATGCTGCGCGACATGGGAATGACGCCGGACGAGGTATCGCGACAGCTGGGCAAGGTGTACTGGCGCCACTAGGCCGGCGGCGGCATGGGCCTGGGCTTGGGTTTCGCGGCATGGAGAAGGTCAGGGTTATGATGGTGACGACGAAACCCAAGCTCAGTGTGAACATCAACAAGTTCGCGACGCTGCGGAACTCCCGTGGGCACGACAATCCGAACGTCCTCCAGGCGGCCCTGGATGCGATTGGCTTCGGCGCCCACGGCATCACCGTGCATCCGCGACCGGACGAGCGGCACATCCGGCGGACGGACGTCTACGACATCGCCCGCGCGCTGAAAGACCATCCCGAGATCGAGTTCAACATCGAGGGCTACCCGTCCGAGGACTTCCTCGCCATGGTCTGCGAGGTGGCACCGCATCAGTGCACGCTGGTGCCGGACCCGCCGGAGGCGCTGACCAGCAATGCCGGCTGGCAGGTCGCCCCCAACCGCACGCTGCTGGGCGAGACCACCGCCCGGCTGCGCGCCGCCAAGGTGCGGGTCGCCGTCTTCATCGACCCGAACGCGACCGCTCCGGATGAGTTGCGGATCCTGAAGGAACTCGGGGTCGACCGCATCGAACTCTATACCGAGTCCTATGCCCATGCCTTCGGAACGCCGCGGCAGCAGGCTGCCCTGGAACCCTATCTGGCGGTGGCGGGCTGGGCCGGGGAACACGGGCTCGGGCTCAATGCCGGGCACGACCTGAACCTCGACAACCTTACCTTCCTGCTGCGGGCGATTCCGGCGATCGCCGAGGTCTCGATCGGCCATGCGCTGGTGTGCGACGCGTTGCGTGTCGGCTATCAGGAATCCGTGCGGCAGTATCTGGCACGGCTCTGAGCGTTATCGGGAAGGGTGGTCGCGAATGCGTATCGAGACGGTGGCGGTGCATGCGGGCACGGAAGTCGACGAGGGGTCGCAGGCGGTGACGCCGCCCATCGTCCTGTCGACGACCTTTGCCCGTGACCCGGACGGCAGCTTCCCCGGGGGGCACATCTACACCCGCAGCTCCAACCCCAACCGTGCCGAGCTGGAACAGGCCGTGGCCGCGCTGGAAGGCGGGGCGGCGGCGGCGGCCTTCGCGTCGGGCATGGCGGCCATCGCTGGCATCTTCCAGTCGCTCGAACCCGGCGCCCATGTGCTGGCGCCGGGCGACAGCTATCACGGCACCGTCCATGTGCTGCGCCAGGTGTTCGATCGCTGGGGCCTGGCCTTCGATTTCGTCGACATGCGCGACCCGGCAGCGGTTGCGGCGGCGATGCGCCCGTCGACCCGGCTCCTGTGGATCGAGACGCCGTCCAACCCGATGTTGCACATGGTCGACATTGCCGCCCTGGCGGACCTGGCGCACCGCCATGGCGCGATGGCCGCGGTCGACAACACCTGGGCGACGCCGCTGCTGCAGCGGCCGCTCGACCATGGCTGCGATCTCGTCATGCATTCGACGACGAAGTATCTGGGTGGCCATTCGGACGTGCTGGGGGGCGTCGTCGTCACCCGGCGGCAGGACGCTTTCTTCGAGCGGCTGCTGGCGGTGCTGCGCCTGGGCGGGGCCGTGCCCTCGCCCTTCGACTGCTGGCTGATCCGCCGCGGCATCCGCACCCTTCCCGCCCGCATGCGGGTCCATTGCGACAATGCCGAGGTGGTGGCGCAGTTCCTGGCCGGCCACCCGATGGTCGAGCGGGTGCACTATCCGGGCCTGCCCAGCCATCCCGGCCACGACCTGGCCCGCCGGCAGATGCGCCGTTTCGGCGGCATGCTGTCCTTCGAGGTGCGGGGCGGCCGCGACGCCGCGATGGCGGTGGCGGCCGGCGTGGAAATCTTCGCCCGCGCCACCAGCCTGGGCGGCGTCGAGAGCCTGATCGAGCACCGGGCCTCCATCGAGGGGCCGGACAGCAAGACGCCGCAGTCGCTGCTGCGCGTCTCGGTCGGGCTGGAGAACGCCGAGGACCTGGTGGCCGACCTCGACCACGCCCTTTCGACCCTGCAGTAGCAAGGTGCCCAAGATGATCCTGCCGATCTACCAGGTCGATGCCTTCACCGATCGCGTGTTCGACGGCAACCCGGCGGCGGTCTGCCCGCTGGACACCTGGCTGTCCGAGCGCCACATGCAGTTCATCGCGGCCGAGAACAACCTTTCGGAGACCGCCTTCTTCGTGCCCGAGGAGGACGAGTTCCGCCTGCGCTGGTTCACCCCCCAGGTGGAGGTCGACCTGTGCGGCCATGCCACCCTGGCGACGGCGGCCGTCCTCTATCGCGAACTGGGCTATGACCGACCCGAGATCCGCTTCCGCACGATGAAGGCCGGTACCATCAGCGTGACCCGGCAGGACGAGGACTGGCTGGCGCTGGATTTTCCGTCGCGCCCGCCGGCCCCGGTCGATGCCCCGGCCGCGCTGGCGGCCGCCCTGACAGCCGCATTAGGGGCGCCGCCCAGCCAGATCCTGGCGGCGCGCGACTATGTAGCGATCTACGAGGATGCCGCCGCGATCCGCGCGCTGAAGCCCGACATGGCGGCACTGGCCGCGCTTGACCGGTTCGCCGTCATGGTGACGGCACCGGGAGAGGATTGCGACTTCGTCTCGCGCTTCTTCGCCCCGGCCA
Source organism: Stella humosa (assembly GCF_006738645.1). Classification (GTDB taxonomy): domain Bacteria; phylum Pseudomonadota; class Alphaproteobacteria; order ATCC43930; family Allostellaceae; genus Allostella; species Allostella humosa. The sequence continues at coordinate 5,224,624 of NZ_AP019700.1, read as the reverse complement.
AGGGCATCCCGGAGGACCCGGTGACCGGGTCGGCCCATTGCACGCTGATCCCTTATTGGTCGGCGCGCCTGGGCCGCCAGGAGATGGAGGCGCACCAGCTTTCGGCGCGCGGCGGTCGCCTGCGCTGCGTTGACCGCGGCGACCGGGTGACGATCGCCGGCCAGGCCGTCCTCTACATGAAGGGCGAGCTGTTCCTGTAACTCGGGTCGGGGCCGGCTGCTGCCGGCCCCTCAGCCTACTTGCAGGCCTTGTATTCCTTCTCGCGCGTCTTCCCCATCGCATCGAGCCAGGTGTCCAGGCCCTTGCCCTCCAGCGTCGCCACCTCGTTGAAGCGGGCATAGCGGTGGGCGCAATAGTCGGGGTGGCCGAACTTGCCGGCGACCGCCATCTCCTCGTTGGCGAGGATGGTGCGATAGCGGTCGAAGAGGCGCGGCGCGCTGCCCTTCTCGTAGCGGGCGAGAAATTTGCCGTGCTCGTCCTGGGTCGTCAGCAGGCGCTGGTGGTTGCGCCGGCTGAACCCGGCATAGAGGTCGAGCAGGTTGCGGCCCTTCTCGGCCTTCCACTGGCAAGTCAGCCCAGTCACCGACATCTCGGTCTGCAGGCGGACCAGCAGGTCGTTGCGGCGGTCGCGCTCGGTCACGCAGGACTTGGACGGCAGGTCCTTGGTATCGACCGACGGCACGAACTTGATCGGGGGCGCCGGCGGCGGTGCCGGCGGGGCAGGGGGCGCCACGGCGGCGGCCTGCGGCTTGGGCGTGGAAGCGCCCCCGTCGGCCTGAAGAACGTTGCACCCTGTGGCGGCCACCAGGGCCGCCAGACAGAGCCAGCGGGGGAGACGCATCATGCTGCGGCCTTTGGGGGGAATCGCGATCGGACGTACATAGCCGAAGGGCCGGTCGCTGTCGACCGGCGCCCGCCGGGCCGCCTTTTCCCTCAAACGGTTGGCGCCGCTCGTTCAACCGGTCCGCGCGCCTGCCAGTCGATTCGCCGGGTCAGGTACATCACCGCCGACAAGGCCGCGAACAGCAGTACGGCCCCCAGCAGCAGGGCATAGCTCTCCAGCCCCAGCAGCACGAATAGCACGCCATAGAGGCCGGCCAGCAGGCCTCCGAACAGCGCGCCGCGGCCGAGGCTGCGGCTGACGGCCGAGGTGTAGAGGGACGCCTGCACCACCACCGCCAGGGCGGCCGCGCCATAGGCCGGCGCGAAGCCGAACGGTTCGCTGAGGGCCAGCAGCAATATGTAGAAGAGGCACAGCGACAGGCCGACCAGCCCGTACGAGACGATGCCGATGCGCAGGCCGCCCTTCAGCTCGAACAGCAGGTAGACCGCGAAGGTCAGCACCAGGAAGAGGATGCCGTACTTGGCCGCGCGCTCCACCAGGCGGTAGGGGCTGACGGTCTGCAGCAGGGTGGCGCCGAAGAGCGAGGCCTCCAGCGTTTGCCCGGGGTCGCCCGCCTCGCCGCCGGCCCAGCTTTCGCCGAAGCCGCGGCCGAACCAGGACACGGCCCAGCTCGCATCGAAGCGATCGTCGGTGACGCGCCGGTCGGTCGGCAGGAAGGCGCCGGTGAAGCTGGGGCTCGGCCACGCCCCACCCAGCGTGGCCCGGGTGTCCTTGCCCAGCGGCGCGAACAGCAGCCGCTCGCTGCCGTTGAAGCGCATGTCGAAGGCAACTGCGAAGGACCGGCCCGTGCCGTCCGCCTCCACCGGCAGGGCGCCGCGCAGCCAGGACAGGCTGCCCGACCGCAGGCCCGAATCGGGGGCGGTCGCCACGGCCCGGCCATCCACCGTCAGGGCGAAGCCCGGATCGATGCTGCGCGGGTCCGACAGGCCGACGGCGAGATAGGCCTCCCGCGGCTCGATGCGCGCCCGTGGACCGGCCAGGGCCTGCAGGTCGGGCTGGGTGAAGCTGGCCCGCACCTTCACGTCGGCGCGATAGACGACGGCCTCGAACAGGCCGCGGTAGCGTACCTCCGGCGCGAGTTCGCCCGCGACCTCCAGGCGCTCGGGAAAGAGAAAGAGGCGGTGGCGCAGCGTCACCACCCGTCCGTCGGTGTCCTTGCGGTCCTCGGCATAGGGCACCACCAGCACCGGCCCGACCAGCGCCTGCGGCCGGCCCCAGGCAAAGCCGATCTCGGCCACCGCCTCGCGGTGGCGGCCATGGCGCTCCTGGATCGCGTCATGGACCAGGAAGAGGGGGATCAGCAGCGCGAAGACCAGCATGCCGACCAGCACCACCTTCACGGCGGGGCCACCGCGCAGGCGGGCGGGGATTGGGCTGACTGGACCGGCAGCGGTCATGGCGGCTCCGAGGGTGGACAGGCGCCTACAGGCTGGAAGCCGACGGTGACGGCAGCGAGGCACCCGCGGGGCGGGATGCAGGCCGATCCAAGGCGGCGCGCGAGGAAGCCCGAAACAGTTCCGGCCGGGATGGGTGCCGTGGCACCCATCCCGGCCGGCTGGTCGCGTATCCGGTCAGATGACCAGGATAGGGTCGATGATGATGACTGGTGGCAGCAGGATCAGCTCGTCATGGAAGGTGAAGTTGGCGCCGGTGAGCTGATCGGGCGTGACATCATAGAGCAGGATGAAATTGTCGTCCCCGAGATCGATGGCTGTGGCCCCGAAGAACAGGAAGGACGCGGCCAGTGCCTCGCCATCGGTGTTGATCGACGTGGAGTTGATGTTGTTGGCAAGGTCGATCACATCGAAGGCGGGGTTGAAGCCGAAGATGCCGTCGAGACCGCCGCTGCCGCTATTGAACACGAACACGTCGTTACCGGTGTCGCCGTAGAGCAGATCGTTGCCGGAACCGCCGTTGATCACGTCGTTGCTGGTCCCGCCATGCAGCTCGTCTTCGCCCTGGCCGCCATACAGCGTGTCGGCGCCAATTCCGCCGACCATGGTGTCATCGTTGAGGTCGCCGCTCATCCAGTCGTTGCCGGCCTCGCCCCACATGCTGTCGGCGCCCTGGCCGCCATAGACGGTGTCGTCGCCGTCGCCGCCATAGACCAGGTCGTTGCCGATATTGCCGTTGACGTGCCAGTCGTTGCCGATCCCGCCGAACACCGTGTCGGTGCCCTGGCCGCCGCGGGCGAAGTCGGCACCGGTGCCGCCGTCGACCAGGTCGTTGCCGGTATTGCCGTTGATCTCGTCGTCGCCGCCCTCGCCGTCGAGCGTGTCGTTGCTGTCGCCGCCCAGCATGATGTCGTTGCCGTCGCCGCCGAACATCTGGTCGAGGCCGGTGGCGTCGTTGCTGAGGTTGGTGCCGCCGAAGAGGTAGTCGTTGCCCGGCCCGCCGAACATCGTGTCGTTGCCGGCGCTGCCATTGACGAGGTCGTCGCCGTCGCCGCCGAGGGCGGAGTCGGCGCCCGGGCCGAGGTCGAGCGTGTCGTTGCCGCCCAGGCCCGAGACGGTGTCGTTGCCGTCGAGGGCATAGTACTCGTCGCCGATGCCGGTGCCGGTGAAGAGATCGCCGCCGCTGGTGCCGTTCGCCATGATCAGGGTCCTCCTGTTATCCCCTGGCGGCTGCGGTCTTGGCCGCGGCGGCCGGGGGGTGGTCTGGTTGGCGCCGGCGTCCCACCGCCGGCATCTCCTCCGTGATCCCTCCGTCGCACGACCCCATCGGCCGGTTCATCGCCCTCCCGATTCAATAGAAAACGATATCGGCGGCGGTGATCTGCCCCGGCGCCACGCCCGCCAGCAGGATGGCATCGCCCTCGCCGAGGTCGAGCCGCATGGCGCTGCCCGCGATCGACAGCCGCGCCAGCGCGCCGTTCGCATTGACGATCCCGCCCAGACCGGCGGCCAGCGCCAGCACGTCCTCGCCGGGGCTGAAGTCGACCACCAGTTCGATCCCGCCCGTCTCGGCGAATTCGAAACGGTCGGCGCCGGCGCCGCCCCACAGGGTGTCGGTCCCGGCACCGCCGTCCAGCCGATCGTCGCCATCCTCGCCGCGCAGGTCGTCCTCGCCGTCGCCGCCGTCCAGCCCATCGTCGCCGACCCCGCCCAGCAGCGTGTCGGCGCCGTTGCCGCCATCCAGCCCGTCGATGCCGTCGGCACCGTTCAGCAGGTCGTCGTCGTCGCCGCCGAACAGCGAATCGTCGCCCGCACCGCCGTTCAGGCTGTCGTTGCCGGCCTGGCCTTCCACCCGGTCGTCGTCGCCGCTGCCGAACGCGTTGTCGTCGCCGCCCCCGCCCAGGATCGTGTCGTTGCCCTCATCGCCGAACAGGATGTCGCGATCGGGGCCGCCGAACAGGCCGTCCTGGCCGTCGTCGCCCTGGAGGAAGTCCTGCCCGGCCTCGCCATAGAGCAGGTCGTCGCCGGCGCCGCCCTGCAGCCCGTCATGGCCATCGCCGCCCGAGAGCGTGTCGGCGCCGCCATCGCCGAACATCGCGGCGTCGCTGCCTTCGCCGCCATAGGCGATGTCGTTGCCGTCGCCGGCCTGGATATAGTCGTCGCCGCGGTCGCCGCTGAGGATGTCGTCGCCCTGCTGGCCGTTCAGGAAGTCGTCGTCCGAGCCGCCGAAGACGCTGTCGGCGCCGGGGCCGCCCAGCACCGAATCGCGGCCGGCATTGCCGTTCAGGTGCCAGTCGTCGCCATTGCCGCCCAGGATCGTGTCGTCGTCGGTGCCGCCGCGGAGATAGTCGGGATCGTTGCCGCCCAGCAGCGAATCATTGCCGCCATTGCCGTTGATCGTGTCCTGCCCGGCCTCGCCCAGGACCGTGTCGCTGCCGTCGCCGCCCAGCACGGCGTCGTCGGCATCTCCCGCCTCGATCCGGTCGTCGCCGCTGTCGACATTGTCGATGTTGGTGCCGCCGAATATGGAATCGACGCCGGGCCCGCCCAGCAGCGTGTCGCCGCCGGCCCCGCCAATCAGGAAATCGTCGCCATTGCCCCCGTCGCCCAGGTCGGCGCCGGGGCCGAGGTCGAGGAAGTCGTCGCCGCCCAGGCCCAGCACCGTGTCGTCGCCCTCGAACCCGAAGAAGACGTCGTCGCCGCTGGTGTCCTCGAAGAAATCCGGGCCACTGGTTCCGTCGGCCATCGCGCCCTGCCCCCCATAGGCACCCACCGGCCGATGGACCGCGGTCGATGGCCGCTAGTCGATTCCCCGCCGGTTGGTCGCCTGGACGATGGTGGCCGCAGCCGGGGCCGGCGGCAATCGAAACCTGCGACTGCGGCGGGGTCGGGCGCTGGTCATCCTGCGGCCGCCCGGCTATACCGCCAGACCGTTCCAGTGCGGCAATAGCGGATAGGCGGAGGACAGCATGCGCAGCCACAAGATCGCGGTCATTCCCGGCGACGGCATCGGCAAGGAGGTCGTTCCGGAGGGCCTGCGCGTGCTCGAGGCCGCCGGCCGGCGCTTCGGCTTCAAGGTCGAGGCCACCCATTTCGACTGGAGCTGCCAGCGCTTCCACGAGACCGGCCGCTTCATGCCCGAGGACGGGCTGCAGCAGCTCTCGACCCATGACTCCATCTTCCTGGGTGCGGTCGGCTGGCCGGGCGTGCCTGACCACGTCTCGCTGTGGGGCCTGCTGATTCCGATCCGCCGGCACTTCGACCAGTATGTGAACCTGCGCCCCGTGCGCCTGATGAAGGGCGTGGAATCCCCCTTGCGCGGGCGCGAGCCGGGCGACATCGACTTCTACGTCGTGCGCGAGAACTGCGAGGGCGAGTATTCCGAGATCGGCGGGCGCCTCTATGTCGGCACCGAGAACGAGCTGGCGATGCAGGAGACGGTGTTCACCCGCCGCGGCGTCGACCGCATCCTGCGCTTTGCCTTCGAGCTGGCGATGAAGCGCAAGAAGCACCTGACGTCGGCCACCAAGTCCAACGGCATCATCCACACGATGCCCTACTGGGACGAGCGCTTCGCCGAGATGGGAAAGAACTTCCCCGAGGTGAAGATGGACCAGTACCACATCGACATCCTGACCGCGCATTTCGTGCGCTATCCGGACCGCTTCGACGTGGTCGTCGGCTCCAACCTGTTCGGCGACATCCTGTCCGACCTGGGGCCGGCGGTGACGGGCTCGATCGGCATCGCGCCGTCGGGCAACATCAACCCCGAGCGCAAGCACCCCTCGATGTTCGAGCCGGTGCATGGCTCGGCGCCGGACATCGCCGGCAAGGGCATCGCCAACCCGGTCGGCCAGATCTGGTCGGCGGCCATGATGCTGGAGCATCTGGGCGAGCATGCCGCAGCCGAGGCGATCGAGCGCGCGATCGAGACGGTGCTGTCCGAGGGCGGGCCGCGCACGCCCGACCTGGGCGGCCAGGCCCGCACCAGCGACCTGGGCGAGGCCATCGCGGCCGCGCTCGGCTGATCGAACGACACCGACCGGAGGGGGCGAACATGGCGACGGGCATCGGATTCATCGGGCTCGGCGCCATGGGCGCCGGCATGGCGGCCAACCTGGCCCGCACCAACCAGGTGGAGGGCGGCAGCAACGTCACCGGCTATGACGTGGTGCCGGCCGCGATCGAGCAGTTCGTGGCGGCGGGCGGGCGAGGGGCCGCCTCCGTCGCCGAGGCGGCCGACGGCGCCGGGCTGCTGATCCTGATGGTCGCGACCGACGCCCAGGCCGATGCGGTGCTGTTCGGCGAGGGCGGCGCGCTCGCCGTGCTGCCGGCCGGGTCCACCATCGTCCTTCACGCGACCGTGCCGCCCGCCTATGCCGAGGGGCTGGGCCGGCGGCTGGCCGCGGCGGGCTTCGGCTTCGTCGACGCGCCCGTGACCGGCGGCAAGGGCGGGGCGGAATCGGGCACGCTGACCATCATGGCGTCGGGCTCGGATGCGGCTTTCGCGGCGGCCGAGCCGTCCATGGCGCGCTATTCGGCCCGCATGTTCCGCGTCGGCACGGAGCCCGGCAAGGGCTCCACCATGAAGATGGCCCACCAGCTTCTGGCCGGCGTCCATATCGCGGCCGCGGCCGAGGCGCTGGCGCTGGCGACCCGAGCCGGCGTCGACCCCGCCCAGTTCTTCGACGTGGTGACCGGCGGCGCCGCGCGCTCCTGGATGTTCGAGAACCGCGGCGCGCGCATGGTGAAGGGGGATTTCACGCCGACCAGCGCGGTCGAGATCTTCGTGAAGGACCTGGGCATCGTACTGGATGGCGGGCGCAACCTGCGCTTCCCGCTGCCGATCGCGGCCGCCGCCCATCAGCAGTTCCTGGCCGCGGCTGCCGCCGGCCATGGCCGCATCGACGATAGCGCGGTGGTCAAGGTCTACGAGATGCTGGCCGGCATCTCGGTCGCGGGCGCTGCCGGCAAGGGCAGCCGGAAGTGACCGCGCCGCAGGCAGCACTGGAACAGGTCCTGGCCGCGGCCGGCCTGAACCCGGCGCTGGCCGCGGCTGTGACGATCACCGGGGCCGACCCGGTGCTGCCATCAGGGTTCCTGCTTGGCACCGCCGGGCGGCCAGCCTGGGGGCGGTCGGGCTGGCGGCGGCCGATCTGTGGCGGCGGCGGGGCGGAGGGGCGCAGACGGTCGCGATAGATTTGCGCGCGGCTGCATTGGCGCTGCGCACCGAGCGCCATGTCCTGGTCGACGATGCAGCACCCGAAAGCCCGTGGAGCCCGATATCGGGCTTCTACCAGGCGGGCGACGGGCGCTGGGTACAGTTCCACTGCAACTTCCCCCCCCATCGCGACGGCATCCTGGCGGTGCTGGGTGCCGCGAACGACCGGGCGGACGTGGCCGCCAAGGTCGCCGGCTGGACCGCCCAGGCGCTGGAGGACCGGCTGGCCGCGGCCGGCATGTGCGCGGCCATGCTACGCAGCGGCGAGGAGTGGCAGGCCCACCCGCAAGGTCGGGCGGTGGCGGTGATGCCGCTGGTGGAAATTGTGCGCATCGGAGATGCGCCGCGCAGGTCGGTCGATCATCGGGGTGCCGGTAACCGGCCGTTGGCCGGTATCCGCGTGCTCGACCTCAGCCGGGTGATAGCCGGGCCGGTCGCCGGACGGACCCTGGCCGAGCATGGCGCCACGGTGATGCGCATCAGTGCGCCGCATCTGCCCTTCGTCGCCCCGCTGCTGCTCGATACCGGCCATGGCAAGGTGAATGCCGAGATCGACCTGGATGCGCCCGGCGGTCGCGACCGGCTGCATGGTCTGCTGGCCGATGCCGACGTGATGATCGATGCCTACCGGCCGGATGCGCTGGCCGGCCGGGGCTTCGGCGCGGCCGAACTCGCGCGCCGTCACCCGGGCATCGTGCTGGTCCGGCTCTCGGCCTATGGCGAGGCGGGGCCCTGGGGGGCGCGACGCGGGTTCGACACGCTGGTGCAGACGGCCTCCGGCCTCGCGGCCGACGAAGCGGGCGGCGGCATCCATGACCGCCCGCACCACCTGCCGGCCCAGGCGCTGGACTATGCCACCGCCTATCTGGCCGCCTTCGGCACCATGGTGGCGCTGGCCCGCCGCGCCGACGAGGGCGGCAGTTGGTGTGTGCGCCTGTCGCTGGCGGCCACGGCCCGTTGGCTGGACGCGCTGGGCCGGGTGCCGGACCGGGCGGCCGCCTTCGCCATCCCCGATCCCGCGCGCGATGCCGGCGCCGATCTGATGATCGAGACGGCCAGCCCCTTCGGCCGGCTGCGCCACCTGAAGCCGGCCCTGCGGATGTCGGCGACGCCGCCCCGCTGGGACCGGCCGCCGTCACCGCTCGCCAGCCACCCGGCCGAGTGGCCGGCCGCCTGATCGGGCGTCAGATCCGCCCGTCATAGGCCTGGCGGTCGATGACCGCGCCGATCACCGTGAAGCGGTCGGTCCGGGCGCGGGCCGCCAGCAGGGCCGCCTCCAGGCCGGCCATGTCGCGCACGGTCTCGCCGGCACCGCCCATGGCGCGGGCGATGGCGGCAAAATCGTGGCCGACGAAGTCCACGCCCGCCGCCGGCAACTGCCGCGACCGCTGCTTCATCTCGATCAGGCTGAGGCAGGCATCGACGAAGACGACGACCGTCACGGGCAGGGCCAGATCGGCCAGGGTCGACAGCTCGCCCAGCACCATCAGCAGGCCGGCATCGCCGGTGAAGGCGACGACCGGCCGGGCCGGGTCGGCAATCTGTGCCCCGATGGCCAGGGGCAGGGCGCATCCCATGGTGCACAGGCCGCTCGACTGCAGCACGCCGCGCGGGGCGTAGGTCTCCCAGAGCTGGCTCATCAGGATGCGGTGGGCGCCGGAATCGACGGTGGCGACGGTGTCGCGCGGGAAGATCCGGCGGACTGTCTCGACGATCGCCGCCGGCCCCCAGGCGCCGTTCGAGGCGAAGGCCTCGTGGTGCCGGCGGCGGGCCTGGGTGGCCTGCCCATCGGCCCACTTGACGGGATCGGCGGCCACGCCGCGGCCGAGCGCCTTCAGCCCCTCGCCGACATCGCAGACGAAGCCGATCGTGGCGTGGTGCATGTAATGGCGGTTGGCCGCGGCGGCGAACTCCACCACCCGCTGGCGGTCGGGGTCCCAGGGGTCGCGCCAGCCCACCCGCATCTCGATCGGGTCGTAGCCCACCAGCAGCACCAGGTCGGCCGCGCGGACCAGCGGCAGCAGGATGGTGTCGGCCAGCGGCGACAGGCCGGCACCGCCCAGCGCCAGCGGATGGTCCTCCGGGATGACGCCCTTGGCCTTGTACGTGGTGATGACCGGCACGCCATGGGCCTCCGCAAAGGCACGCAGGTCAGCGTCCGCGCCCTGGTTGGGCACGTCCAGCCCGGCGATCATCACCGGCCGGCGTGCATCCGCCAGCCAGCGCCGTGCGGTCTCCAGCGCCTCGCCCTCGGCGGGGGCGGCCGGTGCGGCGGGGCGGTGGCGCGACACCAGCGGCTCGGCCACGACCGTGTCGGCGACCGAGATCGGCACGTCGATATGCACCGGTCCGGGCCGGTCGGCGGTGGCGATCGCCACGGCCTTGTCGGCGATGAGGCCAGCGCCGGCCGCCGTCAGGGTGAAGGTCGCACGCGTCACCGGCTGGAAGACGGCGCGGTGGTCGAACACCTGGTGGGTATAGGTCAGCGCCTCGTCGGCATCCACGCAGCCGGTCAGCACGATCAGCGGCACGCGGTCCTGGTCGGCGTTGGCGGCCACATTGACGGCGTTGGCCGCGCCCGGACCCACCGTCGCCACCAGGATGCCGGGCGCACCCGTCATGTGCCAGGCACCCTCGGCCATGAAGCCGGCGGCATTCTCGTGCCGGGCCAGCACGAAGCGGATGCCGGCGGCCTCAAGCGCGTCGACGATCGTCAGCACCTCGCCGCCCGGCATCCCGAACGCCAGGCGGCAGCCCGCCTCGTGGAGCCGGCGTGCCAGCAGGTCGGCGGCCCTATTCCGCGGCATCGCGTCCCGAGCCCGCGGCACCGGGCGGGTTGTTGCGGACATAGCCGTCGCGCGTCTGCGGCAGCTTCCAGCCCAGGATCTTCGATGCCACCAGCGTGCGCAGCACCTGGGCCGTGCCGCCGCCGATGGTGAACATCCGGCAGTCCCGCACCATCCGTTCCAGCGGCAGCTCGCGGGAATAGCCGCGCGCGCCGTGTAGCTGGAGCGCGTCGTTGGCGATGCGGACGGCGGCTTCCGAGGCGAAGATCTTGGCCTGGGCGGCCAGTGCGGGGTCGGGGAAGGCGCTGCCGTTCGGCCCGCGCGACCGGGCGGCGGCATAGAGCATCAGGCGCGATGCTGTCAGTTGCGTCTGCATGTCGGCCAGCATCCATTGCAGGCCCTGGAACTCGCCGATCGGCCGGCCGAACTGCTCGCGCTCCTTGGCGAAGGCGACGGCATGCTCGAAAGCGCCGGCGGCGACGCCCATCGCCACCGTGCCGGCGCCGACACGCTGGCTGTTGTAGGCGTTGATCAGGTCGCCGAAGCCGCGCGCCCAGCCCGATGGCGGCATCACCACCATGTCGTCGGCCACCTCCAGGTCCTCGAACGCCAGCTCACCTTCGGGCATGCCACGCAGGCCCATGGTCTGCTCGCGCCGCACCATCTTCAGCCCGGGCGCCTCGCCGCGCACCGCCAGGAAGCCGCCGATGCCGAGGTTGCGGCCCTTCTCGTCGAAGGCGCGGGCGAAGATCAGGTGCAGCTTCGACACGCCGGCACCGGTGATCCAGTGCTTGCGGCCATTCAGGACGAAGCGGTCGCCGACGCGGTCGGCCCTGGTCGTCATGGCGGTGGCATCGCTGCCGGCATCGGGCTCGGTGATGCAGATGGCGGGCTTGTCGCCGGCCAGGACCAGGTCGGCCGCCATCCGCTTCTGGCGCTCGCTGCCATAGGCCATGACGGTCGAGATCGCCCCCATGTTGGCCTCGACCACGATGCGCGCGGTGACGGTGCAGGCCTTGGCCATCTCCTCGATCACCAGGACTGCATCCAGGAACGACGCCCCCTGGCCGCCATAGGCGCGGGGCACGGTCATGCCGGTGAAGCCGGCCGCGGCCAGGGCCTTCACCACGTCCCAGGGATACTGCTCCGACCGGTCGGTCTCGGCCGCCTGCGGACGTACCACCGTCGCGGCGAATTCGGCCGCGCGTGCCTGCAGCGCGCGCTCCTCGGTGGTCAAACCCAATGGCATGGCAACGCGTCTCCTGCTTCCAAACGGATGGTCAGCCCCGGCCGGCCCGCAGCCGGGCGCGGAAGTCCTTGTAGCCCTCGATCGGGCCGATGGTATCGGCGGCATATACGCCGCGGGCGATGGCGCGCGCCATGCAATCGGCCGCCAGCGTGCCCAGCCGCGCCAGCCACATGGGCCGCGGCTCCGGCAGGGGGGTGCGGCCGGTGGCGATGGCGAAGATGGTGTCCCCGTCAAAGGGCGTGTGGACCGGGCGGATGGCGCGCGCGAAGCCGTCATGGGCCATCAGCGCCAGGCGACGGGCTTCTGTCTGGGTCAGGTCGGCGTCGGTCGCCACGATGCCGATGGTGGTGTTGCCGCCGGGGATGGCGCGCTTGCCGTCCAGGTCCTGGGCCACGTCGAATGGCCGGTCGGGCGGCGCCTGGCCACCCAGTTCACCCGCCTGCTCCAGCGCCCAGGCGTGGAAGCTGTCGGTACCGGGATGGATGACGCTGCCCCACGGGTTGGCGGCGACCAGCGCGCCCACCGTCGGCCCCTCGGCCAGCCGCCAGGAGGCGCTGCCGAGCCCGCCCTTCAACTGTCCGGCGCGGGCACCCATGCCCGCCCCGGCATTGCCCAGGTCGAACCGGTCGGCGGCGGCATCGCAGGCCAGTGCCGCCAGCCGGCGATAGGGCGGCTCGTCGCCCCACGCCTTGTCGCCGCCATTGGTCAGGTCGAACAGGATGGCGGTCGGCACCACGGGCACGACGGTGCCGCCGAAGGCCAGCCCGCGGCCGGCGCGGGCCAGCCACTGCCGCGTGCCCGACGCGGCGTCGAGCCCGAAGGCGGACCCGCCCGACAGCACCAGCGCCTCGATCCGCCCGCCGGCGATGCAGGTGAGGTCGAGCGCATCGGTCTCGCTGGTGCCGGGCGCGCCGCCGCGCACGTCGACGGCAGCCACGGCCGGCCGGTCGGCCAGCAGCACGGTCACGCCCGAGCGCACGCGCGCATCCTGGGCATTGCCGACGGCCAAGCCGGCGACGTCGGTGATCAGGTTCAGAGGACCGGGTGAAACGGGTGCGATCGGCATGGCGCACACCCTATCCGAACGCCCGCCTTCCGTGGCAATCATTGAAGAGACGAAGGCGGGGCCGCACCCCGCAACGACGCGCGGAAGGAACGCCCCCGATGCTCTACGATCTGACGACGCTGACCCTGCGCCCGGCGACGGTCGCCCAGGCCCTGCCGCGCCTGGAAGCCTGGCTGTCCTCGACGGCATCGTCGGGCGAACTGCTCGGCTGCTGGGTGGCGGAGGTCGGGCTGCTGAACACCATCATGGTCCTGCGCGGCTATGGCGACGACCGCGCCGGCCTGCTGGCCGACCATGCCGCGATCACCGAATCCGACAACCCGTTCGGCATCGGCGACGTCACCGTGTCGCGGACGATGGATGCCTACCAGCCCTTCCCCTTCCTGCCGGCGATCCGGCCGGGCAAGTACGGCCCGGTCTACGAGGTGCGCACCTACATGATGGCCCCGCACGGCCTGGCGCCCACCATCGCCGGCTGGGAGGAGACGCTGCCTGGCCGCCTGGCGCTCTCGACGCCGCTGGTCGGCATGTATTCGGTCACCGGCAACGGCACCCGCTTCGTCCATATCTGGCCCTATGCCAGCATGAACGCCCGCCTGGAGATCCGCACCGAGGCGCAGCAGAAGGGCCTGTGGCCGCCCAAGGGCCGCACCGACCGGCTGATCGACATGAAGTCCGAGCTGTACCTGCCAGCGACTTTCTCGCCGACGCAGTGATGCTTCATGGTTGCCGTTTGGCCGATCTTGGGATCGGCCAAACGGCCGTAACCGGTAGGTGAATCAGCAGATCGCAACAGAATTGGCCGATCTGTTGGCCGATGTTGGGATGCGAGAGTTGCGCCTCGCTTGACCTTCGCGGCCACTGCGACTAGACACTGCCCCGTTCTCGAACTTCCGAGAAAACCAAAGCCCCCGAGGGGGCCGGCCGGTCCGCGAGTGTCGCGCGCCGGCCCGCTTTCGTTTGGGCGCGCCTCCTCCTGGGGGCGGGCCTTAGGGGAACTGGCAGGGTGAGTGCATGTTCGAAAGCCTGACGACGCGCCTCGGCAGTGTCTTCGACCGCTTGAAGCGGCGCGGGGCCCTGTCGGAGTCCGATGTCGGCGAGGCGCTGCGCGAGATCCGCGTCGCCTTGCTGGAGGCCGACGTCGCCCTGCCGGTGGTGCGCGACTTCATCGAGAAGGTGCGCGAGAAGGCGGTCGGCCAGGAGGTCGTGCGTTCGGTCACGCCGGGCCAGATGGTCGTCAAGATCGTCCACGACCATCTGGTCGAGATGCTGGGCACGGCCTCGGTCGAGATCAATCTCGAGGCGGCCGCCCCCGTCGTCGTGTTGATGGTGGGCCTCCAGGGCTCGGGCAAGACGACGACAACGGGCAAGATCGCCCTGCGCCTCAAGACCCGCGAGCGCAAGCGCGTGCTGATGGCCTCGCTCGACGTCGCCCGGCCGGCCGCCCAGCGGCAGCTGGCGGTGCTGGGCGAGCAGGCATCGGTGCCGACGCTGCCGATCGTGACCGGCGAGCCGCCGCTGGCGATCGCCCGGCGCGCGCTGCAGACGGCGCGCCTGGAAGGCTACGACGTGCTGATGCTCGACACGGCCGGGCGCCTGCACATCGACCAGGCCCTGATGGCCGAGGTCGCGGCAGTGCGCGACGCGACCAAGCCGACCGAGACGCTGCTGGTCGTCGACGCCATGACCGGCCAGGACGCGGTCAATGTCGGCAAGAGCTTCGCCGAGCAGATCGGCATCACCGGCATCGTGCTGACCCGGGTCGACGGCGACGCCCGCGGCGGCGCTGCCTTGTCCATGCGCGCCGTCACCGGGCAGCCGATCAAGCTGATCGGCACCGGCGAGAAGCTGGACGCGATCGAGCCCTTCCATCCCGAGCGCATCGCCGGCCGCATCCTCGGCATGGGCGACGTTGTCAGCCTCGTGGAGCGGGCGACCGAGACGATCGAGAAGGACGAGGCCGAGCGCCTGGCCGCCAAGGTCCAGAAGGGCGAGTTCGACCTCGACGACCTGCTGTCGCAGCTGCGCCAGCTGAAGAAGATGGGCGGCATGTCGGGCCTGATGGGCCTGCTGCCCGGCGTCGGCAAGATCAAGAAGCAGATGGCCGAGGCGAATATCGACGAATCCGCGCTGAAGAAGCAGGAAGCCATCATCCTGTCGATGACGCGCGGGGAGCGGAAGAAGCCGGAAGTGATCAAGGCGTCGCGCAAGCAGCGCATCGCTAGCGGGTCCGGCTGCTCCGTCCAGGACGTCAACCGCCTGCTGAAGCAGTACGACCAGATGCGCACCATGATGAAGCAGGTGAGCAAGCTGGGCGCCAAGGGGATGATGCGGGGCGGCATGCCCGGCATGGGCCTTGGCCCCGGCATGATGCCAAAGGGATTCGACCCCTCGCGGTTCGGCCGGCGCTGATCCGGCCCGAGGGCAGCAACTGAACTTCGATCCGATATCAAGGCCAATGGAGACCGAATACCCATGCTGAAGATCCGGCTTGCCCGCGGCGGCGCCAAGAAGCGCCCCTTCTATTCGATCGTCGTCACCGACTCGCGCAACCCGCGCGACGGCCGCTTCCTCGAGAAGCTCGGCACCTACAACCCGATGCTGGCGCGCGACCATGCCGACCGCATCACCCTGAACGACGAGCGCGCCACCCACTGGCTGAAGTTCGGCGCCCAGCCGACCGACCGCGTCGCCCGCTTCCTGGCCGATCGCGGCCTGCGCGCGCCGGTCGTCCACAAGGAGACGCCCAAGCAGAGCGCCCCCAAGGCCAAGGCCCAGGAGCGTGCCAAGGCCGCCGCGGACGCCGCCTGAGCCGGCGCCGGAACGGGTAACGGACCAGGACGGGTGACGGACCGATGGCCATGACACGCAACGGGGCGGAGGCCGCCGCTGGCGACGGCGACGCGCTGGTGCTGGTCGGCCAGGTCGTCGGCGTTCATGGCGTGCGCGGCAACGTGCGGATCAAGAGCTACACCGACGATCCGGCCGGCTTCGGCCGGTACGACCCGCTCCTCGACGGGGCGGGGCGGCCGGTGAAGCTGCGCGTCGTCGGCGAGGCCAAGGGCACGGTGGTGGTGCAGTTCCAGGGGGTCGTCGACCGCAACGCGGCCGAGACCCTGCGCGGCACCCGGCTGTTCGTCCCGCGCTCGGCGCTGCCGGCACCCGACGAGGAAGAGTTCTACCACGCCGACCTGATCGGGCTGGCGGTGGAGACGGTGGCGGGCCAGCCGCTCGGCCGCGTGCTCGAGGTCGCCAACTATGGCGCCGGCGACATGCTGGAAGTGCGGCCGGCCCAGGGGCCCTCGCTGCTGGTGCCGTTCACCCGCGCGATCGTGCCCGTGGTCGACCTGGTCGGTGGCCGCGTCGTCGTCGATCCGCCGGCCGGCCTGCTCGACCCGGTGCGCCCGGACGAGCGCGACGGGCGGGACGATCGCCTGGCGGACGCGGAAGACGAAGTCCCGGGCGACGAAGTACAGGGCGACGAAGTACAGGGCGACGACCGGGAGGCCCGGCCATGAGTGGCGTCGGCTGGACCGCGCGGGTGCTGACGCTGTTCCCGGAAATGTTCCCGGGGCCGCTCGGCCATTCGCTCGCCGGCAAGGCGCTGGCGGCCGGGTTGTGGTCCCTGGAAGCGGTGGACATCCGCTATTTCGCGGGTGATAAGCACCGTTCCGTGGACGATGCCGCGTTCGGCGGCGGACCTGGCCTGGTAATGCGGCCGGACGTGATCGACGCCGCGCTGGCCGCCGTCATGGGCGCGCCCGGCCCGGAGCGCGAGCATGCCGGCGCCGGCCCGCTCATCTATCTGACGCCGCGCGGCCGGCCGCTGACCCAGGACCGGGTGCAGGCGCTGGCGGCGGAGCGGCAGGTGACGGTGCTGTGCGGCCGCTACGAAGGGGTCGACCAGCGCGTCCTAGACGCGTGGCAGGTCGAGGAGGTCAGCGTCGGCGACTACGTCCTGTCGGGCGGCGAGCCGGCGGCCATCGTCCTGATCGACGCCTGCGTTCGGTTGCTGCCGGGCGTCATGGGCGATGCCGAGACCCTGGCGGAAGAGAGTTTCGAAGGGGGGTTGCTCGAGTACCCCCATTACACGCGCCCCCAGGAATGGCGGGGGCGCAAGGTGCCGGAGGTGCTTGCCTCCGGCCACCACGAGAATATTCGCGCCTGGCGGCGCGCCCAGTCGGAGGAGACGACGCGCGAGCGACGTCCCGATCTCTGGGCCCGCCACCAGGCCGTCCGGCAGTGAAGGAAGGGTAACAGGATGAACGTGCTTCAGAAGTTCGAGGCCGAGCAGGTCGAAAAGCTCCTGGCCGAGCGGGGCGTGCCGATGTTCGGCCCGGGCGATACGCTGCGGGTCAGCATCAAGGTCGTGGAGGGCGAGCGCGAGCGCGTCCAGGCGTTCGAGGGCGTGTGCATCGCCCGCAAGAATGCCGGCGTGAACTCCAGCTTCACCGTCCGCAAGATCTCCTACGGCGAGGGCGTGGAGCGCGTCTTCCCGCTGCATTCGCCGCGCATCACGGCCATCGACGTCATCCGTCGCGGTGAAGTCCGTCGCGCCAAGCTCTATTATCTCCGTGGTCGCACCGGGAAGGCCGCGCGCATCGCCGAGAAGGGCTTCAATTCGGGCGACGCCGTGACCGTGATCAAGAAGACCGCCGTGCCCGTGAAGGCCGGCGCCCGGAAGCCCGCACCCAAGAAGTAAGGCCAGGACATCCCCGCGGACTCGCCATCGGCATCCGTGGGGTCAGTCTTCGCCGGAGATACCGAGGATCGCCCCTGCCATGGCAAAGCCGCGCACGCTCTTCGACAAGATCTGGGACAGCCACGTCGTCGATCGCCAGGAGGACGGCACCTGCGTCCTCTATGTCGACCGCCACTTGGTGCATGAAGTGACCAGCCCGCAGGCCTTCGAGGGCCTGCGCATGGCCGGCCGCAAGGTGCGCCGCCCGGATGCCACGCTCGCCGTAGCCGACCACAACATTCCGACGTTGAACCGCAGTGCCGGCATCGACGACCCGGAATCCCGGCTGCAGGTGGAGACGCTGGAGAAGAACGTGGCCGCCTTCGGCGTGCCCTACTTCCCGGTCGAGGACGTGCGCCAGGGCATCGTCCACATCATCGGGCCGGAGCAGGGCTTCACCCTGCCGGGCACGACGATCGTCTGCGGCGACAGCCACACCTCGACCCATGGCGCGTTCGGGGCGCTGGCCTTCGGCATCGGCACGTCCGAGGTCGAGCATGTGCTGGCGACCCAGACGATCATCCAGCGGCCGGCGAAGAACATGCTGGTGCAGGTCGATGGCGACCTGCCGCCGGGCGTGACCGGCAAGGACCTCGTGCTGGCGATCATCGGCCGGATCGGCACGGCGGGCGGCACCGGGCATGTGATCGAGTATGCCGGCAAGGCGATCCGCGACCTTTCCATGGAAGGCCGCATGACCGTGTGCAACATGACGATCGAGGGCGGTGCGCGTGCCGGCCTGATCGCGCCGGACGACACCACCTTCGCCTACCTGGCCGGCCGGCCGATGTCGCCCAAGGGTGCCGCCTGGGAACAGGCCGTCGCCTATTGGCGGACGCTGCCCAGCGACGAAGGCGCGGTCTACGACAAGGTGGTGCACATCGATGCCGCCCAGATCGTGCCGCAGGTCACCTGGGGCACCAGCCCCGAGGACGTGCTGCCGATCACCGCCAACGTGCCCGACCCGGCCATGATCGCCGACGAGGCCAAGCGCGAATCGATGGAGCGCGCGCTGGCCTATATGGGCCTGACCGCGGGCATGCCGCTCAACCAGGTGGCGGTGCAGAAGGTCTTCATCGGTTCGT